>NZ_JBICMM010000034.1:0-620 GCF_043106425.1 Pseudomonas sp. FYR_2
GCCGCCGATGGTCCGATGCCACAAACCCGTGAGCACATCCTGCTGTCCCGTCAGGTAGGCGTTCCGTACATCGTGGTCTTCCTGAACAAGGCTGACCTGGTAGACGACGCTGAGCTGCTGGAACTGGTCGAGATGGAAGTTCGCGACCTGCTGTCCACCTACGACTTCCCAGGCGACGACACTCCGATCATCATCGGTTCCGCTCGTATGGCCCTGGAAGGCAAAGACGACAACGAAATGGGTACTACCGCTGTCAAGAAGCTGGTAGAAACTCTGGATGCCTACATCCCTGAGCCAGTTCGTGCCGTTGATCAGCCGTTCCTGATGCCGATCGAAGACGTATTCTCGATCTCGGGTCGTGGTACCGTTGTTACCGGTCGTATCGAGCGTGGTATCGTTCGCGTTCAAGACCCACTGGAAATCGTTGGTCTGCGTGACACCACCACCACCACCTGCACCGGTGTTGAGATGTTCCGCAAGCTGCTGGACGAAGGCCGTGCTGGCGAGAACTGCGGCGTTCTGCTGCGTGGCACCAAGCGTGACGACGTTGAGCGTGGTCAGGTTCTGGTCAAGCCAGGTTCGGTCAAGCCGCACACCAAGTTCACCGCAGAAGTTTACGT
>NZ_JBICMM010000035.1:0-131573 GCF_043106425.1 Pseudomonas sp. FYR_2
GCTATGGCTTCACTTGTGATTACAGCGCAGCAATCCGCGCATGCTGCTCGGTGAAGTTGGCCAGGGCCTGTTCAGACTCGGCCAGCTTGGCACGTTCCTTCTCGATCACCGCAGGCGGAGCCTTGTCGACGAAGGCGGCGTTGGACAGCTTGCCACCCACGCGTGCCACTTCGCCTTGCAGGCGCTGGATTTCCTTGTTCAGGCGCGCCAGCTCGGCATCCTTGTCAATCAGGCCGGCCATTGGCACCAGCACTTGCAGGTCACCGACCAGAGCGGTGGCCGACAGCGGCGCTTCATCGGCATCGCCGAGCACGGTGAACGACTCCACCTTGGCCAGCTTCTTCAGAAGGGCTTCGTTTTCCAGCAGGCGGCGCTGGTCGTCGGCGTTGGCGTTCTTCAGGAACAGCGGCAGCGGCTTGCCTGGGCCGATGTTCATTTCGGCGCGGATGTTGCGCAGACCGACCATCAGTTCCTTGAGCCACTCGATGTCACCTTCAGCGGCGGCGTCGATGCGGGCTTCATTGGCCACCGGCCACGGCTGCAGCATGATGGTCTTGCCTTCGATACCGGCCAGCGGCGCGATGCGCTGCCAGATTTCTTCGGTAATGAACGGCATGAACGGGTGCGCCAGGCGCAGCGCCACTTCCAGCACGCGCACCAGGGTGCGGCGGGTGCCACGGGCGCGCTCGACCGGGGCGTTTTCGTCCCACAGTACCGGCTTGGACAGCTCCAGGTACCAGTCGCAGTACTGGTTCCAGATGAATTCGTACAGCGCCTGGCTGGCCAGGTCGAAGCGGAACTGCTCCAGCTGGCGGGTCACTTCGGCTTCGGTGCGCTGCAGTTGCGAGATGATCCAGCGGTCAGCCAGCGACAGTTCGTAAGCTTCGCCGTTCTGGCCACAGTCTTCGCCCTTGTCCAGCACGTAGCGGGCGGCGTTCCAGATCTTGTTGCAGAAGTTGCGGTAGCCTTCGACGCGGCCCATGTCGAACTTGATGTCGCGGCCTGTGGAGGCCAGCGAGCAGAAGGTGAAGCGCAGGGCGTCGGTGCCGTAGCTGGCGATACCTTCAGGGAACTCGGCCTTGGTCTGCTTGGCGATCTTCTCGGCCAGCTTGGGCTGCATCATGCCGCTGGTGCGTTTTTCCAGCAGGGCGTCGAGGGTGATGCCGTCGACGATGTCCAGCGGGTCCAGTACGTTGCCCTTGGACTTGGACATCTTCTGGCCCTGGCCGTCACGCACCAGACCGTGTACGTAAACGGTCTTGAACGGTACTTGCGGGGTGCCGTCCTCGTTCTTGATCAGGTGCATGGTCAGCATGATCATGCGCGCAACCCAGAAGAAGATGATGTCGAAGCCGGTTACCAGCACATCGGTGGAGTGGAACTTCTTGAGGAACTCGGTCTGCTCTGGCCAGCCCAGGGTCGAGAAGGTCCACAGGCCCGAGCTGAACCAGGTGTCGAGCACGTCGTCGTCCTGGCGCAGGACCACGTCGGCGCCCAGGTTGTGCTTGGCGCGCACTTCTTCCTCGTTGCGGCCAACGTAGACCTGGCCTGCCTCGTCGTACCACGCCGGGATGCGGTGGCCCCACCACAGCTGGCGGCTGATGCACCAGTCCTGAATGTCACGCATCCAGGAGAAGTACATGTTCTCGTACTGCTTGGGCACGAACTGGATACGGCCATCTTCCACGGCGGCGATGGCAGGTTCTGCCAGCGGCTTGGTAGAGACGTACCACTGGTCGGTCAGCCACGGCTCGATCACGGTGCCCGAACGGTCGCCTTTCGGTACTTTCAGGGCGTGGTCGTCGATGCTCACCAGCAGGCCCTGGGCATCCAGGTCGGCAACGATCTGCTTGCGCGCGACGAAGCGGTCGAGGTTGGCGTATTGGGCCGGCAGTCGGGTATCAACCTGCTCGTTGACGCTGCCGTCGAGGTTGAAGGCCTGGGCGCTGGCCAGCACGAAGGCGTTCTTGTCGAAGATGTTCAGCAGTGGCAGGTTGTGGCGTTTGCCGACTTCGTAGTCGTTGAAGTCGTGAGCCGGGGTGATCTTCACGCAGCCGGTACCGAACGCAGGGTCGCAGTAGTCGTCGGCGATGATCGGGATGCGGCGGCCTACCAGTGGCAGTTCGACGAATTTGCCGATCAGTGCCTGGTAGCGTTCGTCATTCGGGTTGACCGCAACGGCCGCGTCACCCAGCAGGGTTTCCGGACGGGTGGTGGCAACCACCAGGTAGTCGTTGCCTTCGGCGGTCTTGGCGCCGTCGGCCAGCGGGTAGCGCAGGTTCCACAGGTGGCCTTTCTCGTCGTGGTTTTCCACTTCGAGGTCGGAGATGGCCGTGTGCAGCTTGGTATCCCAGTTGACCAGGCGCTTGCCACGGTAGATGAGGCCGTCTTCATGCAGGCGCACGAACGCTTCTTTAACGGCTTCGGAGAGGCCGTCGTCCATGGTGAAGCGCTCGCGGCTCCAGTCTACCGAAGAGCCCAGGCGGCGGATCTGGCGGCTGATGTTGCCACCGGACTGGTCCTTCCATTCCCAGACCTTTTCCAGAAACTTCTCGCGGCCCAGGTCATGACGGTTCTGGCCTTTGGCTTCGAGCTGGCGCTCGACCAGCATCTGCGTGGCGATACCGGCGTGGTCGGTGCCTGGCTGCCACAGGGTGTCGCGGCCTTGCATGCGGCGGAAACGGATCAGGGCGTCCATGATCGCGTTGTTGAACCCATGGCCCATGTGCAGGCTGCCGGTCACGTTCGGCGGCGGGATCATGATGGTGTAGGACTCGCCTGCACCTTGTGGGGCGAAATAGTTCTCGGACTCCCAGGTGTTGTACCAGGAAGTTTCGATGGCGTGCGGCTGGTAGGTCTTATCCATGCGCGGCGGGACCCTGTGCATTTATTCGGGAAAGCCGGGAAGTATAACCAAGGTGGGGGCCGCAGGCGACAAGCTACTGCTATCTGGCAGTGCGGCGTCTGCTTCGCGGGCAAGCCCGCACACAGGATCACCACAGCCTTCAAGACTTGTGGCGACCCTGTGGGAGCGGGCTTGCCCGCGAAGCAGGCACCGCGGAAATTCAGGATTACTCCGAACGCTTGATCAACCGCTCGATCCGCGCATCCAGCCGGCGCTTGATCTCGTTCTCGATGTGCGGGGTGAAGTCGTTGATCACGTCCTGCATGATCATCTGCGCCGCGGCACGCAGTTCGCTCTCCAGGTGCAGCAGGGTGTCCTGGCGGCGGGTTTGCGGGTCGTCCTCGGGCTCGGCAGCCGCCGGTTCGGCAACCGGTGCTGGGTTGCCGGCAGGCTCTTCCAGCAGTAACGGAATCTGCTCCACGGTTTCGGTCAGCAGCGGCGGTTGCAGGTCGGCGTCGCCAAGCAGCTGGCGGATCGACTCGAGGTCATCGAGCAGATGGGCGGAGTCGGGCAAAGGGGAGGGCTTGTCCATCGTCGTCAAAGTCGCTGTAAGCGGTGGTCTTGCAGAGCATAGCCCTGTTCACGGTAGAAACGGAATCGCTCTCGGGCCGATTGGCGGATGCCAGGCTCCTCGACCACGATTTCGGCCACCCGCTCGAACTGGCCGACAAAGCCCGGCACGCTGGCGCCAAGGTTGATCAGCAGGTCGCGGTGCTCGCCCGCGCTGTCTGCCAAGCCCAGCGCCACGCTGGCATCGGCATGCACCTCGGCCAGGTCGTGGGGCACGAACGCCTCGCCCTTGAAGCGCCACAAGCGTTGGTCCAGCTCGCTGCGCTGCTCCGCGTCCTGGCAGTGCAGGTACACCCGGTGGCCGAGGCGCCAGGCCTTTTCGCACAGCTTGCAGGCGAAATCGAGCCGCGCCGACAGCGAGTCGGTGGGCAAGATGTAGAAGTCGACTTTGCTCATGGTGAGAATCGCCGACCAGTGGCGCACAAGGCGCCACCGGCCTCACGGCATCACGCGCCAGCGCGGTCCAGCAGGTACTGGGTCAGCAGAGGCACTGGGCGGCCGGTGGCGCCTTTGTCCTTGCCGCCACTGACCCAGGCGGTACCGGCGATGTCCATGTGCGCCCAGTTGTAGGCCTTGGCGAAGCGCGACAGGAAGCAACCCGCGGTGATGGTGCCGGCCTTCGGCCCGCCGATGTTGCCCATGTCGGCGAACGGGCTGTCCAGTTGCTCCTGGTATTCATCGAACAGCGGCAACTGCCAGGCACGGTCGTCGGCGCGCTTGCCGGCGTCGAGCAACTGGCCCACCAGGTCGTCGTTGTTGCCCATCAGGCCGGAGGTGTGGCTGCCCAGGGCGACGATGCAGGCGCCGGTCAGGGTAGCGATGTCGATCACCGCCTGCGGCTTGAAGCGCTCGGCGTAGGTCAGGGTGTCGCACAGCACCAGGCGGCCTTCGGCGTCGGTGTTGAGAATTTCCACGGTCTGACCGCTCATGGTGGTGACGATGTCACCTGGGCGGGTGGCACCGCCGCTTGGCATGTTTTCGGCGCAGGCCAGCAGGCACACGAGGTTGATTGGCAGTTGCAGTTCCAGCACGGCACGCAGCGTACCGAGCACGCTTGCGGCGCCGCACATGTCGTATTTCATTTCGTCCATGCCGGCACCTGGCTTGAGGCTGATGCCGCCGGTGTCGAAGGTGATGCCTTTACCGACCAGCACGAATGGCTTGTCGGCCTTTTTGCCGCCCTGGTAATTCAGCACGATCAGGCGTGGAGGCTGGTCGCTGCCCTGGCCCACGGCATAGAACGCGCCCATGCCTAGGTCCTTGATCTTCTTCTCGTCCAGTACCTCGACCTTCAGCGCCTTGTGCGCCTTGCCCAGGTCCTTGGCCTGCTCGGCCAGGAAGCTTGGGTGGCAGAGGTTAGGCGGCAGGTTGCCCAGGTCGCGGGTGAACGCCATACCGGTGGCGATGGCGCTGGCGTGTTTGACCGCACGCTCGACTTCGGCCTGGCCGGCCTTGTCGGCCAACAGGGTGACCTTTTTCAGGGCGCGCGGCTCGGCCTTCTGGCTTTTGAAACGGTCGAAGACGTATTCGCCATCAAGCAGGGTTTCGGCCAGCAGGCGGTATTTACCGTAATGGGCGTCGCGGTTGCTGACCGCCACATCGTCCAAGGCCAGCACCGCATCGGCACCGTTCAGGCCCTTGAGTACGCCGGCCACGCTGGCAACCAGCTTGCGCCAGGCGCGGTCACCCAAAGCTTCATCCTTGCCACTGCCTACCAGCAACACGCGCTCGGCCTTCAGGCCCGCGAGGCTCTGCAGCAGCAGGGTCTGGCCCGGCTTGCCGGCCAGGTCGCCGCGCTTGAGCACGGCGCTGATGGCACCCTCGCTGGCCAGGTCGACAGCCTTGGCCACAGCACCGAGCTTGCGGTTTTCACCTACCGGAATGACCAGTGTGGCGGTTTTTACGGATGCAGCAGCTACGCTTTTTACAACCAGTTCCATGTCAGGATCCCCGAATGATCGATACGAATGGCGCTGTGTGTGCCAGCGCTCTGGACGGGCCTGGCCGCTTAGTCGCGCGCCAGCGGAAAAGCTGCCAGTTTGAGCCTGCGGCAAGCGTGCTGACAACCCCGTTATGCGCGATCATGCGCGGCCAAGTGACAGGGGCGGTCAATCACAGGATAATGCGCGCACTTTACATGGAGGTTCGCCTTTGGCGAACCGGCATTGGTCTTGGATGTACTAAGTCATTGTTTGGCGCCATTGCATGGCAGTCCGCCCTGACAACCCAGGAGTGTCTGGTTTGATCGTCTTTCGTTATCTGTCCCGCGAGGTCCTGGTGACCTTGAGCGCCGTCAGCGCTGTGCTGCTGGTGATCATCATGAGCGGGCGCTTCATCAAGTACCTGGCCCAGGCTGCCCAGGGCGTGCTCGACCCGGGCGTGCTGTTCCTGATCATGGGCTTCCGGTTGCCGGGTTTCCTGCAGTTGATCCTGCCGCTGGGGCTGTTCCTTGGCATTCTCCTGGCTTACGGGCGCTTGTACCTGGAAAGCGAGATGACCGTGTTGTCGGCCACCGGCATGAGCCAGCAGCGGCTGCTGGGCATGACCATGGCGCCGGCCGCCCTGGTCGCCCTGCTGGTGGCCTGGCTGAGCCTGAGTCTGGCACCGCTGGGCGTGGCCCAGGTGCAGCAGATCATCGCCCAGCAAGACGCGCTGACCGAGTTCGACACCCTGGTGCCGGGCCGCTTCCAGACGTTGCGTGACGGCTCGCGGGTAACCTACACCGAGCAGCTGTCGGACGACCGCATCAACCTGGCCGGGGTGTTCATCTCCGAGAAGCGCTTCAACCAGGACAAGACCAAGGACCGCGCGCCGTCGGTGCTGGTCGCGGAAAAGGGCCACCAGGAAATCCAGGCCGACGGCAACCGCTATCTGGTGCTGGAAAACGGTTACCGCTACGACGGTAACCCGGGCCAGGCCGACTACCGTGCCATCAAGTACGACACCTATGGCGTGCTGCTGCCCAAGCCGGAAGTCAGCGAGGAAGTCACCGAACGTGAAGCCATCCCCACCTCCGAGTTGATCGGCAAGAAAGGCCTGCGTGAGCGTGCCGAGTTGCAATGGCGGTTGTCGCTGCCGATCCTGGTGTTCGTCGTCACCCTGCTGGCGGTGCCACTGTCCCGGGTCAACCCGCGTCAGGGCCGCTTCCTCAAGCTGCTGCCGGCAATTCTTCTGTACATGGCCTACCTGACAATGCTGATTTCCGTACGCGGTGCCCTCGAGAAGGGCAAACTTCCGATCGGCCTGGGCATGTGGTGGGTCCACGGTCTGTTCCTGCTGATCGGCCTGGGGCTGATGTACTGGGAGCCGCTGCGCCTCAAGCGCGCTGCCCGTCGTGCGGAGGTGGCCCATGGCTAAGCTCGACCGCTATATCGGCCAGAGCGTGCTGCTGGCCATCCTGGCTGTGCTGGGGATCATCCTCGGCCTGGCTTCGCTGTTCGCCTTCATCGACGAGATGAGCGACCTGAGTGATACCTACACGGTGATGGAGGCTGGCAACTTCGTCCTGCTCACCGCGCCGCGGCGGCTGTACGAAATGCTGCCGATGGCGGCACTGATCGGCTGCCTGATCGGCCTGGGCAGCCTGGCCAGCAGCAGCGAGCTGACCATCATGCGTGCGGCCGGCGTTTCCATCGGCCGTATCGTCTGGGCGGTGATGAAGCCGATGCTGGTACTGATGCTGGTCGGCCTGCTGATCGGTGAATACGTGGCACCGGTGACCGAGAACAAGGCCCAGGCCGACCGCTCCCTGGCCCAGGGCGGTGGTGAGGCACAAAGCTCCAAGCGCGGTATGTGGCACCGTCAGGGTGAAGAGTACGTGCACATCAACGCCGTGCAGCCTAACGGCCTGCTGCTGGGGGTGACCCGTTACCGCTTCGACAACGAGCGCAAGATCGTCACGTCGAGTTTCGCCCGCCGTGCCCAGTACCAGAACGACCACTGGCTGCTCGCCGACGTGCGCACCACCTATTTCCGTGGCGACCACACCGAAGTCGTCAGCGCGCCGCAAGAGCGCTGGGACGTTTCGCTCACGCCAGAACTGCTCAATACCGTGATCCTGGCACCCGAGTCGCTGTCGATTACCGGGCTGTGGGACTACATCCACTACCTGTCTGACCAGGGTTTGAACAATGCCCGCTACTGGCTGGCGTTCTGGACCAAGGTACTGCAGCCGATGGTGACTGCGGCACTGGTGCTGATGGCAATTTCCTTCATCTTCGGCCCGCTGCGCTCGGTAACCCTCGGGCAGCGCGTGTTCACCGGTGTGCTGGTGGGCTTCGTGTTCCGCATCGGCCAGGACCTGTTGGGGCCTTCAAGCCAGGTGTTCGGCTTCCCGCCGCTGCTGGCGGTGGTGATCCCGGCGGGCATCTGTGCCTTGGCCGGTGTGTGGTTGTTGCGCCGGGCGGGTTGATCGACTTGGGTGATGTGGTGCCAGTGAGATCGAGCGCCGCCCGCGCGGCGCATCGCGAGCTGTCGCTCGCTCCTACGTTTGTTTCGGGCCAGTAACGCCTGTGGCAGACGCGCGCGACCGCCTGGTTTGTACGACGCGATATCGAGCCATGCGCCAAGGCGTACGCGCGCAAATCCCTCAGGATTAATTGGCACGAAACAAACGTAGGAGCGAGCGACAGCTCGCGATGCGCCGCGCGGGCGGCGCTCGATCTAACAGGCGCAGCATCCAAAACGGCGTACTCTCACGTTATTTCTTCAGCTTCGGCACCCGCACCAGCTGGCTCTCCGAATAAATGTCATGCCAGCCCCGCTTGCGCTTGTCGATCAACACCCAGAAGAACCCCAGCCCCAGGCACAGCCATGAGGCGATCGAGACCACAAAGCGCAGCAGCGCCTGCCACAGGCTGATGGCCGAACCATCGGCGTTCTGCACGCGCACGCCCCATACCTGCATGCCCAGGGTCTGCCCGCCATGGGTCCAGAACTTGGCAAAGAAGCCGAACAGGGCGAACAGCAGCACCGTCGACAGCAGTGGGTCGCCATCCAGTGCCCCCGCCTCGGTCAGCTCGCGCATGCGTGCTTCGCCGATGATCGCCATCTGGATCATTTTGTAGGCGCCAGCGGTCACGATCAGCAGGGCCGTGCACAGCAAAAAGTCATAGAACATCGCTGCCAGGCGCCGGCCCAGGCCGACCGGTGGAAAATCTCCCTGAGGGGTGAGCAGAGGCTTGGACATGCGGGACGGCTCCAGAAGACGAAGCCGCTATTCTACGGGCAAAAAAAAGCCCCTGCACTTGGCAGGGGCTTTTCTCGAAGTCGGGTTCGGCTTAGCCGGCGACCTGAACTTTGTCAGCCTGCATGCCTTTCTGGCCCTGGACTGCTTCGAAGGTAACCTTCTGGCCTTCTTTCAGGCTCTTGAAGCCGTTGCCTTCGATAGCGCGGAAGTGCACGAACAGATCCGGACCGCTTTCTGGGGTGATGAAGCCGTAACCTTTTTCGTCATTGAACCACTTGACGGTACCGTTCTGACGCTCAGCCATTGTCTTATTTCCTATGAAGCTTAAATTTTGATGACAGTTTCTTTCGCACTTGTTTGTAAGCGAAAGATTACTGGGCTGGGTTGCAGGAAAGTAAGAGACGTCGAACGGGTTGTAGCAAATCTCGGCTACTGGCCCAGGTCACGAACTGTTGCGACCCATGCAAACACAGTGCAGTGACTCTACGCCAACTCCCGAGCGAAAAACAAGCCCTTGGTCGTATGGAAAATCAGCCGTTTGCCGATAACCGACCGATTTGACGGAAACGGCATGGCGCCTGGCCTGGCGCCATGTTCAAAAGTTATTGGGCAGGTTCGAAAACGAATATGTCGAGCCTGCCCGTAACCTTCACAAAGCCGTTTCAACCCCGGTAGTAACGTTGTGCTACGAAAGGCATTTTGCTGACTTTCAACGCAACCTTCTTGCCCCGCACCACGGCAAACAGCGGTGTGTCGACTGCAGCATGTTCACTATCGATATAACCCATTGCTACAGGTGCACCGAGTGTCGGGCCAAAGCCGCCGCTGCAGACTTTACCGACCGGTTTATCGTTTGCATCGACAATATCCGCACCCTCACGAACGGGCGTACGTTCTTGCGGTAGCAGCCCGACGCGTTTGCGTGCCACGCCATCGCGCTGCTGGGCGAAGATGGCCTCGGCACCGGGGAACCCGGCAGCACGTGCACCGTCGGCCCGGCGCACCTTGGAAATCGCCCACAGCAGGCTGGCCTCGACCGGGGTGGTCTCGGTATTCATGTCGTGGCCATACAGGCACAGGCCGGCTTCCAGGCGAAGCGAGTCGCGAGCGCCCAGGCCAATCGGCTGTACTTCCGGCTCGGCCAGCAGACGGCGGGCGAGGGCATCTGCAGCGTTTGCCGGCACCGAGATTTCGTAGCCGTCTTCGCCGGTGTAGCCCGAGCGGCTGACGAAGCAGTCTTCGCCCAGCAACTTCACCGGGCGGAACTGCATGAAGGTCATGCCGGCCACTTCCGGTGCCAGGCGTTCCAGCACCTTGACCGCAGCCGGGCCTTGCAGGGCCAGCAGGGCACGCTGCTCGAACAGTGGCTGCACCTCGCAACGGTTGCCGATGTGTTTGTGCAGGTGGGCCAGGTCCTGGTCTTTGCAGGCGGCGTTGACCACCAGGAACAGCGTGTCGTCACCCAGGTTGGCCACCATCAGGTCGTCGAGGATGCCGCCCTGCTCGTTGGTGAACATGGCATAGCGCTGCATGCCTGCCGGGAGGTCGATGATGTCCACGGGTACCAGGCTTTCCAGGGCCTTGGCGGCATCCGCGCCGCGCAGGATGATCTGGCCCATGTGCGAAACGTCGAACAGGCCGGCCTGCTCGCGGGTGTGCAAGTGTTCCTTGAGCACGCCCAGCGGGTACTGCACCGGCATGTCGTAGCCGGCGAACGGCACCATGCGGGCACCCAGTTCCAGGTGCAGGGCGTGCAGTGGGGTCTTGAGCAGTGTTTCGGACATCGGTGACTCCTTGGTGTTGTTGTCGGGTCAACATTCGATGATGTTGACGGCCAGGCCGCCACGGGCGGTCTCTTTGTATTTGCTTTTCATGTCGGCGCCGGTCTGGCGCATGGTGCGGATGACCTTGTCGAGCGACACGTAATGTTGCCCGTCGCCGCGCAAGGCCATGCGCACCGCGTTGATTGCCTTCACCGAGCCCATGGCATTGCGCTCGATGCACGGCACCTGGACCAGCCCGCCGATCGGGTCGCAGGTCAGGCCCAGGTTATGTTCCATACCGATTTCTGCAGCGTTTTCCACCTGCTGCACGCTGCCGCCCATCACCTCGCATAACGCACCGGCAGCCATCGAGCAGGCCACGCCGACCTCGCCCTGGCAGCCCACTTCCGCGCCAGAGATGGAGGCGTTTTCCTTGTACAGGATGCCGATGGCCGCAGCGGTGAGCAGAAAACGCACCACCCCGTCCTCGCTGGCGCCCGGCACGAAGCGCATGTAGTAGTGCAACACTGCCGGGACGATACCTGCCGCCCCATTGGTGGGTGCGGTGACCACGCGCCCGCCGTAGGCGTTTTCTTCGTTCACGGCCAAGGCGTAGAGGTTGACCCAGTCAAGCACCGACAGGGCATCGCGCAGGCTGGCCTCCGGGTGGCGGCTCAGTTGGCGGTACAACGCGGGCGCCCGCCGCTTGACCTTGAGCCCGCCCGGCAATATGCCTTCATGCTGGCAGCCCGCTTCGACACAATCCTGCATCACCTGCCAGATGCGCAGCAGCCCGGCGCGGGTTTGTGCCTCTGGGCGCCAGGCGGCCTCGTTGGCCAGCATCACTAGGCTTATCGACAGGTTTTGCGCGGTGCAATGGCCGAGCAGTTCCTTGGCGGTCTTGAACGGGTAGGGCAGCACGGTGCTGTCCTCGACAATGCGGTCGTGGCCGGCGGCGTCCTCGTCGACGACGAAACCGCCGCCCACCGAGTAATACTCGCGGCTGCGAATTTGCAGGCCGGCGTCATCGAAGGCGCGGAAGATCATGCCGTTGGGGTGGTAATCCAGCGGCTTGCGGATCATCGACAGGTGTTGTTTTTCAATGAACGCGATGCTGTGCTCGCCCAGCAGGTTTAGGCGGCCGCTGTCGCGGATGACCTGTAGGCGGGCGGGGATGCTTTCGGTGTCGATAATGTCCGGGTGTTCGCCTTCAAGGCCCAGCAGCACGGCCTTGTCACTGCCGTGGCCCTTGCCGGTGGCGCCCAGCGAGCCATACAGCTCGGCCTTGACGCTGGCCGTGCGGGTGAGCAGGCCATCACGGCGCAGACCTTCGGCGAACCGCGCGGCGGCGCGCATCGGGCCGACCGTGTGGGAACTGGAGGGGCCGATGCCGATCTTGAACAGGTCGAAGACGCTCAAAGACATAATGACCTCCTGCCAAGTTCGTTGGACGGACGGTGAGCCCTGTAGGAGCGGGTTCACCCGCGAATGCGATGCCGGTTTCACCACCGCATTCGCGGCGGTTCGGTGCCCCGATAAATCCGCTCCCACAGAGTCCGCCATCCAATCTAGGTGGCGGGGGAGGAGCTATCAGGCGTCCTGATAGCTCTCGATCGACGGGCAAGCGCACACCAGGTTACGGTCGCCGAACACGTTGTCGACCCGGCCCACCGGCGGCCAGTATTTGGCTTCCACCAGGCTTGGCAGCGGGTAAACCGCCTGCTCGCGGCTGTAGCCGTGGGCCCATTCGCCAACCAGCTCGGCCGCGGTGTGCGGGGCGTTTTTCAGCGGGTTGTCGTCCTTGTCGAGGCTACCGTTTTCGACCGCACGGATTTCTTCGCGGATCTGGATCATCGCATTGCAGAAGCGGTCCAGTTCTTCCTTGGACTCGCTTTCGGTCGGTTCGATCATCAGCGTGCCCGCCACCGGGAAGGACATGGTCGGGGCGTGGAAGCCAAAGTCGATCAGGCGCTTGGCCACGTCGTCGACGCTGATGCCGCTGGTGTCCTTCAGCGGGCGCAGGTCGAGGATGCACTCGTGGGCCACCAGGCCATTACCGCCGGTATACAGAACAGGATAGTGCTCTTCCAGCCGGCGGGCGATGTAGTTGGCGTTGAGGATTGCCATTTGCGAGGCGCGCTTGAGGCCGGCACCGCCCATCATGCGGATGTACATCCAGGTGATCGGCAGGATGCTGGCGCTGCCGAACGGCGCGGCGCATACGGCCCCTTCGGTGTTTTCAAGCTGCGCGTGGCCTGGCAGGAAAGGCGCCAGGTGCGACTTGACGCCAATCGGGCCAACGCCCGGGCCGCCACCGCCGTGCGGAATGCAGAAGGTCTTGTGCAGGTTCAGGTGGGACACGTCGCCGCCGAACTTGCCCGGGGCGCACAGGCCGACCATGGCGTTCATGTTGGCGCCGTCGATGTACACCTGGCCACCGTTGTCATGGATGATCGCGCAGATTTCGCCGATCGCTTCCTCAAACACGCCGTGGGTCGACGGGTAGGTGATCATGATCGCGGCCAGGCGCTCGCGGTGCTCGATGGCCTTGGCGCGCAGGTCTTCTACGTCGACGTTGCCGCGGGCGTCACAAGCGGTAACCACCACGCGCATGCCGGCCATGTGGGCGGTCGCCGGGTTGGTGCCGTGGGCCGACGACGGGATCAGGCAGATGTCGCGATGGCTTTCGCCACGGCTGCGGTGGTATGCACGGATGGCCAGCAGGCCTGCGTACTCGCCCTGAGAACCGGCGTTGGGCTGCAGCGACACGGCGTCATAGCCAGTGGCGGCGCACAGCATGGCTTCCAGCTCGGTGGTCATCTGCAGGTAGCCCTGGCTCTGCTCGGCCGGGGCGAACGGGTGCAGGTTGCCGAACTCGGCCCAGGTCACCGGAATCATCTCGCTGGCGGCGTTCAGTTTCATGGTGCACGAGCCCAGCGGGATCATGCTGCGGTCCAGCGCCAGGTCCTTGTCGGCCAGGCGGCGCAGGTAGCGCATCAGCTCGGTTTCGCTGTGGTAGCGGTTGAACACCGGGTGTTCGAGGATGGCCGACTGGCGCAGCAGGGCGGTAGGCAGCAGCGAACCGGTGCTGGCGGCCAGCGCGGCGAAGTCTGGTTGAGCCTGGTCGCCAGCGAACAATTGCCACAGCGACTCGACGTCAGCCTGGCTGCTGGTTTCGTCCAGCGACAGGCCCAGGTGGGTGGCGTCGACCTGGCGCAGGTTGATGCCTTGGGCGCGGGCCTTGTCATGCAGGCTGGCGGTTGCAGTGCCGGTGGCCAGGGTCAGGGTGTCGAAGGCGCTGGCGCCCACTACCTGCACGCCCAAGGCTTTCAGGCCGGCGGCCAGGATCGCGGTCAGGGCGTGGGTGCGCTCGGCAATGCGCTTTAGGCCGGCCGGGCCGTGATACACGGCGAACATGCTGGCAATGTTGGCCAGCAGCACCTGGGCGGTGCAGATGTTGCTGGTGGCCTTTTCGCGGCGGATATGCTGCTCGCGGGTTTGCATGGCCAGGCGCAGGGCGGTCTTGCCGAAGCGGTCGATCGACACGCCGACCAAGCGGCCCGGCATGTCGCGCTTGAAGGCGTCACGGGTGGCGAAGTAAGCCGCGTGCGGGCCACCGAAGCCCAGTGGCACGCCGAAGCGCTGAGCGCTGCCGATGGCCACGTCGGCATCGAACTCGCCCGGCGGGGTCAGCAGGGTCAGGGCCAGCAGGTCAGCGGCCACGGCGACCAGGGCGTTGGCTGCGTGGAAGCGCTGTACCACGTCACGGTAGTCGAACACGTCACCGTTGCTGGCCGGGTATTGCAGCAGGGCGCCGAAGAAGGCGCTGACATCGCCCAGTTCGCGCTCATCGCCGATCACGACCTCGATACCCAGCGGCTCGGCACGGGTGCGCAGCACGTCGAGGGTTTGCGGGTGGCAGTGCACGGAGGCGAAGAAGGCGTGGCTGGCCTTGTTCTTCGACAGGCGTTTGCAGAAGGTCATGGCCTCGGCCGCCGCAGTGGCTTCGTCGAGCAGGGAGGCGTTGGCGATCGGCAGGCCGGTGAGGTCGCTGATCAGGGTCTGGAAGTTCAGCAGCGCTTCCAGGCGGCCTTGGGAAATTTCTGGCTGGTATGGGGTGTAAGCGGTGTACCAGGCCGGGTTTTCCAGCAGGTTGCGCAGGATCGGTGCCGGGGTGTGGGTGTTGTAGTAGCCCTGGCCGATGTAGCTCTTGAACAGTTGATTCTTGCCGGCAATGGCCTTGAGTGCGGCCAGTGCATCGGCTTCGCTCTGGCCGTCGTGGGAACCGAGCACGCTGGTGCCCTTGATGCTGTCGGGGATGACCGCAGCGGTCATGGCCTCCAGCGAGTCGAAGCCCAGGGCGGCGAGCATGGCCTGCTCGTCAGCGGCGCGCGGGCCGATGTGGCGGGCGATGAATTCGTTGGCGGTGCCGAGGTTGATGGTCATGGCGGAGTTCCTCAGGCGTCGTCGTTGGCTTTGAGCAGGCGGTCGTAGGCGTCCTGGTCGAGCAGGGCGGTTACGGCGCTGGCGTCGGCAGGGATGAAGCGGAAGAACCAGCCTTCGCCCATCGGGTCTTCGTTGACCAGTTCCGGGCTGTCTTCGAGCTGGCCGTTGACCTCGACCACTTCACCGGTCAGGGGCATATAGACACCGCTGGCGGCTTTTACCGACTCGACGGTGGACGCTTCGCTGCCTTTCTCATACGGCTGCAACTCTGGCAGTTGCACGAAAACCACATCGCCAAGGGCGTTCTGGGCGTAGGCGGTGATGCCCACGGTGACGCTGCCATCGGCTTCGACGCGCAGCCATTCGTGATCTTCAGTGAAACGCAACTCGCTCATGGGGAATCCTCGGGAAGCAGGGCGTTGGGCGCGGTGGCTCCGCGCTCTTGGGGTTGCTTTCCCTTAGCAATAATGCGGCCAATCAAAGAAAATTCTTTAAAAACAATGATTTATTGATTTTTGCGGGGTGGCTGCTTGTTTGTTTGGAACGAAAACGCTACAGAAGGTTGTGCATGAAAAAGGGTTTGGGGATCAAAACCTTGTGCAATAGCACTCGAACGGGTTCGTACTGATTTCGTTACGGTGTATTGAAATCGATACGATTCCTTGAGCCAGTTCAGTTGTTGGCAAGCCGGAATAAATCAAGCAAGTTCGATACTTGCAAAGCTTTTAGCACTTTCTTCTTGCACCTATACCGTGTCGCCATATCAACTATTTGTGTCACCTGCGTGATAGTTTTCAAATGGCTGAACTAAGTATTTGCCCTCAACGATTTTCCCGCCTATAGCGCGTCACCAGAATGGCCACCTTTCATGTGAGCCGTCAGTCTGAAGCAATAACCACAAAGTTGGTTATTCGGCTGTCGGCCCAGCATGTGCCTTGCTGCCAGGGCTCATGCAACCAGCACCGAATATCAGGAAGGGAAAGTGTCATGGGAATGACGAGGCGTAAATTTTTGATTGGCGGCGGCGTCGTGGCTATCGCAGGCGGCGCAGGGGTTCTGACCCCGTTGTTGACCCGGGAAGGCCGATTGATTCCCGGCAAACCGCGGTTCGGTTATGTGGCAGGCACCGAGGGGGCGCTTCCCAAGCAGGCAGACGTAGTGGTTGTTGGCGCTGGTATTCTGGGGCTCATGACCGCAATCAACCTTGTCGAGCGCGGCCTCTCGGTCGTTGTCGTTGAAAAAGGTGAAATTGCCGGCGAACAGTCTTGCAGGTTCTATGGCCAGGTCATGACCTACAAGATGCCTGATGCGACATTCCAGTTGCACCATCTTGCCAAGCAACGTTGGCGAGAGATGAATGCCAAAGTGGGGGCGGACACAAGTTACCGCACACAAGGCCGGGTCGAAGTACCTTTCGATGAAGAAGACCTGGAAGGCGTCAGAAAGTGGATCGATGTCAAAACGCGGGAAGTCGGCGCAGACATTCCCTTCAAGACGCGAATCATTCAAGGCAGTGAACTTGAAGAGCGCCTGCGCGGTGCATCCTCGCGCTGGACGGTTGCAGGCTTCGAGGAAGACTCCGGTAGCCTGGATGCCGAGCGCGCTTCGTTCGTCATGGCCGAGTATGCCAAGAAAGTGGGGGTGCGGATCTACACCCACTGCGCCGCCAGGGGCCTGGAAACCCACGCAGGTGCCATCTCCGACGTGGTGACGGAAAAGGGCGCCATCAGGGCGTCTCGCGTGATCGTGGCGGGCGGTGCATGGTCCCGGTTGTTCATGCAAAACCTGGGCGTCGATGTACCTACCTTGCCCGCCTACCAGTCCCAGCAAATCATCAGCGCGGCGCCCCGTGCACCTGGGGGCAACGTTGCATTGCCTGGGAATATCTACTTCCGCGAGCAGGCTGACGGCACATACGCCACCTCGCCACGCGTCGTGGTTGCCCCGGTGGTCAAAGAGTCGTTCATGTATGGCTATAAGTACCTGCCACTGCTGGCCATCCCCGACTTCCCGGTGCACATCTCACTCAACAAGCAACTGATCGATTCGTTCATTCAGCCAACGCACTGGAAGCTGGACGAGGTTTCGCCGTTCGAGAAAAACCGGCTGATGACCGCAGCGCCGGACCTGCCGGAACTGAATGCCTCACTGGAAAAACTCAAGGTCGAGTTCCCTGCGTTCAGCGATGCGAAGCTGATCGATCAGTGGAGCGGTGCCATGGCTATCGCACCCGATGAAAACCCCATCATTTCGCAGGTCAATGAGTACCCGGGGCTGGTCCTCAACACCGCAACCGGTTGGGGGATGACCGAAAGCCCGGTGTCGTCCGAACTGTCGGCGGACTTGCTGCTTGGAAAGGCGCCGGTGCTGGACCCCAAACCCTTCAGCCTGTATCGGTTCTAAGCCCACCAGGCGCAATGGAATGACCCGTCCGCGCAGCGTCGATGCGTGCACATTTTTGGCAATCATCAGGAGAACAGTATGAAAGTGGCTTTAACGACCGCAGCAATGGCCGTGGCACTCGCGGGTGCCGGGAGCGTTCATGCACAAGAAATCGTGCGCCATGGCGCAGGGAGTTTCCCTATCTCGTCGGCTGTAGAGGTGCCTGCCGGGAAGACGGTTGTCTACCTGAGTGGTTCTGTCCCTTCGGTTATTCACCCTGACGCACCCAAGGGTTCGCTGGAAGCCTACGGTGATACCAAGGCACAAACCATCAATGTGCTTGGAAACATCCAGCAGCAGCTGAAAGAACTGGGCCTTGGTCTTGCCGACGTGGTGAAGATGCAGGTATTCCTGGTGGGCGGCCCGGAGAACGGCGGGAAGATGGACTTCGACGGTTTCATGGCCGGTTATACCCAATTCTTCGGGCCAGCCGCCAAGCAGCCAGTCCTTCCTGCACGCTCGGCGTTCCAGATTGCCGGCCTGGCCGACCCTGCCTGGCGTGTCGAGATCGAAGTGACAGCGGTTCGTCCCTGAACCCAGGCATGCGACAGTCCCGGGCTAGCCATGCCCGGGACTGGCCGGTGGGTTTAGCCAGTGATAAATGGCAATGCCAGGTACAGTTTGATCACGATCACGTTGATGATGTCGATGAAGAACGCACCCACCATCGGCACCACCAGGAAGGCGATGTGCGAGGCGCCGTAACGTTGGGTCACCGCTTGCATGTTGGCAATCGCCGTGGGTGTTGCACCCAGGCCGAAGCCACAGTGCCCCGCCGCCAGCACCGCTGCATCGTAGTTGCGGCCCATGACCCGGAATGTCACGAAGATCGCAAACAGTGCCATGACCAATGTCTGTGCAGCCAGCAGTATGAAGAACGGCAAGGCCAGTGCTGCCAGGTCCCACAGTTTGAGTGACATCAAGGCAATTGCCAGGAACAGCGACAGACTGACGTTGCCCAGTACCGAAACTTCCCGTTCGAAGACATGATAAAAACCGAACGCCGAAAGGCCGTTGCGCAACAATACGCCCACGAAGAGTACGCAAACGAATGTTGGCAGTTCGAATGCCGTACCTTTCAACAGGCTGTTAAGTAATGTGCCGGCCAGTAAGCTGACGGCAATAAGTGCCAAGGTTTCGATAAATGAAAACGAAGTAATCAACCGCTCTTTGTTCGGCTGCTCAAAGCCCTTGGGTAACTGCGGTACTTCTTCTTCCACACCCGATGTTTTGACACGCTTGATCAGCAACCGGGCGACCGGGCCACCAATCAAACCGCCCAGCACCAGGCCGAACGTGGCAGAGGCCAGTGCAAGTTCCGAGGCCGAAGCCAACCCAAATTTTTCAGTGAAGGTCGCGCTCCAGGCAGCACCAGTGCCGTGGCCGCCAGACAAGGTGATCGAACCGGCCAGCAGGCCCATCAGTGGGTCGAGCCCCAATGCCGTTGCCAGCCCGATACCCATGGCGTTCTGAACCAGCAGCAGGCCCGTCACCACCAGCAGGAACACGGCAACCACGCGTCCGCCCTTCTTCAGGCTGGCAAAGTCTGCACTCAAACCGATGGTGGCGAAGAATGCCAGCATCAACGGTGCTTGCAACGAGGTATCAAACTGGACCTGTACATCGAAACTGCGCAATGCCAAGAGTGACAGGGCAACGACCAACCCACCTGCAACAGGCTCCGGAATATTGTAAGCGCGTAGGAAGCCAATACGTGCGACCAGACCGCGCCCCAGTAGCAGTACTAAAGAGGCGGCTACAAGTGTCCCGTAAAAATCGAGTTCAAACATCAGGGTACTCTTCGCTCAGGGTGACATGCAAAATTACAATGTCACCATTCTACGGCGAGTACTCCAGTCAATTGCGGCTGAGCGGCTAGGAAAAATCTGAATCAACGGTAAGTTTTGACGACAAGTATCAGGCTTTTCCGGGTATTCCATATTTACGCAGTCGCTGGGCAATAGCGGTATGCGAAGTTTGCAAACGCCCGGCTAACTGCCGCGTCGACGGGTAGCTGGCATACAAGCGCTGCAACAGCTCACGCTCGAAGTCACCCACGGCCTGCTCCAGGCTGGCTACGTCGCCATCCAGCCCACGTGCCACCGAAGTACCGGCGATGTCCAGGTCGCCGATATCCACCAGGTTGCCCTCGCAGATGGCCGCTGCGCGGAAAATCACGTTCTGTAGTTGGCGCACATTGCCCGGCCAAGGGTTGGCCAGCAGTGCCGAGTGGGTGGCGGGGGTCAGCCGGCAAGGTGGGCGCTGAATCTGCGTGCAGGCTTGCTGCATGAAGAAATGCGCCAGCATCAGGATATCCTGGCCCCGGTCGCGCAGTGGCGGTACCTGCAGGTTGAGCACGTTCAAGCGGTAGAACAGGTCTTCGCGGAAGCTGCCGTCGGCAACCATGCGTTCTAGGTCGCGGTGGGTGGCGCTGATGATGCGTACATCCACCTTCACTTCGCGGTCACCGCCCACCCGGCGGAAGCTGCCGTCGCTGAGAAAGCGCAGCAGTTTGGCCTGCAGGTATGGCGACATTTCGCCAATTTCATCGAGGAACACCGTGCCCTGGTTGGCCAGCTCCATCAGCCCGGGCTTGCCACCCCGTTGCGCGCCGGTGAAGGCGCCAGGGGCGTAACCGAACAGCTCGCTCTCGGCGAGGCTCTCGGGCAGCGCGGCACAGTTAAGGGCAAGGAACGGTGCTGCGTGGCGGCTGCTGATGGCATGGCAGGCACGGGCTACCAGTTCTTTGCCGGTGCCGGTTTCGCCATGCACCAGCAATGGCGCATCGAGCGCCGCCACGCGCAGGGCGCGGGCCTTGAGGGTGCGGATGGCCGGTGACTCGCCGAGCAGGGCATCGAAACCTTCGGCGTGGTCGTGGTGCAAGGCTGACAGGCGTTCGCCCATGCGTGAAGGTGGATAGAGCGTCAGCAGGCCGCCGGCATTGGTGATCGGCATGGCGTCCAGCAGCAGGCTCTGGCCGTTCAGCTGCATCTCGCGCATGGGCAGGTGGAAGTTGTTGTCCAGCAGGGCTTGCAGCAGCGCCGGGTCGCCAAACAGTTCGCCCACCGAGCGCCCGGCGGATTCGCGGCCACACAGTTCGATCAGCGCCGGGTTGGCCAGCAGCACCAGCCCTGCGCTGTCCACCGCCAGCACCGGGTCGCTCATGGCGGCCAGCAGGGCATCCAGCTGCAGGTGGCGGCGTTGGCCAGGGAGGATGTCGACCACGTCCACCGATTGCACGCCATGCACCTCGAAGAGCGCGTCGTGCAGTTCTTCAAGCACGGCGGGGCTTAGGGTGGGGGCGTCGATGTAGACGTTCGGCGGGACCATCTCCACGGCGTCCAGGTTGAGGTTGCGGGCACCGAGCAGGGCGAGGACTTCCTGGGTGATGCCGACGCGGTCGATGAAGCTGACGTGGATGCGCATGGGGGAGGGTGAGGTGGTGGCCGGGGAGGGCGGTAGTATGCCTTAACATCGCCGGGGCCGCTGTGCGGCCCCGGTTCTTGAAATCACTCCAGATGTTCAGGCTTGATCGGATCGCCCGATTTCACATCGAGCTTTTCGCGAATGTCGGCGAACATGTGGTCATAGAGCTTGTGCGGCGAACTCAGGGTCTCGAATTTCTTCGGCGGCGCCAGATACGACTGGGCCTTGCGGCTCAGTTGCATGAGGAAGCTGGGCAACACCTGGTCCTTGGCGAGGAAGAACTTTTCTTCCACCGTTTTGCCTTCGATGCTGCCATGCATGTGGAACTGAATGCCTCTGCCTTCCTTGGGATCAGACACTGCCTCGTACTCGATGTTCAGGTCGTAGCTGTGGTCTGCCGCGTTCAGCGCAGTGCGCTCGATGTGTACATGACCGGGGTGGTACTGGGCCATGGCTAACTCCTCTGGAAGGTCGAAAATGGCGGGCGCCAGGCGCCCGCCCACTGCATTCAACGGTAGCTGATCCCCGGCTTCGCGGTGGAGACCCGAGTGCCGGCAGTGCCTTTGACGATGTCCTCGATGTTCTCGAGCGAACTGATCACCGCTACTTTGCCGGTATTGCGGGCGAAGTCACTGGCAGCCTGCACCTTTGGCCCCATGGAGCCGGCAGCGAAGCCAAGCCGTTCGAGTTCGTCAGGGTGTGCCTGGGCGATGGCTTTTTGCGTAGGCTTGCCCCAGTCAATGTACGCCGCATCGACGTCAGTGGCGATTATCAGAAGGTCGGCATCCAGTTGCTCGGCCAGTAAAGCCGAGCACAGGTCCTTGTCGATCACCGCCTCGATGCCCTTGAGCTTGCGGTTTTCATCGTACAGGGTGGGGATGCCACCACCGCCTGCGCAAATCACGATGCTGCTCTTTTCCAGCAGCCACTTGATCGGGCGGATTTCAAAAATGCGCTTGGGTTTGGGGCTGGCCACCACGCGGCGATATTTGTCGCCATCAGCTTTGACCACCCAGCCCTTTTCCTTGGCCAGGCGCTCGGCTTCTTCCTTGCTATAGACCGGGCCGATGAACTTGGTCGGGTCCTTGAAGGCGGGATCGTTGGCGTCCACTTCCACCTGGGTCAGCAGGGTGGCGAACGGCACCTCGAAGGCCAGCAGGTTGCCCAGTTCCTGTTCGATCATGTAGCCGATCATGCCCTCGGTTTCAGCGCCTAGCACGTCCAGCGGGTAGGCCTCGTCGGGCTTGTAGGACAGCGCCTGGAGCGACAGCAGGCCAACCTGCGGGCCGTTGCCGTGGGCAATGACCAATTCGTTACCGGGGTGAATCTTGGCGATCTGTTCGGTGGCGGTACGGATATTGGCACGCTGGTTGTCAGCGGTCATGGGCTCGCCGCGACGCAGCAGGGCGTTGCCGCCCAATGCAACAACGATACGCATGGGGAATGTCCTTTAACGAGAGAAGGGAGTGATGCTCTCAGGCCGTGCCTCTCCCTGTGTAGGAGCGGGTTTACCCGCGAAGGCGTCAGCCCAGAAAAATAGGTTGGTGCTGCCGACGCATTCGCGGGTGAACCCGCTCCTACATGGGAGCGGGGTGGCCGCGCTATCGAGTCAGCCCTTACAGATCAGCCAGGGTCGACACCAGGATCGCCTTGATCGTGTGCATACGGTTTTCCGCCTGCTCGAAGGCGATGCAGGCTGGCGACTCGAACACGTCGTCAGTCACCTCGATGCCGTTGGCCAGGTCCGGGTACTGTTCGGCGATCTGCTTGCCTACCTTGGTCTCGGAGTTGTGGAACGCCGGCAGGCAGTGCATGAACTTGGTCCGTGGGTTGCCGGTGGACTTCATCAGGTCGGCATTCACCTGGTAAGGCTTGAGCTGCTTGATGCGCTCACCCCAGGCTTCGATTGGCTCGCCCATCGATACCCACACGTCGGTGTGCACGAAGTCCACACCCTTGACCGCCGCTTTCGGGTCTTCGGTGAGGGTGATGCGGGCGCCGCTTTCCTCTGCGTATTTCTTGCAACGCTCGACCAGGTCATCATGCGGCCACAGCGCCTTCGGTGCGGCGATGCGTACATCCATGCCAAGCTTGGCACCGATCAGCAGCAGGGAGTTGCCCATGTTGTTGCGGGCATCGCCCAGGTAGGCATAGCTGATGTCATGCAGCGGCTTGTCGCTGTGCTCACGCATGGTCAGCACGTCGGCGATCATTTGCGTTGGGTGATATTCGTCAGTCAGGCCGTTGAACACCGGCACGCCGGCAAACTTGGCCAGCTCTTCGACGATTTCCTGCTTGAAACCACGGTACTCGATGGCATCGTACATGCGCCCGAGCACGCGGGCGGTGTCTTTCATGCTCTCTTTGTGGCCAATCTGCGAAGAGTTGGGGTCGATGTAGGTGACGTTGGCGCCTTGGTCATAGGCCGCCACTTCGAACGCGCAGCGGGTACGGGTAGAGGTCTTTTCAAAGATCAGGGCGATGTTGTTGCCCTTCAGGTGCTGCTGCTCGGTGCCGGTGTACTTGGCGCGCTTGAGATCGCGGGCCAGGTCCAGCAAGTAGCGCAACTCGCGCGTGGTGTGGTGTTCCAGGCTGAGCAGGTTGCGGTTGTGAATGTTGAACGCCATGACTTTTCTCCTTGAGTTTGGTGAACGCACCGGCCGCCGCTTTGTGAGGGCGGCCGGGGGTAATGGGCGTTAGTAATCGATAGGGTCGCGCACGATCGGGCAGGTCATGCAGTGGCCGCCGCCACGGCCCCGGCCCAGTTCGCCGGCGCTGATGGTGATGACCTCGATACCCGCCTTGCGCAACAGGGTATTGGTGTAGGTGTTACGGTCGTAGCCGATGACCACACCCGGCTCGATGGCCACCACGTTGTTGCCGTCATCCCACTGTTCGCGCTCGGCGGCGAAGCTGTTGCCGCCGGTCTCGACCACGCGCAGCTTGACCCCCAGTTGCTCGCCCACCACTTCGATGAACGACTTGTTGATGCGGCGAACGTCCATGCCGTACGGCTTGCCTTCGTCCGGACGGATGATGAACGGCACGATCTCTTTCACCACTTCCGGGAAGACCGTGACCAGGTCGCGGTCGCAGAAGCTGAACACGGTGTCCAGGTGCATGGCGGCGCGGGACTTCGGCAGGCCCGCGACGATCACTTCCTTGACGGCGCCCTTGGCGAACAGGTTCTGTGCCAGCTGGCCGATGGCCTGGCGCGAGGTGCGCTCGCCCATGCCGATGAGCACGATGCCATTGCCGATCGGCATCACATCACCGCCTTCGAGGGTGGCATTGCCGTGGTCTTTGTCAGGGTCGCCGTACCACACCTGGAAGTCGGCGCCGGTGAACTCCTTGTGGAACTTGTAGATGGCAGTGGTCAGCAGGGTTTCCTGGCGTCGCGCCGGCCAGTACATCGGGTTCAGCGTCACGCCACCGTAGATCCAGCAGGTGGTGTCGCGGGTGAACTGGGTATTGGGCAATGGCGGCAGGATGAAGCTGGAATGGCCCAGGTAGTCGTTGTACATCTTGACCACGTCGGCGCCTTCGCTTTGTGGCAGGTCCTGGCCCGCCACGCCACCGATCAGGAATTCGGCCAGGTGTCGAGGATCAAGGCCTTCGAGCCAGCTGCGCACTTCGTTGGTCAGGCCCACACCCACGGTGTCGGGGGTGATCTTGCGGTCTAGGATCCACTTCAGTGCTTCGGGTTGCTGGACGATGTCGGTCAGCAGGTTGTGCATTTCCAGCACATCTACGCCGCGCTCGCGCATCTTGGTGACGAAGTCGAAATGGTCACGCTTGGCCTGGTCGACCCAGATCACATCGTCGAACAGCAGTTCATCACAGTTGCTCGGCGTCAGGCGCTTGTGCGCCAGGCCCGGAGCGCAAACCATCACTTTGCGCAGTTTGCCGGCTTCGGAGTGGACACCGTACTTCTGTTTTTCAGCGGACATGGTTTCATTCCTCCAATTGAACGAAGACGTGGGTCAAAGGGTCAGGAAGCCGTCGTACAGGCCGAAGGCTGCCACCAGGGCACCGATGACCACGGCTGCGAAGATCAGTTTTTCCACGTTGGTGAAGACAGGTTGGCCTACCTCACGCTTGGCCTTGGCGAACAGGATGGCGCCAGGTGCGTAGAGCAGGGCCGAGAGCAGCAGGTATTTCACGCCGCCGGCGTACAGCAGCCAGATGGCGTACAACAGGGCGATACCGCCGATGATCAGGTCTTTCTTGCGTTCGGCCAGGGCCTGTTCGTAGGTTTCGCTGCGCAGTGCCAGCAAGAAGGCGTAGGCTGCCGACCACAGGTAAGGCACCAGGATCATCGAGGTGGCGAGGTAGATCAGCGACAGGTAGGTGCTGTTGGAGAACAGCGTGATCACCAGGAAGATCTGCACCATGGCGTTGGTCAGCCAGAGGGCGTTGGCCGGCACCTGGTTGGCGTTTTCGCGGCGCAGGAACTCCGGCATGGTGTGGTCCTTGGCGGCGGCGAACATGATTTCTGCGCACAGCAGTACCCACGACAGCAGGGCCCCCAGCAGCGAGATGATCAAGCCGACGCTGATCAGCACCGCACCCCAGTGGCCGACCACATGTTCCAGCACGGCCGCCATCGACGGGTTCTGCAGCTTGGCCAGCTCCGGTTGGGTCATGATGCCCAGCGACAGCACGTTGACCAGCACCAGGAACAGCAACACGGTGATGAAGCCGATGACCGTGGCCTTGCCCACGTCAGAGCGTTTTTCCGCCCGGGACGAGAAGATGCTCGCACCCTCGATGCCGATGAACACCCACACGGTGACCAGCATCATGTTGCGCACCTGGTTCATCACACTGCCAAGCTCTGGTGTGCCTACGGCCCAGATGTCGGCGGTGAAGATGTCGAGCCTGAAGGCGAACAGGCAGATCAGTGCGAACAGCGCCAGCGGCACCACTTTGGCCACGGTGGTGACCAGGTTGATGAATGCCGCTTCCTTGATGCCGCGCAGCACCAGGAAGTGCACGGCCCACAAGAGGATCGACGCGCCAATGATGGCGGCCGGCGTGTTGCCTTCACCGAAGATCGGGAAGAAGTACCCCAAGGTACTGAATAGCAACACGAAGTAGCCGACGTTGCCCAGCCAGGCACTGATCCAGTAGCCCCAGGCCGAGGAAAAGCCCATGTAGTCGCCGAAACCGGCCTTGGCGTAGGCATACACCCCGCCATCCAGGTCAGGCTTGCGGTTGGCCAGGGTCTGGAACACGAAGGCCAGGGTCAGCATGCCGACGGCGGTGATGCCCCAGCCAATCAACACCGCACCAACCCCAGCGCTGGCGGCCATGTTTTGCGGCAGCGAGAAGATCCCGCCGCCAATCATTGAACCGACGACAAGTGCAACTAACGCGCCGAGCTTTAGTTTTCCGGATGAATCAGACATTTAACAACTCCTGCCAGGAGAAAGTTGACATCAGCATAAATCTGACGCCTCTGCCGTAACCTGACTTGTGTCAGTTTAAGGCGACGCGAAGGTAGGGGATTTCCTTCACGGGTGCTCCTGGAGAGTGCCGACAGCTTAAGCTGCAGGCCTTGCGCGCTGGCACCTCCATGTCGTTCTAGAGCAAACGCTCTGTTCAGCCTGCGATGCTTGAAGCTAGCCGCTTTTGCCGCTTTCGCAAATTTTTCACAAGAATTTCGAGTTTTATCAGTTTCTTTTCTAGTTGCCGCGCAGCTGCTAGTTTTTACAGGAGCGGTGCATAGACAAAGCAGTTATTAGTGCTATAGCTTCAAGGCCATGCTTCATTATAAGTAACAGCATTTATATGGCCCGCAACGCTGTTTCAAATGCGTGACAGTGCAGGAAAAAGGGAGGCTCATGAGCGAACCGGGACAGAAGCTGCGCCTTGGCGCGCTGATCGCGCTGGTGGTCGGCTCGATGATTGGTGGCGGCATCTTTTCGCTGCCGCAGAACATGGCGGCGCGTGCCGATGTAGGGGCGGTTTTGATCGGCTGGGGCATCACGGCTGTCGGCATGCTGGCGCTGGCCTTCGTGTTCCAGACCCTGGCCAACCGCAAGCCGGAGCTCGATTCGGGGGTGTACGCCTACGCCAAGGCGGGCTTCGGTGAATACATGGGTTTCTCCTCGGCCTGGGGTTACTGGATCAGCGCCTGGCTGGGTAACGTCGGCTACTTCGTACTGCTGTTCAGCACCCTGGGCTTTTACTTCCCGGTGTTTGGCGAAGGCAACACGCCAATCGCCATCGGCTGTGCTTCGCTGCTGCTGTGGGCGGTGCATTTCCTGGTGCTGCGCGGCATCAAGGAAGCCGCGTTCATCAACCAGGTGACCACCGTGGCCAAGGTAGTGCCATTGCTGATGTTCGTGGTGATTGCCGCGTTTGCCTTCCGTTCCGATATCTTCACCCGGGATATCTGGGGCATGAGCAACCCGCAGTTCGGCAGCGTGCTGGAGCAGGTGCGCAACATGATGCTGGTGACCGTGTTCGTGTTCATCGGTATTGAGGGGGCCAGCGTGTATTCCGGGCGAGCCGAGCGCCGTTCGGACGTAGGTAAGGCTACGGTCATCGGTTTTCTCGGGGTGCTGGCGTTGCTGGTGCTGGTCAACGTGTTGTCGCTGGGGGTGATGACCCAGCCGGAACTGGCCGGGCTGCAGAACCCCTCACTGGCCTCGGTGCTGGAGCACATTGTCGGCCCTTGGGGTGCGTTGCTGATCAGCCTTGGGCTGGCGGTCTCTTTGCTCGGTGCCTTGCTGTCCTGGGCGCTGCTGTGCGCCGAGATTCTGTACGCCACGGCGCGGGACAAGACCATGCCGCGCTTTCTGGCCAAGGAAAACGCCAACCATGTGCCGGCCAACGCCCTGTGGCTGACCAACTGCATGATCCAGGGCTTCCTGTTGATCACGCTGTTCTCGGCCGGTACGTACACCAGCCTGATCTACCTGGCGTCTTCGATGATCCTGGTGCCCTACCTGTGGTCGGCGGCTTATGCCGTGCTGCTGGCGGTGCGTGGGGAAACCTACGCCGGGCAACCGGGCCTGCGCCGCAAGGACCTGCTGGTGGCGCTGGTTGCCCTGCTGTATGCCGTTTGGCTGCTGTACGCGGGGGGGCTGAAGTACCTGCTGCTTTCTGCGCTGTTGTACGCACCCGGTGTGATCCTGTTCGCCAGGGCCAAGCATGAGCAGGGGCAGGCCTTGTTCACCACCTGGGAAAAGCTGATTTTCGCTGCCGTGCTTGTGGGCGCTGCATTGGCGGCCTACGCCTTGTATTCAGGGCTGCTGAGCTTGTGACGGGGCAGGGCAGGCATGCTCCGGGCGCGACCAGATCCACAGGTTGCCCAGGGTCATGCCGGCGATGGCCAGGAACACCGGCCAGCGGTGTTCGAAAAAGGTCAGCATCAGGCCAGCACACAGCAGCATGCTGAGGGTCGCGCTTACCTTGGCCCGGCGCTGGATCACCTTGCCATTGCGCCAGTTGTAAAGGATTGGCCCGAACAACCGGTGGTTTTCCAGCCAGGCTGAAAGGCGCGGTGAGCTGCGCGTGGCAGCCCAGGCGGCCAGCAGGATGAACTCGGTGGTCGGCAAGCCGGGAATCACGATGGCGACCAGGCCCACGCCCAGGCTCACGTAAGCCAGTATTCCATACAGCAGGCGGGCGAGTTTGGAGCGGGCGGGTCGGGTCATGGTCTCACTGCATAAAACGGTGCGGCCACCGGAAGGGTGGCCGGCTACGGCGTATCAAACCAGCGCGGCATCTGCAGCATAGGCGTGCTTGAGCAGCTCGGTGAAGCGTTCGAAGGCGGCAACGGCGCCGCGTTCGGCAGCGGCTTCCTCTTCGGCCGACAATGCCAGGCCATCGAGGATGCGGGTGAACTGCTTCCAGCCTTCGGCACGGCCACCGGCCGGTTCGCCCAGGTGGCGGACACCGAAGCTTTCGGACAGTTCCAGGGCCACGGCACGCTTGATCAGAAACGCAGCGCCCAGTTTGGAGCCTTCGGAGACGAAGATCCAGCCCATTGCCTCACCCAGGCTCGGTTTGCCCAGGGCGCCCGGCACGGCTGCCGGTACTTCGGTGTCGAGGTCGGCGAGGTCCAGGCGGGCCTGATCGGCGCGGCAGCGCTCGGCCAGGTCGGGGACGATGGCGATCAGTTGCGGGTCGTTGTACAGGGCCTGCAATTCAGACTGAAACAGGTACTGGGCAACGACGAAGCGGGCAAAGCTTTCGCGGCTGTCGAAGGGTGCGTGGGATTTGACCAGGGCATCCAGCGCGGCGTGCGGGGCGTGGGTGATCTGGTTCAGGCGCTGGGAGCGCAGGGCTGGGCGTTCGGTCATGGGGGCAATCCTTGGAAAAAGGGGCGTCTAGATACAAGACGAAACAGCGGGGGCGGGACAGTAAAAAAACTGGCTTTTTTGAGAGTTGCAGCGCCTGTGAGATCGAGCGCCGCCCGCGCGGCGCATCGCGAGCTGCGCTCGCTCCTACGTTTGTTTCGGGACAGTAACGCCTGTGATAGGCGCGCGCGACCGCCTTGTTTGTACGGCGCAATACCGAGCCATGCATCAAGGCGTTCACACAAATCCCACAGGAATAATTGGCCCGAAACAAACGTAGGAGCGAGCGCAGCTCGCGATGCGCCGCGCGGGCGGCGCTCGATCTCACAGTCGATGCAAAACTAAAAGTCTCAGATATCCCAAACCACATTGATACCGAAGTTGCGCCCTGGCATGGTCAGGCGGTCAATGTTGGCGGGCTGGGTAACAGCCGCTTCACCCTGGCCGTCGTAGCTGCGCACCGAGTCCCACTGCCAGTACTTCTTGTCGGTGAGGTTGTACAGGCCGGCGTTGATGGTGACGTCGTCGGTCACCTTGTAGTAGCCGGTCAGGTCCAGCACGCCGTAGCCCGGTGTACGGAACTTCGAGGTCGAGCCGTCAGGCGAATAGAAGGTGCTGTCGTCGACGCGGGTCTTGCGCTTGACCAGCGTCCAGCTCAGCAGGCCGCCATAGTTCTGCTGCTCGTAACCCAGGCCGAGCACGCCTTTCAGCGGATTGACGCTGTTCAGCGGCTCTCCGGTGTCATCGTTGCGGCCGTAGGTGTAGGCAATCGAGCCCTGGGTATACAGGCCTTGCGGCGCACCGAAATGGTCGAGGTTCAGGCGGCCCTTGACCTCGGCACCCTTGATGGTGGCGTGCTTGATGTTGTTGGCCTGGAAGGTTTGTTCCAGGTTGGCGCTTTGCACGGCGTCTTCATCGATGAAGTCGCGGTACTTGTTGTAGAACACCGCCACGTCGAAGTTACCGGCAGCGAAGTTGCCACGCAGGCCGGTTTCGTAGCTTTTGCTCTTCTCCGGCTCAAGGTTCGGATTGCCCTCTACACGGTAGCCTTGCTCGATATTTTCGAAGCGACCGTACATGGCCTTGGCGGTCGGGGTGCGGAAGCCTTCGGCATACTGGCCGTACCAGGTGTAGTTGTCGTTGAAGGCGTAGGTCAGGCCGAACTTGGGCGAGACGCGGTGCCACTTCTTGTCCGAGTCGTCCTGGGACGTAGGCGCTGTACCGGTCGATGCCAGGCCACGCAGGAATTCGTCGGTGAACTTGGGCTCCATGCGCGTGTAGTCGTAGCGTGCGCCGGGCATGAAGGTCCAGTTGTTCCAGCGGATTTCGTCCTGCATGAACAGGCTGTAGGTGTTCACGGTCGGGTCCGGGAAGTCGCTGACCAGCGCCTGGCCGTCTGCCGGGCGGTCGGCGCCGATGGCGGTGCAACCGGAGCCAATGGTCAGGCAGGTGCCGGTGCCGCTGCGCGATCCGGTGACTTTCTCATGCTTGAGTGTGGTGCCGTAGGTCAGCAAGTGGTCGGTGGCACCGATGCTGAAGGCCTTGTCGAGCTGGGCATCGAATACCCACTGGCGGTCCTTGTAGGTGGTGTCGCGGGTACGCAGAACCTGGCGGCCAGGCGGTGCGTAGACTTCCTCGGTGTGCTGGTCGGTCTTGGCGATCTGGTAGTTCAGGCTCCATTTCACATGGTCGGCGACCAGCGAGTCCAGGCCGAATTCGTGATTGATGCCGAAACGCTCGCGGGTGATGGTGTCGTTGCCATTACGCGCCTTGTAGTAGCCCATGCCGCCAAAACCGGGAATGAACGGCCCACCCACTGCGCTGAGGATGTTCTGGTCGCGATCATCCTTGTAGCGCTCGTAGGTCACGCCCAGGCGTGCGTCGTCGGCGTAGTTCCAGCCCAGCTTCGCCAGCACGTTGGTGGTGCGTACGTCCATTGGGTTGGCTTCGGTGCGCGACAGGCCGTCACCGCTGTGGCTGCCGTGGGTCTCGGTTTCATGGCCATTGCGCTGGCTCAGGTGCAACAGGCCATCGAAGTCGCCCTCGCGGCCGGCGACGGTGGCAGAGGTGAGCCAGCTTTCGTCGGCCGAGCTGTAGCCGGTCTTCAGGCGGGCGCCTACGTCCTTGCCGGGCTTGATGATGTCGTCGGGGTCGAGGGTGAAATAGCTCACCGCGCCGCCGATGGCGTTGCTGCCGTACAGCACCGAGGCCGGGCCACGCAGGATTTCCACGCGCTTGACGATTTCCGGATCGACGTAGTTGCGTTGGGTCTGGGCGTAGGGGCCGTAGAAGAAGCTGTCCGGGATCGACACGCCGTCGACCTGGGTGAGGATGCGCTCGCCGTCGATACCGCGGATGTTGTAGCCGTTCAGGCCGCTGCGCTGGCCGGTACCGGCCACCGATACGCCCGGCTCGTAGCGCACCAGGTCCTGGATGTTGTTGACGTTCTGGCGGTCCAGTTGCTCGCGGGTCTGCACGCTGACGGTGCTCGGCACCTGGCTGACATCCTGGGCGCTACGGGTGGCGCTGACGGTCACCTGCTGCAGGGCGATCACATTGCCGCTGGCCTGGCGTTCGAGCACCACGTTGCCGTTGCTGATCTTGCGCAAACCCAGCCCGGTACCGTGCAGCAGGCGCTTGAGCGCCGCTTCGGGTGCCAGCGAGCCTTGTACACCCGGCGAAACCACGCCCTCGGCCAGTTCGGCGCTGAAGCCGACTTGCCAGCCGGTGACCTTGCTGAAGGCATTGATGGCCGACACCAGCGGCTGCTGGCTGATACTGAAGCGGTAGTCACCCATGCGCGGGCTGCTGGCCTGGGCCGGTTCTGCGGCCATTGCAGGCAGGCCGCAGGCGCCGCTGGCAAGCAGGGCCAAGGTCAACAGGGACAGGCGGGGAAGGGGGGACGAGCGGGTAGGACCAGTGGACATCGGAAGCGCTCCCAGACGCGCGGACTGTTATAGGTGATGGCTGTTCTCGTTTTCAAACAAGAATCAGTTGCATTGACTATAACGAGACGGGCGGGGTAGCGCGATTGCGTAAAAATAATGCTCGGGTCAGTTCAGAATGACCAACGCCGGGTACTCATGCAGCTGTGCCGAGGTGATGTGGGCCAGCGCGCGCAGGGTTTCCAGCGGCTGGTCGAGGCGGTAGTTGCCAGTGACGGCCACGTCTTCCAGCTGCGCATTGCGGTTGATGATCCAGCCGGGGTAGTAGCGCCGCACTTCGGCCAGCACCTGGCTCAAGGGGCAGTTCTCGAACACCAGGCGGCCATCGATCCACGCCAGGTCCTTGTGCATGTCGGGGCGCTGGCGTTGGCCAAAGCCCTGCGGGCCGACGCTGATGCTGTCGCCGGCACTCAGGCGAATGCGCTGGTCGCGGGCCCCCTGCAGGTCGACATCGCCGCGTTGCACCCGCACTTGAGCCTCGCCGTCCAGGTAGCGCACGGCAAAGTCGGTGTCGCGCACCTGGGCACGCAACGGCCCGGCTTCTACCTCCAACGGCAGCACGTCCTCGGGTACCTGGAAGTAGGCCTCGCCTTGCAGCAGGCGGGCGACCTGGCGGCCATCGCGGCGGTCGCTGGCAAAGGCCGAATTGGTGTTGAGCAGCACTTTTGCGCCGTCTTCCAGTTGCAGGCGCTGGCGCTCGCCTACCACGGTCAGGTGGTCAGCCTGCAGGCGCATGGGCAGGTTACCGACGGTGAACAGCCCGACCAGCAGCACAGCTGCAGTGGCCAGGGGTTTCCAGTGGCTGCGCAGGCGCCCGCGCCATGAGCGGCGCTGCAGCTGGTGCATCTGCGCGGCCGCGTGGTGCAGTGGGGCACCGTTCCACAGCGCTTCTGCCTCGACATAGGCCTCGGCGTTTTCGGGAGCCGCGCTCAGCCAGGCTTCGAAAGCCTGGGTATCTGCAGCGTCGGCACATTGCAGGCGCACCAGCCAGTCCAGCGCCTCGTCCATGGCACGAGCACGGGCGCTGGGCCCGGCGGGTGACGGGCGAGGGGCGGGGCTGTCGGTCACGGGAAATCCTTGAATGGTTTTTCGCGAATGATCAAGGCTAAGGCGGGGTGTGGCAAGGGCTTTGCGTAACCGCCGGGCAGCGGTCGGCTACTTGAGGCGGTCGGCGACACCCATGCAGATCGCCATGATGAGTTTCAGCTCCTTCTGCACCGTGCTGGGCGACACATTCAGCTGTTCGGCGATTTCCAGGTAGGTGGCGCCATGCAGCCGGCTGAGGATGAAGATGCGCTGCTGGCGCTCGCTCAGTTGGTTGAGGCTGATGCTGAGTTGCTTGAGCAGTTGCTCGGCATGGGCGGCGTCCTCGCTGCTGGTGGCGGGGGCAGCCACACTGTGCAGGACCTCGTCGGGCACGTCGTCGACCAGCATCCGTGCCTGCACCCGGCGTGCGCGCAGATGGTCCAGTGCCAGGTTGCGCGCGGTCTGGAACACGAACGGCTCGATATGCTCGATGGGCCGCTCGCCCAAGGCGCGGGACACCCGGAGGTAGGTTTCCTGCAGCAGGTCTTCGGCCGTGCTGGGGTTACCGACCATGCGTTGCAGGGTGCGCAGCAGGGTAAGGCGCTGGACGAGGAAGACGGAGTTGAACCGGTACTGACTCACGGGGGAACCTGGTCGACGAAAGGTTAATGATAATGCTTATCATCTATGCCGAAGGTCAAGTGTGGAAGTGTTAGGAAAAGGTAAAGATTGTGAGTCTGCGACCTGGCCCAGCCTCATTTTTGGAGCAATTGCCTTGCTCAAAATCTGAAGGGTTGCGCGATCACTGTGGGAGCGGGCATGCCCGCGATCACGGGCGAAGCCCGTGCCATCCACCGCGTGGCCTGCTTCGCGGGCAAGCCCGCTCCCACAATGGTCGCGTCAGCCTGCCCGGCTTAGAGCCAGGCAGTTATCCAGCATCCGGTTGCTGAACCCCCACTCATTGTCATACCACGCCAGCACCTTGAGCATGCGCCCATTGGCACGGGTATGGTTGGCATCGAAAATGGACGACAGCGGGTTGTGGTTGAAATCGCAGGAAACCAACGGCAAGGCGTTGTAGCCCAGTACCCGGGAATGCTTGCTGGCTTCAAGGAACAGCTGGTTGACCTGCTCGGCCGTGGCCTCGCGCTTGAGGTTGACGGTGAGGTCCACCAGCGACACGTTGATCACCGGCACCCGCACCGCCATGCCCGTCAGCTTGCCGGCCAGCTCCGGCAGCACCAGGCCCACGGCCTCGGCAGCGCCGGTCTTGCTCGGGATCATCGACTGGGTGGCCGAGCGCGCGCGGTACGGGTCGCTGTGGTAGACGTCGGTCAGCACCTGGTCGTTGGTGTAGGCGTGAATCGTGGTCATCAGGCCTTGCTCGATGCCGAACTCGCGGTGCAGCACCTGGGCAATCGGCGCCAGGCAGTTGGTGGTGCAGGAGGCGTTGGAAATGACCTGGTGCGAAGCACGCAGGATGTCATGGTTGACCCCGTACACCACGGTGGCATCGGCACCCTTGGCCGGCGCCGAAACAATCACCTTGCCAGCCCCTGCGGCCAGGTGTGCAGCGGCCTTGGCACGGTCGGTGAACAGCCCGGTGCATTCGAACACCACGTCGATCGCCTCGGCCTTCCAAGGCAGTTCGGCCGGGTTGCGGATGGCACTGACCGCGATACGGTCACCATTGACCGTCAGGCTTTCGTGGTCGGCCTCGACCGTGGCGTCGAAGGTGCCGTGTACGCTGTCGTACTTGAGCAGGTGGGCATTCATGGCGCTGTCGCCCAGGTCGTTGATGGCGACGACCTGCAGGTCCTGGCGGTAGCCTTGGGTATACAGTGCGCGCAGGACGTTGCGCCCGATGCGGCCGAATCCATTGATGGCGATGCGTAGGGTCATGGCAGTACCTCTGGCAGTCCGAGTGAAACCTGTGGCAAAAAGGAGCTTCACTGAAACGGTTTTGTTGTTGGAATTACAAGATTATTCACTGGCCGATAGAAAACAAGCCTTTTTAGTGGCAGTATTTTGTTTAAACATACAACGAGTGGTCGGGCGATGTGCCTCCACCGATGCAGCGGGCTCCTTACCTTGAGCCTAGGCCGCAATCGTTTGGAGGGGAAATGCCTGGTAAACCGCCCTTACAATTAGCCTGGAGTCCAGTACATGCATCCGCGCATCCTTGAGGTCACCCAACGGCTGGTCGAACGCAGTCGTGCCACCCGCGAACGCTACCTGCAGCTGATTCGCGGTGCGGCCAGTGAAGGCCCCATGCGTGCCAGCCTGCAGTGCGCCAACTTCGCCCACGGCGTGGCCGGTTGCGGCAGTGAGGACAAACAGACCCTGCGCCTGATGAACGCGGCCAACGTGGCCATCGTCTCGGCCTACAACGACATGTTGTCTGCCCACCAGCCGTACCTGCACTTCCCCGAGCAGATCAAAAAGGCGCTGCGCGAAGTCGGCTCGGTCGGCCAGTTTGCCGGTGGCGTGCCGGCCATGTGCGACGGCGTTACCCAGGGCGAGCCAGGCATGGAGCTGGCCATCTCCAGCCGCGAAGTCATCGCCATGTCCACTGCGGTAGCGCTGTCGCACAACATGTTCGACGCCGCGCTCATGCTGGGCATCTGCGACAAGATCGTCCCCGGCCTGATGATGGGGGCGCTGCGCTTCGGCCACCTGCCGACCATCTTCGTCCCTGGCGGGCCGATGGTGTCCGGCATCTCCAACAAGCAGAAGGCCGACGTGCGTCAGCGCTATGCCGAAGGCAAGGCCAGCCGCGAAGAGCTGCTGGAGTCGGAGATGAACTCCTACCACAGCCCTGGCACCTGCACCTTCTACGGCACCGCCAACACCAACCAGCTGGTGATGGAAGTGATGGGCCTGCACCTGCCGGGTGCTTCGTTCGTCAACCCGTACACGCCGCTGCGCGACGCCCTTACCGCCGAGGCCGCGCAGCAGGTCACGCGCATGACCAAGGCCAGCGGCAGCTTCATGCCGCTGGGCGAAATCGTCGATGAGAAGGCGCTGGTCAATTCCATCGTCGCCCTGCACGCCACGGGCGGCTCGACCAACCACACCTTGCACATTCCGGCGATTGCCCAGGCGGCAGGCATCCAGCTGACCTGGCAGGATATGGCCGACCTCTCCGAAGTGGTGCCGACCCTGTCGCACGTCTACCCCAATGGCAAGGCCGACATCAACCACTTCCAGGCTGCCGGTGGCATGGCTTTCCTGATTCGCGAGCTGCTCGATGCCGGGCTGCTGCACGAAGACGTCAACACCGTGGCCGGCCATGGCCTGCGCCGCTACACCCAGGAGCCGTTCCTCGACAACGGCAAGCTGGTGTGGCGCGAAGGGCCGCTGCAGAGCCTGGACGAAAGCATCCTGCGCCCGGTCGCGCGGCCGTTCTCGGCTGAAGGTGGCCTGCGGGTGATGGAGGGCAACCTGGGCCGTGGCGTGATGAAAGTGTCTGCCGTCGCCGCCGAGCATCAGGTGGTCGAGGCCCCGGCGCGAGTGTTCCACGATCAGCAGTCGCTGGCCGACGCGTTCAAGGCCGGCGAGCTGGAGCGTGACTTTGTCGCGGTGGTACGTTTCCAGGGCCCGCGTTGCAACGGCATGCCCGAACTGCACAAGCTCACGCCGTTCCTCGGGGTGTTGCAGGACCGTGGCTTCAAGGTGGCGCTGGTCACCGACGGGCGCATGTCCGGTGCCTCGGGCAAGATCCCGGCGGCGATCCACGTATGCCCCGAAGCCTATGATGGCGGCCCGCTGGCGCGGGTGCGTGATGGTGATATCGTGCGGGTCGACGGTGTCGAAGGCACGTTGCGGGTGATGGTGTCGGCCGAAGAACTGGCCAGCCGCGACCTGCCGCCAGCGCCTGAGGGCAACGACCTGGGTTGCGGGCGCGAGCTGTTCGGCTTCATGCGCATGGCGTTCAGCCCGGCAGAGCAGGGCGCCAGTGCCTTTACTTCGGCCCTGGAGAACCTCAAATGAAGGACCTGCTGGTTGGCGACATCGGCGGCACCAATGCCCGTTTTGCGTTGTGGCGTGACAACCAGCTGCATGAAGTCAAAGTCTTCGCCACGGCGGATTACACCAGCCCGGAGCAGGCCATCGAGGCCTATCTGCAGAGCCAGGGCATTACCCGTGGCGGCCTGGCGGCGGTATGCCTGGCAGTGGCCGGGCCGGTCGATGGCGACGAATTTCGCTTCACCAACAACCACTGGCGCCTGAGTCGCGCGGCCTTCTGCAAGACCTTGCAGGTCGAGCGTCTGTTGCTGATCAACGATTTCACGGCCATGGCGCTGGGCATGACCCGTCTGCGTGAGGGCGAGTTCCGCGAAGTGTGCCCAGGCCAGGCTGACCCGTCGCGGCCGGCGCTGGTGATCGGGCCGGGCACAGGCTTGGGCGTGGGGTCGCTGCTGCGCCTTGGCGAACAGCACTGGCAGGCCTTGCCGGGGGAGGGTGGGCATGTCGATCTGCCGGTTGGCAATGCCCGTGAAGCGGCGATCCATCAGCAAATCCATGGGCAGATCGGCCATGTCAGCGCTGAAACCGTACTCAGTGGTGGCGGCCTGGTGCGCCTGTATCAGGCAATCTGCGCGCTGGACGGCGACACACCCAGGCACACAACCCCCGCGCAGGTCACCGATGCCGCGCTGGGCGGTGAACCGCAGGCGCTGGCGGTGGTCGAGCAATTTTGCCGGTTCCTTGGGCGTGTGGCCGGTAACAATGTGCTGACGCTGGGCGCGCGGGGTGGGGTTTATATTGTTGGCGGTGTGATCCCGCGCTTTGCCGAGTTGTTTTTGCGCAGTGGGTTTGCGGCGAGTTTTGCCGACAAAGGCTGTATGAGCGGCTACTTCGCTGGCGTGCCGGTGTGGCTGGTGACGGCGGAGTTTTCCGGGTTGCTGGGGGCCGGGGTGGCCTTGCAGCAAGCGCTGGATCACTGACAGGGGCCGCAAAGCGGCCCCTGTAAAAACAGGCAACAAAGACCTGTAACCAACAAGAGGAAGGACCACCTTGAGCACTGCCGGCAAATCGATCCTGATGGTCGACGACGACCAGGAAATCCGTGAACTGCTGCAAACCTACCTGAGCCGTTCCGGCTTCCAGGTGCATGCCGAAGCCGACGGCAAGGGCTTTCGCCATGCGTTGGAAACCACGCCCTGCGATCTGGTCATCCTCGACGTCATGCTCCCTGACGAAGACGGCTTCAGCCTGTGCCGCTGGGTACGCCAGCACCCGCGTCAGGCGCGGGTGCCGATCATCATGCTCACGGCCAGCTCCGATGAAACCGATCGGGTCATTGGCCTGGAGCTAGGCGCTGACGACTACCTGGGCAAACCCTTCAGCCCTCGCGAACTGCAAGCGCGAATCAAGGCCCTGCTGCGCCGTGCCGAATTCGGCACGGCGGCACCCGGCAATGCCGTGCTGGCCTTCGATGACTGGCGCCTGGACACGGTCAGCCACCGGCTGTTCCATCGCGACGGCGAAGAGGTGGTTCTGTCGGGCGCCGACTTTGCCCTGCTCAAGCTGTTCCTCGACCACCCGCAGCAGATTCTCGACCGCGACACCATCGGCAATGCCACCCGTGGCCGCGAGCCCATGCCGCTGGACCGCATTGTCGACATGGCGGTCAGCCGCTTGCGTCAGCGCCTGCGCGATACCGAAAAACCACCCCGGCTGATCCGCACGGTGCGCGGCAGTGGCTACCTGCTGGCGACGCATGTCTGCACTGCGCCCTGAGCGGCACTGGCGCTTGCTGCCGCGTTCGCTGCTGGGGCGTATGCTGCTGCTGACCCTGTTGGTGGTGCTGTTGGCCCAGGGCCTGTCGAGCATCATCTGGGTGGCCCAGCTGCGTGCCAGCCAGTTGCAGGGCCTGCGTGCCAGCGCCAGCAGCCTGGCCCACTCGATGAGCGCCAGTGTCAGTTACTTCCGTTCGCTGCCGGTGGCCTACCGGCCCTTGGTGCTCGACCAGTTGCGCAGCATGGGGGGGACGCGCTTTTTCGTGTCACTCAATGCCAAACCCCTGGATATGCCGGTGCTGCCCGTTACCCCGCGCAAGCAGGCGGTGATCGATGTGTTCCAGCAGGTGCTGCATGAGCGCCTGGGTTCGCAGATGGACATTTCCGTGGAATTCGTCGGGCCCGATGACCTGCGCATCTTCAACAGCGGCCTGAAGCTCGACGAGCTGCCACGTTCCTGGGCGCATTACTCGTTAACCCTGGAACCGCTCAACCCGCCGGTGCTGGTAACGCAGATCCGCCTGGGCGAGGGCGAGTGGCTGTACATCGCCTCGCTGTTGCCCGAACCCTACACCAGCCTTGAGGCCGAACGCCTGCCTCGCCAGCAGATCGGTTTCATCGTGCTCACCACGGCCTTGCTGTTGTTGTTCATCGGCTTGCTGGTGCACTGGCAAAGCTGGCCGCTCAAGCGCCTGGCGCGGGCCGCGCGGGAGATGTCGCTGGGCGCCGATGTGGCGCCTGTGGCCGAAGGCGGTGGCAGCGAGGTGGTCGAGGTGGGCCGGGCGTTCAACAGCATGCGCGAGCGCATCAGCCGCTACCTGACGGAGCGCAGCCAGCTGTTCAGCGCCATTTCACATGACCTGCGCACCCCGATTACACGCCTGCGCCTGCGCGTCGAACTGCTGGAGGACGAACACTTGCAGGCCAAGTTCAGCCAGGACCTGGATGAACTTGAACTGCTGGTCAAAGGCGCCTTGCAGTGTGTGAAAGACACCGACATCCACGAAAATATCGAGCCGGTGGACCTCAACCAGGTGCTGGAAATCCTGGCCGAGCCCTACCTGCGCGATGGCCGTATCACGGTTGAAGGCCGCGCGCTTGCGCCATACCCCGGCAAGCCGCTGGCGCTGCGCCGCTGCATCGGCAACCTGATCGACAACGCCATCAAGTATGGCGAGCGGGCACGGTTGCGCATCATCGACAGTGCCGAGGGGTTTGTGCTGCAGGTGGACGATCAAGGGCCGGGCGTGCCGCAGCAGCAGCTGGAGCAGGTGTTCGAGCCGCATTTCCGTCTGGCCGCGCAGCAGCAGGGTTATGGGCTGGGGCTGGGGATTGCCCGCAACATCGCCCACAGCCATGGGGGTGAGGTGAGCCTGCTGAACCTGAGGGAGGGTGGTTTGCGGGTGACCTTGTATCTGCCGCGTGGCGTGGAGTGAGTCTGTGTATGGCGTGCGCCGGCAATGTAACCAAACGATGACATTCACGCATCGCTTCGTTACCTGGCGAGGTGGGCAGTCTGTTTAGACTTCAAGCAACGCAAGCGCTCGACTTGCACGGTATAACAACAAGAAAGGTGCTTCGATGAATTCCACGCTCCGGCTCGCTGCCGCAATCTCCCTGGCTTCCCTACTCCCGCTCAGTGCCCACGCTGCCGAACCCAAAGGCACTGTCGAAGTCGTGCATTGGTGGACTTCGGGGGGTGAAAAAGCTGCTGCCGATGTGCTCAAGGCCCAGGTCGAAAAAGACGGCTTTACGTGGAAAGATGGTGCCGTCGCGGGTGGTGGCGGTGCCACGGCCATGACCGTGCTCAAGAGCCGCGCTGTAGCCGGCAACCCACCGGGTGTCGCGCAGATCAAAGGGCCTGACATTCAGGACTGGGCGGCCACCGGCTTGCTCGATGGCGATGTGCTCAAGGAGGTGGCCAAGGCCGAACAGTGGGACACACTGCTCGACAAGAAAGTCGCCGACACCGTGAAGTACGACGGTAACTACGTCGCCGTACCGGTAAACATCCACCGTACCAACTGGCTGTGGATCAACCCGGAAGTCTTCAAGAAAGCCGGTATCGACAAGGCGCCCACCACCCTTGACGAATTCTACGCCACTGCCGACAAACTCAAGGCTGCCGGCTTCATCCCGCTCGCCCATGGCGGCCAGCCGTGGCAGGACAGCACCGTGTTCGAAAGCGTGGTGCTGTCGGTAATGGGCGTTGATGGCTACAAGAAGGCCATGGTCGATCTCGACAGCGCCGCGCTGACCGGCCCGGACATGGTCAAGGCGTTGACCGAGCTTAAAAAGGTCGCCACCTACATGGACCCGGACGGCAAAGGCCAGGACTGGAACCTGGAAGCGGCCAAGGTCATCAACGGCAAGGCCGGCATGCAGATCATGGGTGACTGGGCCAAGAGCGAGTGGACCCTGGCGAAGAAAATCGCCGGCAAGGATTACCAGTGCGTGCCGTTCCCCGGCACCGAAAAGGCCTTCCTCTACAACATCGATTCGCTGGTGGTGTTCAAGCAGAACAACCCCGGCACGGCTGCCGGCCAGCAGGACATTGCCCGCAAGGTGCTGGGTGAGGACTTCCAGAAGGTCTTCAGCACCAACAAAGGATCGATCCCGGTGCGTAACGACATGCTGGCCGACATGGCCAAGTATGGCTTTGATACCTGCGCGCAGGCGTCTGCCAAGGACTTCCTGGCGGATGCCAAAACCGGCGGCCTGCAGCCAAGCATGGCGCACAACATGGCCACCACGCTGGCCGTGCAGGGCGCGTTCTTCGATGTGGTGACCAACTACATCAACGACCCCAAGGCCGACCCGGCCGATGCGGCGAAGAAACTGGCGGCGGCGATCAAGGCTGCCCTGTAACCGCTATTCGCGGGCGAGCCCGCTCCCACAGGTCTGGCGCCCTGCCTAAGACCTGCGGCGAGCAGGGCCCATGTGGGAGCGGGCTTGCCCGCGAAGCGGTGCATCGCACCGCCATTACCTCGGAATCCGACCTATGACCACAACCACCGCCCAACTGCGGGCCTCACCCCTGGACGCGCTTCAGCGCTGGCTGCCCAAACTGGTGCTGGCACCCAGCATGTTCATCGTCCTGGTGGGCTTCTACGGCTACATCCTCTGGACCTTCGTGCTGTCCTTCACCACCTCGACCTTCCTGCCCACCTACAAATGGGCCGGCCTGGCGCAATACGCCCGGCTGTTCGACAACGACCGCTGGTGGGTGGCCAGCAAGAACCTGCTGCTGTTCGGTGGCCTGTTCATCGCCATCAGCCTGGCCATCGGTGTGTTGCTGGCAGTGTTGCTGGACCAGCGCATTCGCCGCGAAGGCTTCATCCGCACCATTTACCTGTACCCCATGGCACTGTCGATGATCGTCACCGGCACCGCCTGGAAGTGGCTGCTCAACCCCGGCATGGGCCTGGACAAGCTGCTGCGTGACTGGGGCTGGGAGGGCTTTCGTCTGGACTGGCTGATCGACCCCGACCGGGTCGTGTACTGCCTGGTGATCGCGGCCGTGTGGCAGGCCTCGGGCTTCATCATGGCGATGTTCCTGGCCGGCCTGCGCGGTGTCGACCCTTCGATCATCCGCGCTGCGCAAATGGATGGCGCCAGCATGCCGCGCATCTACTGGACCGTGGTACTGCCCAGCCTGCGCCCGGTGTTTTTCAGTGCGCTGATGATCCTTTCGCACATCGCCATCAAAAGCTTCGACCTGGTGGCGGCGATGACCGCTGGCGGCCCGGGTTACTCATCCGACCTGCCTGCGATGTTCATGTACGCCTTCACCTTCAGCCGCGGCCAGATGGGCATGGGCTCGGCCAGTGCCATTCTCATGCTCGGGGCGATCCTGGCGATCCTCGTGCCTTACCTGTACTCGGAGCTGCGGAGCAAACGCCATGCATAGCCCTGTCGAAAAGCCCGTGCTCAGCATGAGCCGTATCGCCATCCACGCGGTGCTGCTGCTGGCCGTGGCGCTGTACCTGGTGCCGCTGGTGGTGATGCTGCTGACCAGCTTCAAGTCCCCGGAAGACATCAGCACCGGCAACCTGCTGAGTTGGCCGCAGGTGATCACCGGCATTGGCTGGGTCAAGGCCTGGGGCACGGTCAGCGGTTACTTCTGGAATTCGATCATGATCACCGTGCCGGCCGTGCTTATCTCCACCGCCATCGGCGCGCTGAACGGCTATGTGCTGTCGATGTGGCGCTTTCGCGGCTCGCAGTTGTTCTTCGGCCTGCTGCTGTTCGGCTGCTTCCTGCCGTTCCAGACCGTGCTGCTGCCGGCCTCGTTCACCCTTGGCAAGCTCGGCCTGGCCAGTACGACTGGCGGCCTGGTGCTGGTGCACGTGGTCTATGGCCTGGCCTTCACCACGCTGTTCTTCCGCAACTTCTATGTGGGCATCCCCGATGCGCTGGTCAAGGCTGCACGCCTGGACGGTGCCGGCTTCTTCACCATTTTCCGCCGCATCATCCTGCCGATGTCCACGCCCATCATCATGGTCTGCCTGATCTGGCAGTTCACCCAGATCTGGAATGACTTTTTGTTCGGTGTGGTGTTCTCCAGTGGCGACTCGCAACCGATCACCGTGGCCCTGAACAACCTGGTCAATACCAGTACCGGGGCCAAGGAGTACAACGTCGACATGGCGGCGGCGATGATCGCCGGCCTGCCAACCCTGCTGGTGTACGTGGTGGCAGGCAAATATTTCGTCCGCGGGCTCACCGCCGGCGCGGTCAAGGGGTAAGTCATGGCAACGCTCGAACTTCGCAATGTGAACAAGACCTACGGCAGCGGCCTGCCGGATACCCTCAAGGACATCCAGCTGTCGATCAAGGATGGCGAATTCCTGATCCTGGTCGGCCCCTCCGGCTGCGGCAAATCGACCTTGATGAACTGCATCGCAGGCCTTGAGCAGATTACCGGTGGCGCGATCCTTATCGATGACCAGGATGTCAGCGGCATGAGCCCCAAGGACCGCGACATCGCCATGGTGTTCCAGTCCTACGCGCTGTACCCGACCATGAGCGTGCGCGAGAACATCGAGTTTGGCCTGAAGATCCGCAAGCTGCCCCAGGCCGCCATCGACGAAGAGGTTGCGCGGGTGGCCAAGCTGCTGCAGATCGAGCACCTGCTGGCGCGCAAGCCGGCGCAGCTGTCCGGTGGCCAGCAGCAGCGCGTAGCCATGGGGCGGGCGCTGGCGCGGCGGCCGAAGATTTACCTGTTCGACGAACCGCTGTCCAATCTCGATGCCAAGCTGCGCGTCGAGATGCGCACCGAAATGAAGCTGATGCATCAGCGCCTGAAAACCACCACCGTGTACGTCACCCATGACCAGATCGAGGCCATGACCCTGGGCGACAAGGTGGCGGTGATGAAGGACGGCATCATCCAGCAGTTCGGCACCCCCCAGCAGATCTACAACGACCCGGCCAACCAGTTTGTCGCCAGCTTCATTGGTTCGCCGCCGATGAACTTCATTCCGGTGCGCCTCACGCAGCAGGAGGGGCGCTTGTTGGCCGTGCTCGACAGCGGCCAGGCACGCTGCGAGCTGCCCTTGGGCGTAGCCGGTGACGAACTGGAGGGCCGCGAGATCATCCTCGGCATCCGCCCCGAGCAAATTGCCTTGGGCACCGTCGAGGGCAACGGCCTGCCGGGCATTCGTGCCGAGGTGCAGGTAACCGAGCCCACCGGGCCAGACCTGCTCGTATTCGTCACCCTCAACCAGACCAAGGTGTGCTGCCGCCTGGCGCCCGATGTGGCGTGCCGGGTGGGGGACACCCTCAGCCTGCAATTCGACCCGGCCCGGGTGCTGCTGTTCGACGCCCAAAGCGGCGAACGCCTGCACCTGGCCAGCACTGCAGCAGCTGCAAAGGACAACGTGGCTCACTTCAAAGGCCGTTGACTCGTCTACACCATCAATAAGAAAAAAGAGGACGCAAAGGGATGGAACAGCGCAAACGCATCAGGACATTGGGCTCGCTGGCACTGCTCGCCGTTGTCGGCAGCAGCGGCGCGCAGGCTGCCGAGGCCTTTTCCAGCGAATCGAAATGGATGACCGGCGATTGGGGCGGCACCCGCACTGAGCTGCTGGAGAAGGGCTACGACTTCACCCTCGACTACGTCGGCGAGGTGGCCGGCAACCTTAACGGCGGCTACAACGACGACAAGACAGCGCGCTACAGCGATCAGTTTGCCCTTGGTGCACACCTGGACTTGCAAAAGATCCTTGGCTGGCACGATGCCGAGTTCAAGCTGGCGATCACCGAGCGCAGTGGCCGCAACCTGTCCAACGACCGTATCAGCGACCCACGCGCCGGGCAGTTCAGTTCGGTGCAGGAGGTGTGGGGCCGCGGCCAGACCTGGCGCCTGACCCAGATGTGGTTCAAGCAGAAATACTTCGACGGTGCGCTGGATGTGAAGCTCGGCCGGTTCGGCCCGGGCGAGGACTTCAACAGCTTCCCGTGCGACTTCCAGAACCTGGCCTTCTGCGGCTCGCAGGTGGGTAACTGGGTGGGCGGTATCTGGTACAACTGGCCGGTCAGCCAGTGGGCGCTGCGGGTTAAATACAACATCACCCCGGAATTTTTCGTCCAGGTCGGTGCCTTCGAGCAGAACCCCTCCAACCTGGAAACCGGCAACGGCTTCAAGCTAAGCGGCAGCGGTACCAAGGGCGCGATCCTGCCGGTCGAGGCGGTATGGTCTCCCAAGGTCAATGGCCTGCCGGGCGAGTACCGCCTGGGCTACTACTACAGCACGGCCAAGGCCGACGATGTCTACGACGACATCAACGGCAACCCCCAGGCGCTGACCGGCGAGGCCTTCAAGTCCCACTCCAGCAAGCATGGCTGGTGGGTGGTGGCGCAGCAGCAGGTCACTGCCCATGCGGGTGACGTCAACCGTGGCCTTAGCCTGTTCGCCAACTTCACCGTGCACGACAAGGCCACCAACGTGGTCGACAACTACCAGCAGGTGGGGCTGGTCTACAAAGGCGCCTTCGATGCCCGGCCCAAGGACGACATCGGCTTCGGCGTGGCGCGTATTCATGTGAATGACGACGTGAAGAAGCGTGCCGAACTGCTTAATGCCCAGAGCGGTATCAGCGATTACGACAACCCAGGCTTCGTGCCGCTGCAGCGCACCGAGTACAACGCCGAGCTCTATTACGGCTTTCACGTCACCAACTGGCTGACCGTGCGGCCCAACCTGCAGTACATCAAGAGCCCTGGCGGGGTGGACGAGGTGGACAACGCGCTGGTCGCAGGATTGAAGATTCAGTCGTCATTCTGAGGGCAATTGTTGTAAATTTACGCCAATCCCTTTTCGGTTCCCGGCACCCACTGGCCTGCAGTGGGTGTCAGGGATAGGCCGAGACAGCGCTATCTCAAACAACAAGAGCTCTGAACCATGCCCGAACATCCGCTCCATCGCTTCTTTTCCTCGCAGCGGCCCAGGCCGACATTCGAGTGGGAGCGTTACCAGCAGCGCGATGTGCTGATCATCGATCACCCCCGTTGCCAGGCGGTATTCAGTCGCCAGGGCGCGCAACTGCTGCACTTTCAGCCAGCGGGTGAGCGCCCCTGGCTGTGGTGCGCCGAGCAGTGGCCGCAGGTGGGGGCGATACGTGGTGGCGTGCCAGTGTGCTGGCCGTGGTATGGCCGCCACCCCAGTGAGGATTTGTGGCCAGCCCACGGCTGGGCACGGTTGCTGGACTGGAAGCTGGTGGACAGCCGCGAGGACGAGGAGGGCGTGACCCTGAAATGGCGGCTGGACCTGTGTGACTGGCAGGTAGACCTGCATGCCCGGCTGGGTAGCCGCATGGAACTGAGCCTGAGCACCGAACATCAGGACAGCGAACCCTGCCAGTTGAGCCATGCGCTGCTAGCCTACTGGCGCATCAGTGACGTGTCCGAGATAGCGCTGTCCGGGCTTGAGGACATCGAAGGTTACGACCGCTTGAACCGCCAGGCCTGCCGAGAAGATGGCGCGCTGAAGCTCAAAGGGGGCTGCCAGAAGGTCTACCCCGGCACACCGCGTGTGCAACTGCAGGACCCGGCCTGGCAGCGTGAGCTATGCATCGATACGGGTGACAGCGACGATACCGTGGTCTGGCACCCGGGCAACCGCCCGTTGATGGGCGTGACCGGCCGCGAAACTCAGCATTTTGTTTGCGTCGAGGCGGCCAGCGGCAGTGGCGAGGGCCTGAGCCTGGCGCCGGGGCAGCGTGCCCACCTGCGCTTGCAGGCGCACCGGCTCAGTTGAGTTCGTCGTCCTCGATCGGGTAGCGGCTGGCGTTCAGGCTTTCCTTGATCTTGCGCAAGTGTGGCTGGAAGTCCACGCCGCGGCGCAAGGTCATGCCGGTGGCCAGCACATCGAGCACCGTCAGCTGAATGATCCGCGAAGTCATCGGCATGTAGATGTCGGTGTCTTCCGGCAGCGGAATGTGCAGGCTCAGGCTGCAGGCGTTGGCCAGTGGCGAGCCGGCGGCGGTCAGGCCCAGTACCGAGGCGCCGTTTTCACGGGCCAGGCGTGCCACTTCGACCAGTTCGCGGGTGCGCCCGGTGTAGGAAATGATCACGAACAGGTCGCCGGTGTGCGCCACCGAGGCCAGCATGCGCTGCATCAGCACGTCAGCATGGGCCGACACGGCCAGGTTGAAGCGGAAGAACTTGTGCTGCGCGTCCAGGGCTACCGGCGCCGAGGCGCCCAGGCCGAAGAAGTGGATCTGCCGGGCCTGGATCATCATGTCCACGGCGCGGCTGACCTGTTGCGGGTCCAGTTGCTGGCAGGCGCTGTCGAGCGAGGCGATGGCACTGGCGAAGATCTTCTGGGTGTAGGCGGCCGGGTCATCGTCGGCCTCTACTGCGCGGCTGACGTAGGCGGCGCCGCTGGCCAGGCTCTGTGCCAGCTGCAGCTTCAGTTCGGGGTAGCCGCTGACGCCGAACGAGCGGCAAAAGCGGTTGACGGTCGGTTCGCTGACCTTGGCCGCCTGGGCCAGCGCAGCAATGCTGAAACGGGTCGCTTGTTGCGGGTTGAGCAGGATGACTTCGGCGACTTTGCGTTCGGCCTTGTTCAGCTCGTCGAGGCGTCCCTGGATCTGCTCCAGGAGGTTTCGCACGCGGTCCATGGGTGTGTCCTTGGGTCGGGAAGACAGCCGGCTGTGGAAGCAGCAGGCTTTTTGCACGGTCGTCTATCGTACTGTCGGCGCGGTTGGCGTACCACTTGTCTGTAACACTTGTGTGTAATGTTGTGGTTTTTACTACATTATCCCTTGAAAACCGCATGTGAAAGCGGTATTCCTAGACCAACTTTAGGAAAGAACCAACATCATGGCTGCGATCAGTGTCGAACCTTGCACCTTTGCCCTGTTTGGCGCCCTCGGCGACCTGGCATTGCGCAAGCTGTTTCCTGCGCTTTACCAGCTTGACCGGGCCAACCTGTTGCACCCGGACACCCGCCTGTTGGCGCTGGCCCGCGAAGCCGGCAGCGCGCAGGAGCACCTGAACAGCATCGAGGCGCACCTGCGCCGGCATGTGCCCGAGGCGGATATCGAGCCAGCAGCGCTGGGACGCTTTCTCGCCAGGCTGAAATACCAGCATCTGGATTTTCTTCAGCCCGAGGGCTATCAGGCCCTGGCCGAGCAATTGCCAGGCGAACTGCCGCTGATCGCTTACTTCGCCACGGCGGCAGCGGTGTATGGGGCAATCTGTGAAAACCTCGACAAGGCCGGGCTGGCCCCGCGCACCCGTGTGGTGCTGGAAAAGCCTATTGGCCACGACCTGGAGTCGTCGCGTCGGGTCAACGATGCCGTAGCACGGTTCTTCCCCGAAAGCCGGGTTTACCGTATCGATCACTACCTGGGCAAAGAGACGGTGCAAAACCTCATTGCACTGCGTTTCGCCAACAGCCTGTTCGAAACCCAGTGGAACCAGAATTCCATCTCCCATGTGGAGATCACCGTCGCCGAAAAGGTCGGTATCGAAGGCCGCTGGGGCTACTTCGACAAGGCTGGCCAACTGCGTGACATGATCCAGAACCACCTGCTGCAGCTGCTGTGCCTGATCGCCATGGACCCGCCCAGCGAACTGTCGGCCGATGCCATTCGCGACGAGAAGGTAAAAGTGCTCAAGGCCCTGGCACCGATCACCGGCGACGGGCTAAGCACCCGTGTGGTGCGTGGCCAGTACATTGCCGGCTACAGCGAAGGTAAACCGGTGCCCGGCTACCTGGAAGAAGACAACGCCAATGCCCAGAGCGACACCGAAACGTTCGTCGCACTGCGTGCCGACATTCGCAACTGGCGTTGGTCGGGCGTGCCGTTTTACCTGCGTACCGGCAAGCGCATGCCGCAGAAACTGTCGCAGATCGTTATCCACTTCAAGGAAACGCCGCACTACATCTTCGCCCCGGAACAGCGTTTGCAGATCGGTAACAAGCTGATCATCCGCCTGCAACCGGACGAAGGCATTTCTTTAAGGGTAATGACCAAGGAGCAGGGCCTGGACAAGGGCATGCAGCTGCGCAGCGGCCCGTTGCAGCTGAATTTTTCCGACACCTGGCGCAGTGCGCGGATTCCGGATGCCTACGAGCGCTTGCTGCTCGAAGTGATGCGTGGCAACCAGAACCTGTTCGTGCGCAAGGATGAAATCGAATATGCCTGGAAATGGTGCGACCAGTTGATCGCCGGCTGGCGTAATGCGGGCGATGCGCCCAAGCCTTACGCGGCGGGCTCCTGGGGGCCGATGAGCTCGATTGCACTGATCACACGCGATGGGAGGGCGTGGTATGGGGATATCTGAATTGAAACTGCCAGCGGCTGTGAAGGTACACACGCTGGCAGATGCCAAGGCGCTGGCCGCCACTCAAGCCCACGACGTGGCCGAGCGCCTGCGTGCGGCGATTGCTGCCAAGGGCCAGGCCTGCCTGGTGCTGTCCGGCGGCCGCAGCCCGGTGCCGTTCCTGGAGAAGCTGGCCAGCGAAAACCTGGACTGGTCCAAGGTCACCGTCAGCCTGGCCGATGAGCGCTGGGTGCCCGTGGAGCACGCCGACAGCAATGCTGGCCTGCTGGCCCGCCACCTGCTCAAGGGTGCAGCGGCCAAGGCCCGCTTTGTTGGCCTGTACCAGCAGGCGGAGAACCTCGAAGCCGCCGCGCTCAAGGCCGACCAGGCCTTGGCCGGGCTGCCACTTATCGATGTGTTGGTGTTGGGCATGGGCGACGATGGCCATACCGCCTCGCTGTTCCCGGCCAGCCCCAACCTGGAAGCAGGCCTGGACCTGTCCAGCCCGCGCCGCTGCCTGCCGTTGCTGGCACCGAGCGTGCCGCACCAGCGCCTGTCGATGACCCGCTCGCTGCTGGCCAGTGCCGCCTTTACTGCGCTGTCCGTGCAAGGCCAGGGCAAACTCGCTACCCTGCGCGCCGCGCTGGCTGGCAACGACCTCACTGAAATGCCGATTCGCGCTTTTCTTCACGACCCCCTGGACATCTACTGGTGCCCATGAGCCAAGGATCCACAGTCATGACCACCCTTGAACGCCCACAGCCCAAGCTCTCGATGGCCGATAAAGCCGCGCGGATCGATGCCATCTGCGAAAAGGCGCGCATCCTGCCGGTGATCACCATCGCCCGTGAGGAAGACATCCTGCCACTGGCTGATGCCCTGGCCGCTGGCGGCATCCGTACCCTGGAAGTGACCCTGCGCTCGCAGCATGGCCTGAAGGCCATCCAGGTGCTGCGTGAACAGCGCCCGGAGCTGTGCGTTGGTGCCGGTACCGTGCTTGATCGCAGCATGTTTGCCGCCGTTGAAGCGGCGGGCGCGCAATTCGTTGTTACCCCGGGCATTACCCAGGACATTCTCGAAGCTGGCGTGGACAGTGAAATCCCGCTGCTGCCGGGCATCAGCACCCCGTCCGAAATCATGATGGGCTACGCCCTGGGCTACCGCCGCTTCAAGCTGTTCCCGGCGGAAATCAGCGGCGGTGTTGCAGCGATCAAGGCCTTTGGCGGGCCGTTCGGTGATATCCGCTTCTGCCCTACGGGCGGCGTGAACCCGGCCAACGTGCGCAACTACATGGCCTTGCCCAATGTGATGTGCGTGGGCGGGACCTGGATGCTCGACAGCGGCTGGATCAAGAACGGCGACTGGGCGCGGATCGAGGCGTGCAGTGCCGAGGCGATGGCGTTGCTGGACGCCAACTGAATTTGTTGTGTGCTTTACGGCTTATGGGGCGCTTGGTCGGCGCCCCTTTTTTTGCCTGTCATTCTTGTAGGGCCAGAACAGGCAACAAAAAAGCCCGCATCAAACGATGCGGGCTTTTTCATTCATCACACCAGGGCTCAGGCCGCCTTCGCTTCCTGCTGGCTCAGCGAGCGGTTCAGCGCGCTGAACAGCGCCTTGAAGCTGGCGGTGGTGATGTTTTCATCGATACCCACACCATGCACCGGACGGCCACCGGCCACGCGCAATTCAATGTAGGCAGCAGCCTTGGCATTGGTGCCTGCGCCAATGGCATGCTCGTTGTAGTCCATGATCTCCACCGAGATCGGCAGGCCGGCTACCAGGGCTTCCAGGGCGCCGTTGCCCTTGCCGCGCCAGTGCAGGGTGGTTTCCCCTTCGCCGGCGACTTCCACTTCCACGGCGCTGTGGCCGTTTTCTTCCTGCAGGCGGTGGCTGACCAGCGCGTACGGCGCGTTGGCCTGGAGGTATTCCTTGTGCAGCAGGCTGTAGATCTGCTGGGCGGTCATTTCCAGGCCCAGGCGGTCGGTTTCACCCTGGACGACCTGGCTGAATTCGATCTGCATGCGGCGTGGCAGGCTGATGCCGTATTCCTGCTCGAGCAGGTAGGTGATGCCGCCTTTGCCCGACTGGCTGTTGACGCGGATGACCGCCTCGTAGCTGCGGCCGATGTCGGCCGGGTCGATTGGCAGGTACGGCACTTCCCAAAGCTCGCCTTCCTGCTGCTTGGCGAAGCCTTTGCGGATGGCGTCCTGGTGCGAGCCGGAGAACGCGGTGTGGACCAGATCGCCCACATACGGGTGACGTGGGTGCACCGGCAACTGGTTGCACTCTTCGACCACTTTGCGCACGCCGTCGATGTCGGAGAAGTCCAGCAACGGGTCGATGCCTTGGGTGTAGAGGTTCAGTGCCAAGGTCACCAGGTCGACGTTACCGGTACGCTCGCCGTTGCCGAACAGGCAGCCTTCGGCGCGGTCGGCACCCGCCATCAGGCCCAGTTCGGTGGCGGCGATGCCGGTGCCGCGGTCGTTGTGGCAGTGCAGGCTGATGATCACGCTGTCGCGACGGCTGACGTTGCGGCAGAACCACTCGATCTGGTCGGCGTAGATGTTCGGCGTAGACACTTCCACCGTGGCCGGCAGGTTGAGGATGATCTTATGCTCAGGCGTCGGGTTCCACACCTCGATGACTGCGTCACAGACTTCCTTGGCGAACTCCATTTCGGTGGCGCTGAAGGTTTCTGGCGAGTACTGGAAGGTCCACTGGGTTTCCGGCTGCTGGGCAGCGTACTTGACGAACAGCTTGGCCGCGTTCACCGCGATGTCCTTCACGCCTTGCTTGTCCTGGTTGAAGACGATGCGGCGGAACGACGGGCTGGTGGCGTTGTACAGGTGGACGATGGCTTTCTTGGCACCGCGCAGCGACTCGAAGGTTCGGGCGATCAGGTCTTCACGCGCCTGGGTGAGCACCTGGATAGTGGTGTCATCCGGAATATGGCCGTCTTGAATGAGGGTACGCACGAAGTCGAAGTCGGTTTGCGAGGCAGACGGGAACGAGGCTTCGATTTCCTTCACGCCCACCTGCACCAGGGTCTTCCAGAAGCGCAGTTTCTTCTCCGAATCCATCGGCTCGATCAGCGACTGGTTGCCATCACGCAGGTCGGAGCTGCACCAGATCGGCGCGGCAGTGATGGTCTTCGAGGGCCAGGTGCGGTCAGGCAGGTCGATGGTCGGGAAAGCGCGGTACTTCTTCGAAGGGTCTTTGAGCATGGTCATGGAAGCAATCCTTTTGTGTGCGGCCGAGATCGGGCCTGCCGAGCGATAACGAGATGAAGAGGCGAGGCGACGCGATTCAACCTGGTAGTCGGGCGCTGACCAGGCAGAGGCTGCGATGTTGTCGGAGCAGGATGAGGGTGCTGAAGGTTTTCATGCCCTCAAACTTAACCAGTGGGGTGGGGGATGGCAAGCGTTCGAGGAAAATTGAGAGGAATGCTTAAAAAAAGTTCTTTTGCGAGATTTTATCGCTGGAATTTTCTGAATGATTATTGAATGTTGCGCGGTATTTTTCGATTGCGCAACACGGCGGAATTGATGTCGGCAGTGCTGGCCTCTTCGCGGGCTTGCCCGCTCCGCAGGTACAGCGCGGCCTTCGAGAGCGGCGCAATACCGGTGGGAGCGGGCATGCCCGCGAAGCAGGCGCCGCCGATACTAGGGCTGGAACGCCCCAATGAATATCGCCGGATCCACCCGCGCGTCATTCAGGCTGACGTTCCAGTGCATATGCGGCCCGGTCGCCCGCCCGGTGGAGCCCACACGCCCGACCACCTCGCCACGACGCAGCTGCTGCCCCTCCTGCACATCGATCTTCGACATGTGGCAGAACATGCTGATGAAGCCCTGCCCATGGTCGACGAACACTGTGCGGCCATTGAAGAAGTAGTCCCCCACCAGAATCACCTTGCCATTGGCCGGGGTCTTGATTGGCGTGCCCGCCGGCACCGCGAAGTCCAGCCCGGCATGCGGGTTGCGTTCTTCGCCATTGAAGAAGCGGCGCACGCCAAACTTGCTCGACAGCGGGCCGTTGACCGGCTTGTCGAGGATCAGGTTGCTCGGCAGGCTCGGGCTGAAACTGCGGTAGGCCTTGATCTGCTCGGCCAGTTCGCGGTCGATGCGCTTGAGGTCGGCCGGGTTCGGGTTGACCTGGCGGGTGTTCTTCAGGGTGATGCGCTGCTCGGGGTATTTCTTGCTCCCCACGCTGAAAGGCAGCGTGCGACCGCCCTGGTTCAACGTGGCAGTGCCGGGCTTCTGGGTCAGCGGGATGCCGACGATGGCCAGCCAGGTATCCTGCTCCTTCACCACCAGCACCGGCTTGCCGTCGAAGCGGGCACTGGGCGCGCTGGCGGCGGGGCCCAGGTCGACCACCGCCACGCCGCCGGGCACCGGCTTATTCAATATGCGGGTGATGTAGCTGGCCTGAGCGCCGCCGGCCAGCAGCAACAGGGAAAGGGCAAGCAGGGGCGCAAGCAGGCGGGGCATGTGTCAGTCCAGTAGTGAGAGGGTGACCGGGGTCAGGTGGTTGTCTTCGACCCGCACCAGCAGCTCGCCTTCGTTCAGGCGAGCGGTCAGGCGCTGGCCGTTGCGGGTCTGTTCGGCGCTGCGGATGGCCTGGCCTTGTTCATCCAGCAAAATGCTGTAGCCGCGGGCGAGGGTGGCCAGCGGGCTGACCACCTGCAAGGTTTGCAACTGAGCCTGGAAGCGCTGGCGGCGATCTTTGAGCACGTCGCGCATGGCCCGTGGCAGGCGCTCGGCCAGGCTGTCCAGGCGCTGACTCAGCAGTTTCAGGGTACGCCCCGGATGCTGTGCGGCCAAGCGCGTCTCCAGGCGTGCCAGGCGTTCGCGGCGCTGGTTGAGGCTGAGCATGAAGGCGCGGCGCAGATGCATGTCCAGGTCGTCCAGGCGCTGGGCCTGCTGGCGCAAACGCTCGCCCGGGTGGCGCAGGCGCCGGGCCAGGGAATCCAGGCGCAGGCGGTCGTGGGTCAGGCGGTTCTGCATGCGCAGCAGCAGGCGCCGTTGCAGGCCATCCAGGCGTTGCTGCAGGCCACTGTTGTCGGGGGCCAGCAGTTCGGCGGCAGCAGACGGTGTGGGCGCGCGCACGTCAGCGACAAAGTCGCTGATCGACACATCGGTTTCATGGCCCACGGCGCTGACAATCGGCGTGACGCAGGCGGCAACCGCACGCGCCACGGCTTCTTCGTTGAAACACCACAGGTCTTCCAGCGAGCCGCCTCCGCGGGCCAGGATCAGCGCATCGAAACCGAGGCTGTCGGCGAGGCGGATGGCACGCACGATCTGCGCGATGGCCTCGCGCCCCTGTACCGCTGTCGGGATCAGGTTCAGCTCTACCTGGGGGGCACGGCGGCCGAACACACTGATGATGTCGCGGATCACTGCACCGGTGGGTGACGTGATGATGCCGATGCGCTGTGGGTGGGCCGGTAGCGGCTTCTTGCGTTCGGCGCTGAACAGCCCCTCGGCACCGAGCTTTTCCTTGAGGGCTTCGAATGCCAGGCGAAGTGCGCCATCGCCGGCCGGCTCGACGGTGTCGAGAATCAGCTGGTAGTCGCCACGCCCCTCGAACAGTGAAACCTTGCCGCGCACACGAACGGCAAGGCCGTCTCGCAGGGCTTGGCGTACGCGGGTGGCATTCTGCCGGAACAATGCACAGCGCACCTGAGCGCCGCTGTCCTTGAGGGTGAAGTACATGTGGCCGGACGCGGGGCGGGCGAGGTTGGAAATCTCGCCTTCCACCCACACGCTGCGGAACACGTCTTCCAGCAGCACGCGGGCGCGGCCGTTGAGTTGGCTGACGGTAAGGACCTCACGGTCCAGGCCGAGTCGTTCGAAGGGGTCTTTGATCATGGCGGGCATCATAAAGGACATCGGCCCCGGTTGTCTGTCCCGGCCCTATCGCCTTCACGAACTGGCGCACCATCTGCCCTACGTCACGTCGGCAAGCCAGCGCTACGGTGCTCTCGCAGCCCCCTTCCAGCGCCACGAAACTGACCGAAGCCGGCGCAATTTCACGCATGCACGCTGGCAGTAACGCCACCCCGAAACCCGCCTGAATCAGCTGCAATTGCGTAGTTTTGCGCGACAGCACCTGCGCCGCGCGCGGAAAGAAGCCGGCCGCCATGCACAACGAAGCCGACAGGTAACTCAGCCCGCCACGGTCCCGGTGCGGGATGGAAATAAAGCGTTCTTCCCTCAATTGCTCCAGTTGAACGTGCGGCGCGTTGGCCAATGGGTGCCCAGCAGCGACCGCCAGCAACAGCGGTTCGCTGAACAGTTCATGCAGCACCACGCCTTCGTGCTGGCGCAGCACCGGCAAGCGCAGCAGGCCGATATCCAGCCGCCCGGCCGCAATATCCTCCAACTGGGCCTCCGACGACTGCTGCGCGATCTCCAGCGAAACCCCCGGGTTTTCCCGCAGATAGTCCCCCAGGCGAGCCAGCAACGGGCCGATCAGCGGCACGGTGCTGGAATGGTTCAGGCGCAGGCTGCCCTGCAACCCCTCGCCAATGTCGCGCGTAACGCGCTCTGCTTGCGCCAGGTCGGCCAGCAAGCGGCGAGCCCGTTCGAGAAAGGCCTGCCCGGCTAGCGTCAGGCGTGGCAGGCGTGCTGTGCGTTCGAACAGTGGCGTGCCCAGTTGCTGCTCCAGCTCCTTGATCTGCCGGCTTAGCGCCGATTGTGCGATGTATAGCCGTTCGGCGGCGCCGCTGAAGCTGCCACACTCGGCAATTTCCACGAAGTAACGCAACTGGCGGATCGACGTCATGTCATGCCTTTTCAAGATAGCTATGGCGATAAAGGCATATTAGCCGGCATGGCTCATGGCTGGCTAACCTTGGCCTGTCTTTTCAGGAACTGCTGCCATGCTTGCCCAACTGTCGTTTTCCGGCCTTGACTGGCTGCCCATCCTGTTCGGTGTCGGTGCCGCCTACATCGTTTTTGGCATCGCCGGTTTCGGCACGGCGCTGGTGGCCGGCCCTGTGCTGATCCACTTCATGCCGTTGTCACGCATCATTCCGCTGTTGGTGCTGCTGGACTTCGTTGCCGCGTTTGGCAACCTGCTGCCATCGCGCCGGGACGTGGTGCGCAGCGAGTTGCTGCGGCTGCTGCCGTTCATGGCGCTGGGCTGCGCGCTGGGCGTGGTATTTCTTCTGCAACTGAAATCCGACCTTTTGCTGCTGCTGATGGGCTTGTTCGTCACGGCCTACGCGCTTTACGGGTTGGCGGTGAAGGTGCGGCCGGCCCGGTTGTCTGGCGTGTGGGCGGTGCCGATGGGTACGGCAGGTGGTTTGTTCGGTGCGCTATTTGGCAGCGGCGGTTTCTTGTACGCCCTTTACCTGAGCGCACGGCTGGAGGTAAAGGAGCAGGTTCGTGCCACCCAGAGCGCGCTGATCAGTTGCAGCACGGTGGTGCGCCTGACGCTGTTCCTGGTCGCCGGTGTCTATGCCGACCAAAGCTTGCTGCTGCTTGCCGTCTGCTTGCTGCCGGTCATGTTCGTCGGCCTTTGGCTGGGGCGCAGGCTGACCCACCGGCTGTCCCGTGAGGCGTTTGTACGCTTGGTCACCTGGCTGGTGCTGGCCAGCGGGTTGGCGTTGATCGGTCGCTACCTGAGCGCCTGAGCGGTAGAATTGCGTCATTACCGCAGTTTTTCAGGCTTTTCCCGTTCATGAACACCCAGAGCATCATCGTTCCCAAGCTGTCCACCGTCCCGGTGCATGAAGCCCGCGCCCGCGCCATCCTGCGCTGGCTGGTGCGCGAAAAGGTCGTCGAGGAGCAACTGACCACCTGTGGCCGCACCGGCAACCGCATGGGGCATGCCTTGGCTGCAGGCGCGCGCAAAGTGGCCCTGCACCCGGAAAAACTGCCCTTCGGCCAGCAGGTCAACGGCCTGGAAGTGATGCTCAAGCGCTGCATCTATACACCGACCGATGGCTTTCTTGAAGAAGCCGGTTGCCCGGAATGCCGGCGCGAAGTGGGCGAGCCGCTGTTCGAAAGCCTGGAAGAGTGGATGCCGGGGGTAAGTGACAACTTCACCTGCCCGTTGTGCGGCTTCGAAGATGACATCAATGGCTTCATTTACCTGCAGCCATGTGCCTTTTCCAACCTGGGGTTCATCTTCAACAACTGGGGCGAGGCCGGGTTCACCCAGGCCTTTCTCGACAGCTTCGCCGACTGGCTCGACCAGCCGGTGGCCGTGGTGCAGGTAAAACTGCCACAAGGCTGACCGAAGGCCCTTATTTTGCATTGAGCGGCGCGCCGTGCATGAGTATAATGGCGCGCTTCCATTTTTCCCGCCCGGGAGCCCCCGCGATGCTGCGTATCAGCCAAGAAGCCCTGACCTTCGACGATATCCTCCTTGTACCTGGTTATTCCGAGGTACTGCCCAATGAAGTCAGTCTCAAGACCCGTTTGACCCGTGGCATCGAGCTGAACATTCCGCTGGTTTCCGCCGCCATGGATACCGTGACCGAAGCGCGCCTGGCCATTGCCATGGCCCAGGAAGGCGGTATCGGCATCATCCACAAGAACATGACCATCGAACAGCAGGCCGGCGAAGTGCGCAAGGTCAAGAAGTTCGAGGCTGGCGTGGTCAAGGACCCGATCACCATCGAGGCCGACGCCACCGTGCGCGACCTGTTCGACCTGACCCGCCTGAATAACATCTCCGGCGTACCGGTGCTGGCGAACGGCGACCTGGTCGGCATCGTCACTTCCCGTGACGTGCGCTTCGAAACCCGCCTGGACGCCAAGGTCCGCGACGTGATGACGCCAAAAGAGCGTCTGGTCACCGTCCGCGAAGGCGCCGACAAGAACGAAGTGCGCGAGCTGCTGCACAAGCACCGCCTGGAAAAGGTCCTGATCGTTGACGACAAGTTCAACCTCAAGGGCATGATGACCGTCAAGGACATCGAAAAAGCCAAGGCCTACCCGCTGGCCAGCAAGGACGACCAAGGTCGCCTGCGCGTTGGCGCTGCGGTCGGCACCGGCAAGGACACCGGCGAGCGCGTTGCTGCCCTGGTAGCCGCTGGCGTTGACGTGGTGGTTGTCGACACCGCCCACGGCCACTCCAAAGGTGTGATCGACCGCGTTCGCTGGGTAAAAGAAACCTACCCGCAAGTGCAGGTTATCGGCGGCAACATCGCCACCGGCGCCGCTGCCAAGGCCCTGGCCGAAGCGGGCGCTGATGCCGTCAAGGTCGGTATCGGCCCAGGTTCCATCTGCACCACCCGTATCGTTGCCGGTGTCGGCGTGCCGCAAATCAGCGCCATTGCCAACGTTGCCGCCGCACTGGAAGGCACTGGCGTGCCACTGATCGCCGACGGCGGTATCCGCTTCTCCGGTGACCTGTCCAAGGCCATCGTTGCCGGTGCTTCCTGCGTGATGATGGGTTCGATGTTCGCCGGTACCGAAGAGGCTCCGGGTGAAGTCGAGCTGTTCCAGGGCCGTTCCTACAAGGCCTACCGTGGCATGGGCTCGCTGGGTGCCATGGCACAGGCGCAAGGCTCGTCCGACCGTTACTTCCAGGACTCCTCGGCCGGCGCCGAGAAGCTGGTACCGGAAGGCATCGAAGGCCGCGTACCTTATAAAGGCGCCCTGGCCGCGATCATCCACCAGCTGATGGGCGGCCTGCGTTCGTCCATGGGCTACACCGGCAGCGCAACCATCGAAGAGATGCGCACCAAGCCGGAATTCGTGCGCATCACCGGTGCCGGCATGGCCGAGTCCCACGTGCATGACGTGCAGATCACCAAAGAAGCCCCTAACTACCGCGTAGGCTGAGGCTTCCAGCAATATAAGCATGCGGGGCTGTCACGACAGCCCCGCGTCGTTTCCGATTTCCACTGACGAGATTGAGTCATGGCCCTCGACATTCACGCTCACCGCATCCTGATCCTCGATTTCGGTTCCCAGTACACCCAGCTGATCGCCCGCCGCGTGCGCGAAATCGGCGTGTACTGCGAACTGCACCCGTTCGACATGGACGATGAAGCGATCCGCGAATTCAATCCGCGCGGCATCATCCTCGCCGGCGGCCCCGAGTCGGTTCACGAAGCCAACAGCCCACGCGCTCCGCAGGCCGTGTTCGACCTGAACGTACCGGTGCTGGGCATCTGCTACGGCATGCAGACCATGGCCGAGCAGATGGGCGGCAAGGTAGAAGGTTCCGACCTGCGTGAATTCGGTTATGCCCGCGTAGACGTAGTCGGCAAGAGCCGCCTGCTCGACGGCATCGAAGACCACGTTGACGACGACGGCGTACTGGGCCTGGACGTGTGGATGAGCCACGGCGACAAGGTTACCCAGATGCCGGGCAACTTCCACGTACTGGCCAGCACCCCAAGCTGCCCGATCGCCGGCATGTTCGACGATGCCCGTGGCTACTACGGCGTGCAGTTCCACCCGGAAGTGACCCACACCAAACAAGGCGGTCGCATCCTGTCCCGCTTCGTGCAGGACATCTGCGGCTGTGAAGCCCTGTGGACCCCGTCCAACATCGTCGAAGACGCCATCGCCCAGGTGCGTGAGCAAGTCGGTTCGGCCAACGTCCTGCTGGGCCTGTCCGGCGGTGTCGACAGCTCGGTGGTTGCCGCGCTGCTGCACCGCGCCATCGGTGACCAGCTGACCTGCGTATTCGTCGACAACGGCCTGCTGCGCCTGCACGAAGGCGATCAGGTGATGGCCATGTTCAAAGAGAACATGGGCGTCAAAGTGATCCGCGCCGATGCTGAAAAGCAGTTCCTCGACAACCTGGAAGGCGAAGCCGACCCGGAGAAGAAGCGCAAGATCATCGGCCGCACCTTCATCGACATCTTCGATGCCGAAGCCAGCAAGCTGGAAAACATCCATTTCCTCGCTCAGGGCACCATCTACCCGGACGTGATCGAGTCGGCTGGCGCCAAGAGCGGCAAGGCCCACGTGATCAAGTCGCACCACAACGTGGGCGGCCTGCCGGAGGAAATGAACCTCAAGCTGGTCGAGCCGCTGCGTGAGCTGTTCAAGGACGAAGTGCGCAAGATCGGCCTGGAACTGGGCCTGCCGTACGACATGGTCTACCGCCACCCGTTCCCGGGCCCGGGCCTGGGCGTGCGCATTCTGGGTGAAGTGAAGAAGGAATACGCCGACATCCTGCGTCGCGCCGACCACATCTTCATCGAAGAGCTGCGCAAGGCCGACTGGTACCACAAGACCAGCCAGGCGTTCGTGGTGTTCCAGCCGGTCAAGTCGGTTGGCGTCGTTGGCGACGGCCGTCGCTACGCCTGGGTCGTGGCCCTGCGTGCCGTCGAGACCGTGGACTTCATGACCGCGCGCTGGGCGCACCTGCCGTACGAACTGCTGGAAACCGTCAGCGGCCGTATCATCAACGAAATCGACGGTATCTCCCGCGTTACCTATGACGTGTCGAGCAAGCCGCCGGCGACTATCGAGTGGGAATGATCCCGCGCCAATAGCCGGAAACACCCAAAAGCCCGCTTGAATGCGGGCTTTTGCATTTCTTGGCGCTACATCGAACTGAGCTGCAGGATCTCGTCTCCCGCTTCATCCTGCTCACCTGTCGGTTTCCAGCCCAGATGACGATAGAAGCCATATGAGCGTACGTTCGGGTCGCTGGAGCAAGCCAGGAAGGGGTGTTCGAACCCCAGCTCCCGCAGCTGATCGACAACCCTCTGAAGCAAACGCTTGCCGGTTCCCTGGCCCTCGTATGCGGGTAGCAGGGCAAGTACGGTGACCTCGCCGCTGTCTTTATCGGCGAAGCAGTAGCCGACTATCTCATCAGCATTGCAAGCCACGAACCCAGGGGAGCACCCATCGCGAATGCCGCTGCTCCAGGTGTCGACGGTTATGCCTAGGGCGCGCAGGTCCTCTTCCGTGAACGCGTTTTCCCTGGTCAGGGCTCGGATGGCAATACAGGTTGCGGCGTCTTCAGGTACTGCAGGGCGAAAGGTAATGGCTGCCATGATGTCGGCCTGGCTGAATAAAAAACCATTGTGCGTGTACAACGGTTTGCCAATCTGTAAACAAGCGTAAGCACCAGGGACAGGGTGGCTTAGGCCATTAAAACAACAGTTCACTTAATCTTTCCTATTTGCAGGTGTATCGTATTCGCCCTTCATCGCCAGCCGCTGCTGGCAGCTTGATTGCGCAGAACACGAGGTACCCGCACCGATGTCCTTCACCCGTCGACAAATGCTCAAGGGCCTCACCGGCCTGGTTGTGGTTGGCCTGGGCGCCGGTGGCGCGGCGCGTTACTGGCTGGGCAAGGTCGAAGACGACAATGCCGGGCATGATTACGAGCTGATCGCCGCGCCGCTGGATGTCGAGCTGGTGCCGGGCTTCAAGACCGAAGCCTGGGCTTTCGGCCCTTCGGCACCAGGCACCGAGCTTCGCGCGCGTCAGGGCACCTGGCTGCGGGTACGCTTCATCAACCACCTGCCGGTGGAAACCACCATTCACTGGCACGGCATTCGCCTGCCGCTGGAAATGGACGGTGTGCCCTACGTCTCGCAACTGCCGGTCAAGCCGGGCGAGTATTTTGACTACAAGTTCCGCGTACCGGATGCCGGCAGCTACTGGTATCACCCGCATGTCAGCAGCTCCGAAGAGCTGGGGCGCGGTCTGGTCGGCCCGCTAATCGTCGAGGAGCGCGAGCCGACCGGTTTCCAGCATGAGCGCACCCTTAGCCTGAAGAACTGGCACGTGGACGAGCAGGGCGCCTGGCTACCTTTCAGCATCCCGCGCGAGGCCGCGCGCAACGGCACCGCCGGGCGCTTGATCACCATCAATGGTCAGCCCGACTCGGTGACCGAGCTGCCGGCCGGCCACGTGGTGCGGGTGCGTCTGCTGAACCTGGACAACACCTGGACTTACCGCCTCAACCTCAAGGGCAACTGTGAGGCCAAAATCTATGCCCTCGACGGCAACCCGGTGACCCCGCGCCCATTGGAAGACGAGTACTGGCTCGGCCCGGGCATGCGTATCTGCCTGGCCATCCGTATTCCCGAGGCGGGTGAGGAGATTTCCCTGCGAGACGGTTTCGTGCGCCTGGGCACCCTGCGTTCGGTGGCCAGCAACGACGTGCCGGGTGATTGGCCGCCAGCGCTGCCGCCCAACCCGATCGCCGAGCCGGACCTGGAGAATGCCGAAAAGCTCAACTTCAATTTCGAATGGGCGGCCAACGTCACTGTCACCCCTGACCCGGACAAGCCCTCGAGCATGTGGCAGATCAATGGCCAGGCCTGGGACATCACCGACAAGACCTGCGCGGACCGCCCCATCGCCACGTTGCAGAAGGGCAAGAGCTACATCTTCGAGCTGAAGAACATGACCCAGTACCAGCACCCGATCCACCTGCACGGCATGAGCTTCAAGGTGATTGGCTCCAATCGCCACGACATCAAGGAGCCGTGGTTCACCGATACCTACCTGCTGGGCAAGAACGAGCGCGCCCAGGTGGCCTTGGTGGCGGATAACCCGGGCACCTGGATGTTCCACTGCCACGTCATCGACCACATGGAAACCGGCCTGATGGCCGCGATCGCGGTGGTTTGATGCGCCCGCAGATCATCGATCGCAGCCGCGATCAGGAATTCATGCGCCTGGCACTGACACTGGCTGCGCAAGGCGCAAGCATGGGGGAAGTGCCGGTGGGGGCAGTGCTGGTGCAGCATGGCCAGGTGATCGGCCAGGGCTTCAACCGGCCGATCATCGACAGCGACCCCAGTGCGCATGCCGAGATGGTGGCCATCCGCGCAGCGGCGAAGTCTGCCAGTAATTACCGGCTGCCCGGCAGCACCCTTTACGTGACCCTGGAACCGTGCAGCATGTGTGCGGGGCTGATCGTGCATTCGCGGGTGATGCGCGTGGTGTTTGGCGCCCTGGAGCCCAAGGCGGGGATCGTGCAGAGCCAAGGGCAGTTTTTCGGGCAGGGGTTCCTGAACCATCGGGTGATGGTGGAAGGCGGGGTGCTGGCGGAGGAGTGCGGGCAGATCCTCAGTGATTTCTTCAAGGCTCGCCGGGCCAAGGCTTAACCTGTACAGGCTTACATGGGCGGCGACTGATCTGCCGGCTTGTCCTTGTTCACCCCAGGCACATGCAGGTTGCCCTCGGCCACCTGGCCTTCGAGCTGCGGCTGGGTCACCCAGGTGAGGATGTCGTAGTAACGGCGGATGTTGGCCACGAAGTGCACCGGCTCGCCACCCCGGGCGTAGCCGTACTTGGTTTGCCGATACCACTGCTTCTGCGACAGGCGCGGCAGCATCTTCTTCACGTCCAGCCACTTGTTCGGGTTGAGCTTCTCGCGCTTGGCCAGGGTACGGGCGTCTTCCAGGTGGCCGCTGCCGACGTTATAGGCAGCCAGGGCGAACCAGGTGCGGTCCGGCTCCTGAATGCTGTCGTCCAGCTCTTCCTTGATCTTCATGAAGTATTTGGCGCCACCCTGAATGCTCTGTTTCGGGTCCAGGCGGTTGGACACGCCCATGGCCTGGGCGGTGCGCTGGGTCAGCATCATCAGGCCGCGCACGCCGGTCTTGGAGGTGACCTCCGGCTGCCACATCGATTCCTGATAGCCGATAGCGGCCAGCAGGCGCCAGTCTACCTGCTCGACCTTGGCGTAGCTCTTGAAGTGCTTCTCGTACTTGGGCAGGCGTTGCTGCAGGTGCTGGGCGAAGGTGTAGGCGCCCACATAGCCCAACACGTCGACATGGCCGTAATAACGGTCTTTCAGTCGCTGCAGGGTGCCGTTCTTCTGCGCCTTGTCGAGAAATTCGTTGATCTCGTTGAGCAGGCTGTTGTCTTCGCCTGCGGCCACTGCCCAGCGCTGGTCACGGGTATCGCCCAGGTCGAAGGCAACCCGCACGTTGGGGAAGTACACCTGGTTCATCGCCAGCTCGTTGGAGTCGACCAAGGTCAGGTCGATCTGGCCTTCGTCGACCATGCGCAACAGGTCGACCACCTCGACGGCGTCGGACTCTTCGTATTGCAGGCCCGGGTACTGCTTCTTCAGTTCGGCCAGCTGGTCGGCATGGCTGCTGCCCTTGAGCACCATGATCTTCTTGCCGACCAGGCCCTTGGCGTCTGTGGGGCGCGGGCGGCCGTTGCGGTAGATGACCTGCGGGGTCACTTCCAGGTACGGGTGAGAGTATCTGACCTGGGCCTTGCGCCGCTCGCTGCTGACCAGACCGGCAGCGGCCAGCACCGGGCCGGAGGGCTTGCCGAGGGCGTCGTACAGCTCGTCGAGGTTGTCGGCGGTCTCGATCTGCAGCTTCACGCCGAGATCTTCGGCGAAATGCTGGACCAGCTCGTATTCGAAGCCGGTTTCGCCGTTGCGGTCCTGGAAGTAGGTGGCCGGGCTGTTGCGGGTGATGACGCGCAGCACGCCATCCTCCTTCACGCGCTCGAGGGTGCTGGGTTTTTCAACGCAGGCACCGAGCAGCAGAAAGAGTCCGGTTGCGAGAAGCCATTTGGCGCAACGCTGGCGCAAAGCAGTGTGGGCGAACATAGGTTGCAGTATACGCAAAGGACCGGCCCAACCATATCTCGACAACTGTTAGCTTGTCTGGTAGCGGTTTATGTGATGTGGGGGCGTGGCGGTGGATTGTGTTTGGGCCACCAAGTGCCTGCCGTGAGATGTGTGGCGCCAGGGAGATCGAGCGCCGCCCGCGCGGCGCATCGCGAGCTGCGCTCGCTCCTACGTTTGTTTAGGGCCAGTTACGCCTGTGGCAGGCGCGCGCGACCGGCTTGTTGGTACGACGCAATCTAACGGCATGCGCCAAGGCGTACGCGCGCAAATACCCCTGGAATAATTGGCCCGGAACAAACGTAGGAGCGAGCGTAGCTCGCGATGCGCCGCGCGGGCGGCGCTCGATCTCATAGGCCATAAACCTCTTGAGGCGAGCACCCGAAATATTGACCCGAAAGTCCGGTTCCACCGCCCGGCAGCCGTGGCGTAGAGCGGGTGCCGAAAGCCATCGAATTAGGCTAGAATGCACGGCCTCTAAGCACACCCCTTCCTGAGGCTGTCCCGACGATGTTGATCCTGCGCGGCGCTCCTGCCCTTTCTGCCTTTCGCCACGGTAAATTACTCGAGCAACTGAGCCAGAAAGTCCCCGCTGTTACTGGTTTGTATGCCGAATTTGCCCATTTCGCCGATGTCGACGGCGAGCTGACCGCCGACCAGCAGCAGGTGCTGGGCCGTCTGCTCAAGTACGGCCCGAGCGTGCCGGTACAGGAGCCGACCGGTCGCCTGTTCCTGGTCGTACCGCGCCTGGGCACCATTTCGCCTTGGGCCAGCAAGGCCAGCGACATCGCCCACAACTGCGGCCTGCAGTCGATCCAGCGCCTGGAGCGCGGCATCGCTTACTACGTGGCCGGCACCCTGAGCGATGCTGACGCTGCATTGATCGCCGCCGAGCTGCACGACCGCATGACCCAGCGCGTGCTGGGCCAGCTGGAGCAGGCGGCCGACATGTTCAGCCACGCCCAGCCCAAGCCGATGACCTCGGTCGACATCCTGGCCGGTGGCCGCGACGCCCTGGCCAAGGCCAACATCGACCTGGGCCTGGCCCTGGCCGAAGACGAGATCGACTACCTGGTCAATGCCTTCCAGGGCCTCAAGCGCAACCCGAACGACATCGAACTGATGATGTTCGCCCAGGCCAACTCCGAGCACTGCCGCCACAAAATCTTCAACGCCAGTTGGGACATTGACGGCCAGGCTCAGGAAAAGAGCCTGTTCGGCATGATCAAGAACACCTACCAGATGCACAACGAAGGCGTGCTGTCCGCCTACAAGGACAACGCCTCGGTCATCGTCGGTAACGTGGCTGGCCGTTTCTTCCCGAACCCTGAAACCCGCCAGTACGGCGCGGTGCAGGAGCCGGTGCACATCCTGATGAAGGTGGAAACCCACAACCACCCGACCGCCATCGCCCCGTTCTCTGGTGCCTCCACCGGCTCCGGCGGCGAAATCCGCGACGAAGGTGCTACCGGCCGTGGCGCCAAGCCCAAGGCTGGCCTCACCGGCTTCACCGTGTCCAACCTGCGCATTCCGGGCTTCGAGCAGCCATGGGAGCAGGCTTACGGCAAGCCTGAGCGCATCGTCGACGCCCTCGACATCATGATCGAAGGCCCTCTGGGTGGCGCGGCGTTCAACAACGAATTCGGTCGCCCGGCCCTGACCGGTTACTTCCGTACCTTCGAGCAGGCCATCAACACCCCGCACGGTGAAGAAGTGCGCGGCTACCACAAGCCGATCATGCTGGCCGGTGGCATGGGCAACATCCGTGAAGACCACGTGCAGAAGGGCGAGATCACTGTCGGCGCCAAGCTGATCGTGCTCGGCGGCCCGGCCATGCTGATCGGTCTGGGCGGCGGCGCCGCTTCGTCGGTGGCGACCGGTGCCAGCTCGGCAGACCTGGACTTCGCCTCGGTACAGCGCGAAAACCCTGAAATGGAGCGCCGTTGCCAGGAGGTCATCGATCGCTGCTGGCAGCTGGGCGACGCCAACCCGATCGCGTTCATCCACGACGTTGGCGCCGGCGGTATCTCCAACGCCTTCCCTGAGCTGGTCAACGACGGTGGTCGTGGTGGCCGCTTCGAACTGCGTAACGTGCCCAACGACGAGCCGGGCATGGCCCCGCACGAAATCTGGAGCAACGAATCGCAAGAGCGTTACGTACTGGCCGTCAGTGCCGTTGACTTCGACCGCTTCCAGGCCATCTGTGAGCGCGAGCGCTGCCCGTTCGCTGTAGTGGGTGAAGCGACTGAAGAGCAACACCTGACCGTCAGCGACAGCCACTTTGGCAACACCCCGGTGGACATGCCGCTTGACGTGCTGCTGGGTAAACCGCCACGCATGCACCGTTCGGTTACCCGCGAAGCCGAGCTGGGCGATGACTTCGACCCGAGCAAGCTGGACCTGGACAACGCCGTCCAGCGCGTTCTTAGCCACCCGGCCGTGGCCAGCAAGAGCTTCCTGATCACCATCGGCGACCGCACCATCACCGGCCTGGTTGCCCGCGACCAGATGGTCGGCCCGTGGCAGGTACCGGTGGCTGACTGCGCCGTCACCGCCACCAGCTTCGACGTCTACACCGGTGAAGCCATGGCCATGGGTGAGCGCACCCCGCTGGCACTGCTGGATGCCCCGGCGTCTGGCCGCATGGCCATCGGCGAAACCCTGACCAACCTGGCCGCTTCGCGCATCGAAAAGCTGTCCGACATCAAACTGTCGGCCAACTGGATGTCCGCTGCTGGTCACCCGGGTGAAGACGCCCGCCTGTACGACACCGTCAAGGCTGTCGGCATGGAGCTGTGCCCGGAGCTGGGCATTACCATTCCGGTCGGCAAAGACTCGATGTCGATGAAGACCAAGTGGAGCGATGAGGGCGTCGAGAAGAGCGTTACCTCGCCAATGTCGCTGATCATCACCGGCTTCGCCCCGGTCACCGACATCCGCAAAACCCTGACCCCGCAACTGCGCATGGACAAGGGCGAGACCGACCTGATTCTGATCGACCTGGGCCGTGGCAAGAACCGCATGGGCGCCTCGATCCTGGCTCAGACCTACGGCAAGATCGCTGCCCAGGCACCGGACGTCGACGACGCTGAAGACCTCAAGGCCTTCTTCGCGGTCATCCAGGGCCTGAACGCCGACGGCCACCTGCTGGCCTACCACGACCGTTCCGACGGCGGCCTGGTCACCACCGTGCTGGAAATGGCCTTCGCCGGCCATTGCGGCCTCGACCTGCACCTCGACCCGCTGACCGACAGCAAGGGCGATGTACCGGCCATCCTCTTCAACGAAGAGCTGGGCGCAGTCATCCAGGTTCGCCAGGATGCCACTCCGGACGTACTCGCACAGTTCAGCGCTGCTGGTCTGGGCGAAGGTTGCGTCGCGGTGATCGGCAAGCCGGTCAACAACGGTGAAGTGTCCATCAGCCTGAACGGCGAAGTGCTGTTCGACGACGACCGCCGCATGCTGCAGCGTCAGTGGGCCGAAACCAGCTACCAGATCCAGCGCCTGCGCGACAACGCCGACTGTGCCGACCAGGAATTCGACCTGTTGCTGGAAGAAGACAACCCGGGCCTGTCGGTGAAGCTGGGCTTCGACGTCAACGACGACATCGCCGCACCGTACATCAAGAAGGGCGTGCGCCCGCAAGTGGCCATCCTGCGCGAGCAGGGTGTCAACGGCCAGGTCGAAATGGCTGCTGCCTTCGACCGCGCCGGCTTCGCCGCGATCGACGTGCACATGAGCGACATCCTCGCTGGCCGTGTCGACTTCGAAGCCTTCAAGGGCCTGGTCGCCTGCGGTGGTTTCTCGTACGGTGACGTACTGGGTGCCGGCGAAGGCTGGGCCAAGTCGGCGCTGTTCAACGCCCGTGCCCGTGACGCCTTCCAGGCCTTCTTCGAGCGTACCGACAGCTTCGCCCTGGGCGTGTGCAACGGTTGCCAGATGATGTCCAACCTGCACGAGCTGATCCCGGGCACCGAGTACTGGCCGCACTTCGTGCGTAACCGCTCGGAGCAGTTCGAAGCCCGTGTGGCCATGGTCGAGGTGCAGAAGTCCAACTCGATCTTCCTGCAGGGCATGGCCGGTTCGCGCATGCCGATCGCCATCGCCCACGGCGAAGGCCACGCCGAGTTCGCCAACGAAGCGGCACTGCTGGAAGCCGACGTGTCCGGTTGCGTGGCCCTGCGCTACGTCGACAACCACGGCAAGGTCACCGAAGCCTACCCGGCTAACCCGAACGGCTCGCCGCGTGGTATCACCGGCCTTACCAGCCGCGACGGCCGCGTGACCATCATGATGCCGCACCCGGAGCGTATGTTCCGCGCCGTGCAAAACTCCTGGCGCCCGGACGAGTGGCAGGAAGATGCCGCGCTGATGCGTATGTTCCGCAACGCACGGGTGTGGGTGAACTAAGGCGTGTACAAGCTCGCCTTCTTCGTCCCCGCCAGCCATGTCGAAGTGGTCAAGGCCGCCGTATTCGCCGCCGGTGGCGGGCGCATCGGTGACTATGACCACTGCGCCTGGCAAACCCTGGGCCAGGGCCAGTTTCGCCCGTTGGACGGCAGCCAGCCGTTCCTCGGGCAAGCCGGCCAGGTCGAGGTGGTGGAAGAGTGGAAGGTGGAGCTGGTGGTGGCGGACGACCTGATTGTTCAGGTCGTCGCTGCGCTCAGGCAGAGCCACCCGTACGAGACGCCAGCCTATGAAGTCTGGCGGCTCGCCGAGTTCTAGACCGCATCACGGCCATTCGCGGGCACGCCCGCGAATAGGCCCTACACGCCAGCCACAATGTCCTTGCCAGGCACCGGCCGCTTCAACCAGCCACAAGCCAGCAACCCCACCTCGAACAACACCCACATCGGCACCGCCAGCATCGTCTGCGAAAACACATCCGGTGGCGTCAATATCATCCCCACCACAAAGCACCCGACAATCACGTAGGGCCTGCTGCGCCGCAACGTGGCCACATCGGCCAACCCCACCCAGACCACGATGAACGTCGCCACCGGGATCTCGAACGCCAGCCCGAACGCCAGGAACAGCGCCAGGATAAAGTCCAGGTACTGGCTGATGTCGGTCATCATCGCCACGCCGTCCGGCGTCACGCTGGCAAAAAAGCCGAACATCATCGGAAACACCAGGAAGAACGCGAAGGCCATGCCGGCATAGAACAGCACGATGCTCGACACCAGCAGCGGCAGGGCAATGCGCCGTTCACGGCGGTACAGCCCCGGCGCCAGAAAGCCCCAGGCCTGGTGCAGCAGCAGCGGCATGGCCACGAACAGCGCACACATCGCGGTCAGCTTGAACGGTGTCAGAAACGGCGAGGTGACGCTGGTAGCGATCATGCTCGCGCCTTCTGGCAAAAAGCGCCGCAGCGGTTCGGAAATGAGCGTGTACAGCGTTTGCGCAAAGGGGAACAGGCCAGCGAACACCAGCGCCACCAACGCCAGGCAACGCACCAGGCGTTTGCGCAGGTCGCGCAGGTGTTCGGTCAACGGCATGCTGGCCGCCGGGTCCATGGCAATACTCATGAGGCATTTTCCTTGGGCAGGGCGACCGTGGCTGCATCATTGGCCGGCTCCGCGTTCAAACTTATGCCTTGGCGGATCTCCTGCTCCAGGCGCTGTAATGGGGCGCTGTCGAGGTTCGGCATGTCGATTTCGCGTTCTACCTGCGTGCGTAAGGCGTGCATGGCCCGGCGCGCCTGGCCCAGCCCGCGCCCCAGGGTACGCGCCGCTACCGGCAGGCGTTCCGGGCCCAGCACCAGCAACGCGACAATGCCGACCAACAGCACCTCGCTGAAGCCTACCTCGAACATCAGGCCTGACGATCCGCTTGAGGCTGCTGAGTGGCCTGGCCGTTCAGCGGCGCCTGCTGCTGTACTTGTGCCTGGCCAGCGGCATTGACATCGTTGTCACCGCCCATGGATTTGCGAAACCCCTGGATCGCCTCACCCACATCGCTGCCCAGGCCCTTGAGGCGCTTGGTGCCAAACAGCAGGAATACGATCAGCAGTACGATCACCAGTTGCCAGATTCCAATGCCACCCATTGCGACCACTCCTGTAAGGTCATGAAAAGGAAGGCTAATCCTGCCTCGTGTAGATGACGTACACATGACGGACGGGCATTGCCATCTACCTGCAACACGCCGCGTGTTGACTGGCGTCTTTATTCTGCGAGCGAGGCACGCACGGATGGGTGGCAGGCAACAGCAGGGGGCGGCCCTGTTGATGGTGATGGTGGTGCTGGCAATGTTGGCGGCGGGTATGGCCTGGCTGGTGGAAGACGGCCGGCGCCAAGTGGATGAGGTGCGCCTGCTGCACCAGCGGGTACAGGCGCGGGCCATGGAGCAGGCCGGCCTGGCCTACGCCAAGCAAGCCCTGCGCGACCCCACCTGGCGGCTCAGCCCGTTGTTCTGGCAGGCCCTGCGTGGGCAGCCGTTGAACTATGACTTTGGCGCTGGCCAGGCGCAGTTGCGGGTGCGCGACCAGCACACCTGCTTCAACGTCAATGCGCTGCTAGGTGTTGATGGCGAGCGAGCCGAGCGTCAGTTGCGCTATTTGCTAGGCGACGACATGGCGGCTGAGCGGCTGGTCGATGCGCTGGCCGACTGGCTCGACGCCGATAGCGATACCCGCCTGCAAGGCGCCGAAAGCGCCCAGTACCTGCGTCAGCAGCCACCACGCCTGGCGGCCAACCAGCCGATGCTCGACACCAGCGAGCTGAACCTGCTGCTGGAGCCGGACGCCAGTCGGCAGGGCCGCTATCCGATGTTGTGTGCCTTGCCGCAGGTGACCGGTTGGCGCCTGAACGCCAATGCGCTTGGGCTGGAGCATTTGCCGCTGCTGGAGGCGTTATACGAAGGGCGTTATTCGCGCTCGTTGCTCAGCCGCATCATCAGCGGGCGGCCGGCGTCGGGGTATGTGGATGCAGGTGCCTTGCGTCAGGCGTTGGGGGCGGTGGATGACGAAACGTTCGAACGGTTGAGCGAAGGGTTGCTGCTGAACAGCGGGTATTTCCTGTTGCAGTTGTCGTTCGAGGAAGAGGGGCGGGCGATACGCAGCGAATTCCAGGTGGAGGCGTTGGGGGTGGTGCAATGGCATGCCCGGGTGCCGGCGCAGCAGGTGCGGGTGCGCAGCCGCGAGCCGATGGCTTGGTAGGGCTTGAGGTTGCCGGGGCTGCTGTGCAGCCCATTCGCTGGCAAGCCAGTCACATTCAGGAATTGCACGGTATTCAGAACCTGTGATCGTGAGCTGAAACCAGCAGCGTGTACTGATAATCTTGCTAGTTGCGCCTGGCCTCGGAAAGACCAAAACTTCAGCTCACCGTCTTGCGAGGCAAAACCCTGTGTCAGTAGCTCTGCGTGCCTATTGCCCTTACGGGCACCACCAAAACCAAGCTAGCTCGGCATTCATGCTTGGCTACAATGGTGAGCGAGAAGACTGCCGCTCCGGCACCTACCTGCTAGGCAATGGTTATCGGGCTTACAGCCCAGCCCTGAGGCGATTTCTTTCACCTGATGGCTGGAGTCCTTTTGGTGCTGGCGGGCCAAATGCTTATAGCTACTGCTCAGGAGATCCAGTCATGGGGCTGGATCCAAGTGGTCACGCGGATCTAAGTGGTCTGCGTAAAGTACCGCAAAAGCTATTGCAGCAATCACGAAGGGCAGGGGCACAAAGGGCTCAGCGGCAGACTGCAGAACAGCGTGTGGAGGCACTGCGTGCCAGACTACAACAGCGGCAACAAACACAAGCCCATATGCCAACACAACCTGTTAGGCAAACACTGAGAAACCCTATGGCTCAGCAGGGTACAGTGTATCTGGCTAACCGTCTTGCACCAGCGGGTAGTACAGCTCAACAGCTGCCATTGGCCAACGGGGCTCGAACTCCGCCCCGCCATGAAGCTGCGGGACTACAGCCACTTGACCTCGCTCAGGCAGAGTCTCTGTATCAGCAACTTATTGACATGAATCGGCACGAGCAAAACTTTAGTCAGAATCTTTCATATTTGGCAGAAGGCACCGAACTACGTCTGAGTTATGAGCGAGACATGTCCAATATCAGAGCGCACGCAGACCAAATCCGCAGTCGACTTGGTGTTGACGCACTCAGCTGGTTCCACTTCTGAAGAAATGGTTGGTCGGTGATTGGGCAGTTTCCCGGGTGCCGGCGCAGCAGGTGCGGGTGCGCAGCCGCGAGCCGATGGCTTGGTAGGGCTTGAGGTTGCCGGGGCTGCTGTGCAGCCCATTCGCGGCACAAGGCCGCTCCTACAAGAGATCGCGTACCCCCTGTAGGAGCGGCCTTGTGTCGCGAAAGGGCCGCAAAGCGGCCCCCGTGCACAGGTCGATCAGGCAGTCCCGATCTCCCCGCCATCAATACGCTGAATCACCACCGTCGAAGCCCGCGGCCGTACCGTAGTCCCAGCCGGCGTAGCGTCGGTCGCCTTGTCGGTATATGGCCAGTTCCCCGGGTGCTGAATGTTCACGAACAGCGTCTTGTTGTCCGGCGTAAAGGTAATCCCGGTCACCTCACATTCATTCGGCCCAACGAAGAAGCGGCGCAGGTCCACCTGGTTCTGCGCGTTCACCGGCACCTGCTTGCCGCTGGCGTCTACCAGGTCGGTGGGGATCACTGCCAGCAGCTGGTCGTTGGTGTAATCAGTGAGGGTGCTTTCACCGTTGTCAGTCTCGAACCACAGCACGCCACGGCTATCGAAGCTCATGCCGTCGGGGCTGGCGAACTGGTTCAGTTCGGTCAGGCCGGAACGGTTGATATCGGCAGTACCGGCTGCGTTGGCGCCGAACACGAAGATGTCCCAAGTGAAGCTCAACTGGTCGTCGCTGTCGTGCCAGCGAATGATGTGGCCATGGCGGTTCGGGCCGCGCGGGTTGGCCGCATCGACCTTTTCCGGGGTACGCGCGCTGTTGTTGGTCAGGGTCAGGTATACATCGCCGTTCAGCGGGTTGACCGTGGTCCATTCCGGGCGGTCCATCGGCGTTGCGCCCACGGCATCGCCGGCGCCACGGGTGTTGAGGATGATGCCTGGCAAGTCACCATACAGCGCACCCAGGGTGCTGCCGTTAGTGGTAGCGGTGTTCACATCCAGCAGCAGCCATACGCCGGTGCCGTCGGCATTGAAGCGGGCCACGTAGAGCTTGCCCTGGTCAAGGTACTTGGCACCGGTGGCCAGGCGGTCGGCCGGGGTGGCGTCGGCGGCGTCCCACACGGCGGTGGACACCCACTTGTACAGGTACTCGTTGTTCGAGTCGTCACCCATGTACCACACCAGTGGCTTGCCGGCGACCGGCAGGCCTGGGGCGCAGCCCTCGTGGCGGAAGCGGCCCAGTGCGGTGCGCTTGGTGGCCAAGGTGCTGCTGTTGTATGGGTCGATTTCGACGATGTAGCCGTAGGTGCTGGCTTCGTTGCGGTAGTCGTCGGTGGCGCTGGCGCCTTTGACGGTGACGTCGAAGCGGGCAAATTCGTCGGCCACCTCAGTGCTGTCGCCAGCTGCGGTTTCCCATTTGTACTGGCCGCTGGAGGTGCCCACGCCAATGCGGCGCTGGTCTTCGGGGCGGGTGCCCTTGTTGACGAAAATGCCTGGCCAGTTCTCTTCACAGGTCAAGTAGGTGCCCCACGGGGTGTAGCCGTTGCCGCAGTTATTGTTGGTGCCACGGCAATGGGTGCCGGCGGTGGAATACTTGGTCTTGACGTGGTCGGTACCGCGCAGCGGGCCGGTGATTTCCATGCGCGAGGCGGTGGTGAAGCGGCGGTTCAGCGGGTCGTTGTCGACCACCTGCCAGCGTCCGCTGACTTTCTGCAGGCGCACCACGCCAGCCCCGTGGGCGTTGATTTCCTTACGCACTTCTTCGACCGGACGCTTGCCGTTCACATCGGTGGTGGGGCCGGCCGGGTGCAGGGCGGCGGTGTCGATGTATTCGAAGTTGATCGCCAGCAAGCCATCTTCCGAGCTGCCGTTGATGGGGAAGAAGTGCATGCCGTCATGGTGCATGCCCATGGCATTGGCCTGGTCGGTCGAGGTGTTGCTGCCGTCAGACTTCCACGGGTTGCCGTTGCTGTTGATGGGCGTACCCCACGGCGCCAGCACATAGGCGCTGTAGCCGGCGGCCACCACGCAGGCGTCGGTGCGCGAGCCCGGGATGGACTGGAAGCCCAGCGCCAGTTTCGGTACCTCTGGTTCGGTAACAGGCGGCTCGGTCACCGGTGGCTCGGTGACCGGATCATCGTGATCGGAACCACCACCGTCGAAGCAGCCTGTCAGGCCGGTACCGGCGATCATGGCGATGGCGGCGCCCAGGCTGCCGCGCATCACGCTGCGGCGGCTGAGGTAGGCGTCCATGACGTTGGCCATCGGCAGGTTGCCGCTTTGGTTCCGGTCCAGGTTGTCGCCGGTATCTCGACTCATCAGGGTGTCCTTATGTTGGCTGAGTTAGAGGAAACCGCGACTGTAGTGCGCAAATATGATGATTCATTGGCAGAAATGTTAACGGGGTTTTAAAACGGTCCGCTCTTAGAACATTCGCTGACAGATCAATTTGGAATGACTGTCGGAATTCTGCCATCAAACTGTCATGCCAACGCCGCAACATCCGGAGCCCTGAATGAACATGGATAAGGATGGCGGGTTCGATGGCAAGCAGCATGCACAGGCGCGAAGTGATCAGCTGGATGGGTGTCGGGGCCATGGCCCCGCTGCTCGGCGCCTGTTCTGCTTTCCCGGCACAACAGGGCGGTAACGCCCACCTCGACCTGCTGTACGTGGCCGATACCCTCGATGCCCGCCAACCCGGCCAGGCGGTGGTGCCGGCGACTCGCCTGGGGCCGGTCAGCCACCTGGGCCGCGCGCCTTGGATGACCGGCAGCAGCGCCAGCCTGGCCTACCCGCAACTGGCGCCGTTGCTTGATGCCAGCCAGGCAAGTGCAGCCCACCTGGGCGGTTTTGCCGTGCTGGCGGCGTTGCTGGAGCAACTGCGGGCGGAGGCCGGAGCAGGTAATAGCCTGACCCTGGAAAACGGCCAAGGCTGGAATGGCAGTGGCCTAGCCTACCTGACTCAAGGTGAGAGCGGCGTTCAAGGCAGCCAGCTGCTGGGCAGTGAGGTGCGTGTCAGCAGCGATGAACGCGTGCTGTGGCCGCAGCGTAGCCATGGGCTGTATCGCCAGGCTAGCGCCATTACCTTGGGCGCCGGGCTGGCGGACGCGCAACGTCAGGCACTGGGGCTGGAGGCCTTGCACGTCTTCGAGCGCGGCGGTGCCCGCATTGCCGTGGTCGGCGTGACCGACCCTTACGCCCAGGACCAGAAAGCCTCCCTGAAACTGTGGTACCAATCATTACAACCCGTGTTCGAGCAAGCCCGGCGCGAAGCCGACCTGGTGGTGGCCATGGCCGACATAGGCACAGGCCCTGGCTTGTGGCTGGCCGAGCGGGTGCCGCAAATCGACGTGTTGTTGTGCGCCCGTGGCCAGGACCTGTGGCCGGCGCCGGTCGAGGTCACCCAGGCCAGTGGCCGGCGCGTGCCGGTGCTGTTCGCCGGTTGCCGGGGCAGCGGTGCCTTCCGCCTGCGTTGTCTGCGAGTGGCTGGCGCATGGCAATTCGATGGGCGTTTCTTCCCGGCGTTCGAACAGCAACTGTCACCCGCCGCGCAACTGCGGGTGGGGCAACTGCAGGCTACCTTGCGCCAGCAACGCGCCGGCCATGCGGCCTGGCTCGACCAACCGCTGGCCCTTGCGCCACAGGCTTTGTGGCGCCGCGACACCCGTGGTGGCAGCTGGGACCGCTTGCTGCATCAAGCGTTGGCCGATGACAGCAGCATGCCCGTGCTGCTGCCGGGCCTGCGCTATGACTACCCGCTGCCCGCGGGGGCCCCCATCACCCGCGAACACCTGATCAGCCTGACCGGTGGCTACCCGGCCCCGGTGGTCGAAGCGCCGGCCCGGCAGGTGGAGCAAGTACTGGAAAACGCCGCAGAGCAACTGTTCGGCGACCCGCTACTGCTGGACAACAGCCAAGACCTGCCACGCTGGCAGAGCCAGGCCTGGGGGGTCAGCTACAGCCCGCAAGGCAAGCGCATCACAGGGCTGGAGCCGGTGCAGGGCCTGTGCCGCACCTTTGGCCTGCAGTTTGAAAGCCAGGCGGGTGAGCCCCTGTGGCAGCGGGTTGAAGCCTGGCTCGCCCGTCAGGCACCCGGCTGGCAACTGGTGCCGTTGCAATGGCCAGACGTGCGCTATGTGCAGGGGCACCCGGGCTGGCACCCACGGCAGTTGGCTTCGTGACGTTCGCTTCGCGCCTGCTCTCGGGCGCAGGCCTGACCTTGGCAGGCTGGCTGGCCGCCCAGTGCGTGCTGCAACTGAGCCGCCAGCCACAACCGGCGACAGCACCTGCGGTGGCTGTCGCTCCGTTGCCTGGCCTGATGGTCGGTCACTGGCAGGCGCCCATCGACGACGGTGCAATCGCCATTACCCGCCTGCCACTGCAATACCTCGGGGGCCTGAAGGCAGAGCCACTGGCCTCCAGCGTGGTGGTGCTGCGCTACGGCGAGCAAGTACGCACGCTGGCGCGTGGCCAACGCCTGGCGCCGGGGATCGTGCTGCAGGACATCGACAGTGATGGCCTGATTTTCAACAACCAGGGGCGGCGCGAACGCCTGCCCTGGCCGCCACGCCCCGCCGTGACCGGCTTCAAGCGGCAAGGATGAACGATGCCTGTTAGATACTGCGTGGCGGCTGCGCTGAGCCTGGTGCTGTCCCTGGCCTGCGCCGAAGAGCCGGTGTTCGATGACAACGGTACGCCAATGTACGAGGTGAACTTCGTCGACACCGAACTGGGCGAGTTCATCGACAGCGTGTCGCGCATCACCGGTACCACGTTCATCGTCGACCCCCGGGTAAAGGGCAAAGTCACTGTGCGCACCGTCGACCTGTACGACGCCGATGCCATCTACGACATCTTCCTCGCGCAGTTGCGCGCCCAGGGCTACGCCACCGTCGACCTGCCCAACGGCAGCGTGAAGATCGTCCCCGACCAGGCCGCGCGCCTGGAACCGGTGCCGGTGGAGGCGGGCGGGCAGCAAGGCGAAGGTAGCGACAGCGTGGCTACCCGCGTATTCAATGTGCGCAACGCCGCCAACGAACAGGTGCTGGGCATCCTCAAACCCCTGATCGACCCACGCGTTGGGGTGATCACCCCGTACCCGGCAGCGCACCAGTTGGTGGTTACCGACTGGCGCAGCAACCTCGACCGCATCGGTAGCCTGCTGCGCCAGCTCGACCGCCCGCAAGAGGCGCCAAGCAATGGCAGCACCCAGGTGATCTACCTGCGCCATGCCAATGCCGGTGAAGTGGTCAAGGTACTGCGCGGGCTCAGCCAGGAAGGTGCGGTGCCGGCAGAAGGTGCGGGCGAAGGTGAGGGCAAGGACAGGCCCGTGGTGGCTACCAGTGGTGGCCCGGGCATTCGCCTTGAATACGAAGAAGGCACCAACGCTGTGGTGATGGTCGGCCCCGACAGCGAACTGGCCGCCTACCGCGCCATCGTCGAGCAGTTGGACATTCGCCGTGCCCAGGTGGTGGTAGAGGCGATCATCGCAGAGGTGTCCGATAGCAGCGCCCAGGAGCTGGGCGTGCAATGGCTGTTTGCCGACGAAAAGTTCGGCGCCGGCATCGTCAACTTCGGCAGCAACGGGGTGAACATCGCCAACATCGCCGGGGCGGCTGCCAGTGGCGACAACGAGGCGCTTGGTGACTTGTTGTCCGCCACTACCGGCGCCACGGCGGGCATTGGCCATTTCGGCGGCGGTTTCAACTTCGCCATGCTGGTCAATGCGCTAAAGGGCAAGAGTGGTTTCAACCTGCTGTCTACACCTACTTTGCTCACCCTGGACAACGCCGAGGCCTCCATCCTGGTCGGCCAGGAGGTGCCCTTTGTCACCGGTTCGGTCACACAGAACAACGCCAACCCGTACCAGACCATCGAACGTAAAGAGGTCGGGGTAAAGCTGCGCATCAAGCCGCAGATCAACGTCGACAACAGCGTGCGCCTGGACATTGTCCAGGAGGTGTCATCGATCGCCGAGTCCAGCGCGGCCAGCGATGTGATCACCAACAAGCGCGAGATCAAGACCAAGGTCATGGTCGAGGACAACGGCCTGGTGATCCTCGGCGGCCTGATCAGCGACGAACTGAGTACCAGCAACCAGCGCGTGCCGCTGCTTGGTGACATCCCTTACCTGGGCCGGCTGTTTCGCTCCGACGCCACCAAGAACACCAAGCAGAACCTGATGGTGTTCATCCGCCCGCGCATCTTGCGGGACGGGCCGAGCCTGGCCGGGCTTAGCGAAGACAAGTACCGCACCTTGCAGCAGACCACGCCGCTGCAACTGCCGGACTTGGCCGAGGGCACCCCTTTGTTGCAGGTATTCCCCGCCAGCCGGGCGCGCCTGGAAGGCGGTGACTGGTGATGCTGCCTTATCGCCAGGCACGGCAAAGCGGGGTGGCCATGGCCCCGGCGGCGGAGGGCTGGCAGCTGTGGCTACGGCGCGATGCCGACAGCGCCCAGTTGCAGGAGCTGCTGCGTGTACATGGCCAGCCCAGTGCGCTGGAATATCTGGAACCCGCCGTGTTCGACGAGCGCCTGGGCCAGTTGTATGAGGTGGGTGATGCCGCCACTGAAGCGCTGATCGAAGGCATCGGTGACCAGGTCGACCTGGACAGCCTGATGAGCGAGATGCCGCGCATCGAAGACCTGCTGGAAAGCGATGACGAAGCCCCGGTCATCCGCCTTATCAATGGCCTGTTCGGCCAGGCCCTGCGCCTGCGCGCCTCGGACATCCATATCGAAACCTTCGAGCAGAGCCTGGTGGTGCGCCTGCGGGTCGATGGGCACCTGCGCGAAGTGTTGCGCCCACCGCGAGCGCTGTCGGCCATGCTGGTATCACGGATCAAGGTCATGGCGCGTCTGGACATCGCCGAAAAACGCCAGCCCCAGGACGGCCGTATCACCTTGCGTGCAGCAGGCCGTGAAGTGGATGTGCGGGTTTCGACCTTGCCCGGCATTCATGGCGAGCGGGTAGTCTTGCGCGTGCTCGACAAGCAGGCCAGCCTGCTGGCGCTGGATAACCTGGGCATGCCGCCCGCCGTGTTACAGGGCCTGCGCAGTTGCCTGGCGCGCCCCAACGGCATCGTGCTGTCCACTGGCCCGACCGGCTCGGGCAAGACCACCACCCTGTACGCCAGCCTCAATAGCCTCAACGACGGCAGCCGCAATATCCTCACGGTCGAGGACCCCGTCGAATATGCCATCGCCGGCATTGGCCAGACAGCCATCAACCCGCGTGCCGGGCTGACGTTTGCCAGTGGCCTGCGCGCCATCCTGCGCCAGGACCCGGACGTGATCATGCTCGGTGAAATCCGCGACCAGGAAACCGCGCAGATCGCGGTACAGGCCAGCCTTACCGGCCATCTGGTGCTGTCCACCCTGCACACCAACAGCGCCGTGGGGGCGGTAACCCGTCTGCGTGACATGGGCATCGAGCCGTTCCTGATCGCCTCCTGCCTGCGTGGTGTGCTGGCCCAGCGCCTGGTACGGCGCTTGTGCCGTTGCGCCGTGTCGTACCCGCTGCAACCTGCCGAGCGTGAGCTGTGGCCAGAACTGGCGGCACTGGGCAGCAGCTACCACGCGGTGGGCTGCGAACAGTGCCAGGGCAGCGGTTATGTCGGGCGCCTGGGCCTGTACGAATTCATCGAGCTGGATGCCGGTTTGATCGGTCTGCTCTACGACGGCGCCAGTGAACTGGCCATGCAGGATTACCTGGCCGAGCGCCGCCAGAGCCTGGTGGCGATGGCCAGTGATTGCCTGGCGCGTGGCGAGACCAGCCTGGCCGAAGTGCTGCGTGTGGTGCAGGGCTAAGGCATGCCGACGTATCGCTACCAGGCCGTCGACCTCGCCGGCAAAGCGCACAAGGCCAGCCTGCAAGCCGACAGCGAGCGCCATGCACGCCAGTTGTTGCGCGAGAAGGGTCTGTTCGCCCGCCAGTTGCAGCGCCAGGAAGCCGGAGCCCGGCAAGCCAGGCGCCAGCGTTTAAGCCGTGCCCAGCTCTGTGAACTGACCCGCCAGCTGGCGACCCTTATCGGGGCTGGCATCCCCTTGGTCGACGCGCTGGCTACCCTTGAACGCCAACTGCGCCAGCCGGCCCTGCACAGTGTGCTGGTGGCCCTGCGTGGGTCGCTCGCCGAAGGCCTGGGCCTGGCCCGCAGCCTGGCGCGCCAGGGGGCGCCGTTCACGGGTTTGTATTGCGCACTGGTCGAGTCCGGCGAGCGTTCCGGGCGCCTGGCACAGGTGCTTACACGGTTGGCCGACCACCTGGAGCAGGTACAGCGCCAGCAACATAAAGCCCGTACTGCGCTGATCTACCCCACCGTATTGATGGGCGTGTCACTTGCCGTGGTCGTCGGCCTGATGACCTTCGTCGTACCCAAACTCACCGAACAATTCGCCCACGCAGGGCAAAGCCTGCCGCTGATCACCTCGCTGCTGATCGGCCTGAGCCAGGGGCTGGTACACGCCGGGCCGTGGTTGTTGGGGGGGGCGTTGGTGCTTGGCGTGCTCGGCGGCTGGTTGCTGCGCAAGCCGCATTGGTGCTTGCGCCGCGACCAGTTGCTGCTGCGCCTGCCGCGCATCGGCAGCCTGCTGCAGGTGCTGGAAAGCGCCCGCCTGGCGCGAAGCCTGGCGATTCTCAGTGGCAGTGGCGTGGCCTTGCTCGAAGCCTTGCAAGTGGCCACCGAAACCGTCGGCAACCGGCGCATCCGGCTGGCCATGGAGCAGGTGCGCCAGCAAGTGCAGGGCGGTACCAGCCTGCACCGAGCGCTGGATGCCAGCCAGCAATTCCCGCCGCTACTGGTGAACATGGTCGGCAGCGGCGAGGCCAGCGGCACCCTGGCCGACATGCTCGAACGCGTGGCCGACGACCAGGAGCGCGGCTTTGCCCGCCAGGTGGATACCGCCATGGCGCTGTTCGAACCCCTGATGATCCTGGTGATGGGCGCCGTGGTGCTGTTCATCGTGCTGGCGGTGCTGTTGCCGATCATGCAACTCAACCAGGGTCTGCAACTGTGACGACAAGGAGCTTTGCCATGCTGCATCGACGCAACCGCCAGCGCGGTTTCACCCTCATGGAAATCATGGTGGTGATCTTCATCATCGGCCTGCTCATCGCCGTGGTCGCGCCCAGCGTGCTGGGCAACCAGGACAAGGCCATGAAACAGAAAGTGATGGCCGACCTGGCCACCTTGGAGCAGGCGCTGGACATGTACCGGCTGGACAACCTGCGCTTCCCCAGCAGCGAGCAGGGTCTGGCCGCCCTGGTGAAAAAGCCGAGCCAGGAACCACTGCCACGGGCCTGGCGAAGTGACGGTTATGTGCGCCGCCTGCCAGAAGACCCGTGGGGCACTCCGTACCAGTACCGCATGCCCGGTGAGCATGGTCGGGTGGATGTTTACTCGCTGGGTGCGGACGGCCTGCCGGGCGGTGAAGGCCAGGATGCCGACCTGGGTAACTGGGAACTGTAAAGGTGCGCCGTCAGCGGGGCTTCAGCCTGATCGAATTGCTGGTGGTGCTGGCCATCGCCGGCCTGATGACGGGCCTGGCGGTGGCGGGGCTTGGCAGCGGTCAAGCCAATGTCGACCAGGCGTTGCAGCGCCTGGCGGCCGAAACCCGAGCGCAGGCCGCGTTGGCCCGACATACCGGGCAACTGCGCGGGCTGCGCTGGAATGGCCCGCGTCCGGAGTTTGTGCGGCGCGAGGGCAATGCCTGGGTCGTCGAAGCCGTTGCGGTGGGCGACTGGCCCAAAGGCCTGCACCCGGACTGGCCCGTCAGCCCGCAGCCGCGCCTGGTGTTCACGCCGCATGGCTGGGCACAGCCGGGCAGCGTGATCTGGCGCTGGGCCGATGGCAGCCAGCAATGGGCCTGGGGCCGCGATGGTCGCTTGCAGGTGGCGCCATGAAGCAACGTCAGCGTGGCTTCACCTTGCTGGAGGTGACCGTAGCCTTGGCGATCGCTGCTGTGCTGGCGGTGATCACCAGCCAGGTCCTGCGTCAGCGCCTGGCCGTGCAGGACAACCTGCAGCAGCATCGCCTTGGCCTGCTGTGCGCGCGTGAGCTGCAAACCCGCTTCGCTGTCGAGCAGTTCTGGCCTGCCGCCAATCACGCTAACGGCGAGCTGAACCAGGGCGGCCAGCCGTGCCATTGGCAATTGCAACTGCGCCGCACCGGCGTGCGCGACTTGCGCCGGGGCGAGCTGCAACTGTTCGCCGACCGTGACCAGCGCCTGCCGCTGGGCCAGTACACCGTGTTTCTGGAGCGCCCATGAAGCGCCGCCAGGCTGGCTTGACCCTGATCGAGCTGATGGTCGCCCTGGCCCTGACAGCCTTGCTCGGCATCATGCTCGCCGCTTTGGTCAACGGCTGGCTCAAGGTCCGCGAACGCCTTCAGGTCACCAGCCAACAAACCTCGGTGCTGGACTTTTGCCTGGCCTTGGAGCGTCGCTTCGACAGCCCGGTGCTGCGCCGGGTCTATGACCAGCGCCTGCCCTTGACCAGCCGCTGGCTGGACTGGCAACCGGCAAGCCACCAATTGCAATGGGTCGCCGCCACCGGCCTGCCAGAGGCCGAGGGCGGATCGCGCCTGCAGCGCCAACGCTTGCGCTTTGAGGCCCGCGATCAACGCCTGCTGCTGGAAAGCTCGGCCGACCTGTACGCGGCCGCCGCCCCGCGCTGGATACAACGCGAACACCTCGACCGGGTCAGCGTGATGAATGTCCTTTATTACCAGGGCGGCCGCTGGCTGACCTGGCCTTCCGACCAGCCCGCGCATCCCGGCCGTGGTGTGCGCCTGCAATTGCAGCGTGATGGAGCTCCCTATGTCTGCACGTTCGCCCTCCCGTGGGGGCGCTCATGAAATTTGAATGGCGGCGACGAACGCCGGCTCAGCCGTGGTTGTTGCTGCGCCCCGGCGTTGTCTGGCACTGGGCACTGACCGAGAGCGGCGTCGTGCAGCGCCAAGGGCAGGGTGAGCCACCGGCGAACCTGCAAGCCCGGGTTGCACTGATTCTGCCTGCCGAGGCGTGCAGCGGCTTCCGCGTACCGGCTCCACCGGGGCTCAAGCGTGAAGAGTGGTCGTTGCTGCTTGAGGACTGCTTGCTGCAACCGCCGGACGAAGTGGACTGTGCCTGCCTGGCCCGAGAATCCGGGCACCTTCGTCTGCTGGTGGTGGCACGCCAGAAACTGGAGGGCTGGCGCGGGCAGTGTGCCGCATGGGGCCTGCAAGTGGAGCGTTGCTGGGCAGAGCCGCAGTTGCTACCTGCGGTAGAAGCAGGCACTGCTTGGCACTGGCAGCGCCCACCCGGCATGTCCTTGTACACAGGGTTGGGCGAAGACGAACAGGAGCACTGGCTGGCGTGGCCGGATGCACTGGGAGAAATGCCGCAGCAACCGTGGGCACACCTGAAAAAGGTGCCACTGAGTGGCGACTGGCCAACCGCGCTGGCGCCCCTCGATTCGCTGCCTGGCTTGTTCGAGCGTGGCCGCAAGGCACCTTCATTGCCTGTTGTTTCGCATCCGCAGCAACGGCTGTTGGCGGCTTGCCTGGTACTGGCGGCTGTATGGGGCGGCCTGTGGTTGAGCCAGCAATGGCGCCAGGCGCAACTCTGGCGCGCCCAGGTCATTGCCGTGACAGGTGAACAGGCCAGCCCACGGCATGCCGCTCAGGCCCTCAAGCGCCTGCGTGAAAGTGGGTTGCAACAGCAAGTGCGCACACGCCAGCTCGAAGACCTGCAGGCTACGTTGCAGGCGTGGCTGCGGGATCACCCCGGCTGGCGCCTGCAAGCCGTGCGCTTCGATGGCCAGCGCTGGCGCGTGCGGTTGGCGGGCGAGGGGGCCGTGCCACCTTGGCAAGACATGGCCAACGCTGCTGGCGCAACCGTGCAGGTGCTAAGTGGCGAAGTGATCTTCGACTTGGGAGCAGCCGTATGAACCGCGACTGGATGCAGCGTTATCGGTTGACGTTCGCCTGGTTGCTGATTGCCGTGTTGCTGGCCTTCCTGGCCCTGCGCGGTGGCTTGGCGCAATGGCGCGAACTCAGCCAGTGGCAGGGGCTGGCTGAACAAGCCGCCAGTTTGCAGGGTGGCCCTGGCTTGAGCATGGAGCGTCTGAAGCAGTCGGCCGAGGCGCGGCGGGTGGCGCTGGCCGAGGTCGATGAGCAAGGCAAAACCTGGCACCTGCGCGGGCAGGTGGCCGATGAGCGGGCGTTGCAAGACTGGTTGCAGGCCCTGCGCACCGAAGGCGCACAGCCGCTGCAATGGGGGCTGGAGCAGGATGGCAAGGTGTTACGCTTCGATCTGGTGGTGCAGCCATGAGCCGTAAAGCTGCGGCGTGGGTGCTGCTCGTGTTCGCCCTGACACTGCTGGTGGAGCTACCTGCCAGCTGGGTGGCACGCGGGCTCGGCCTGCCAATGCAGGATGCCCGTGGCAGCCTGTGGCAAGGTCACGCACAACAGTTGGGGCCCGTCGGGCCATTGCGTTGGTCGGTGAAGCCTTGGCACATGCAGGCCACTGCGCAGCTGGGGTTCCAAGGGCAAGCCTGGCAGCTGCGTACCGAAGGCTGGCCTTGGCGTTGGCGGCTGGAGGTAGCAGCCATGGGGCCCCAGGCTACGGTGGCGGCTGATTACCGCCTGGCTGGGCAGTGGCAGGGCGCAGTGCACCTGAACGGGGTAGGGCGCCAGTGCCTGTCCAGCGAGGGCCGCGTAACCGTGAGTGATCTGGCACTGAGCGAACCCTGGTCGCTGGGCCTGGGGCAGGGCTGGCTGGAAATGGACTGCCGCAGTGGCTGGCGCCTGCGTGGTCAACTGGCGCAGCAGGGGCAACATCAGTTGGCCGTGGATGCTGACCTGCCAAGGCGTCGGGTGCAGCTGGTATTCGAGTTGCAACCGGAGGCTGCGTTGACGCCCTTGTTGCGGGGGGCGCAGTGGTTGGGGCCGCAGGCGTTGGCAGGGCAGCGGGAGTTACGCTGGTAAACCTGTCGAAGCGGGTACTTGCTTGCAGGGCTAAGGCCGAATCTCGATCAACGTCCCATCCCGCACCAGGTCCCACACTTCCTGCATGTCACGGTTACGCATGGCAATGCAGCCATCGGTCCAGTCCAGGGTATGGAAGTACCATTCCGGGTATTCGTCGTTGATAGGCGTGCCGTGGATCATGATCATGCTGCCGGCACTCACCCCTTCGCGGGTGGCACGGGCGGCGTCGCTGATGTTCGGGTAATTGATGTGCATGGCCAGGTTGAAGCGGTCGCTTTGCTTGCGCCAGTCCAGCCAGTACAGGCCTTCGGGGGTTTTCTTGTCGCCTTCGCGCTCTTTGGCGCCCTTGGGCTGCTTGCCCAGGGAAATGCGGTAGGTTTTCAGCGGCTCGCCACGGCTGATCAGCTGCAGGCGGCGTTCGGACTTGATCACCAGCACCTTGTCGATCAGCGGTTGCATGGCCTGCTGCGAAGGCGAAGGCGTTTGCGCTGCCGGTAAGGGCTTGCGGATGATGGTCTCGGTGAAGGCCGCCTGGGACACCGAGGTAACGCAGAGGCAGAAAAGGGCAAGCAACCAACGCATGTAACGGTATCCCTGAAGGCTTTTTCTATGTAGAGGTCGTGGTCGAGACGTTCATCGGCGGCAGGTACTCATGGCCAATGGGATAGTGCTGCCCGATGCGGTCGCGATAGTAGCATTCTAGTGTGCGCGTGACGGTGCGGAAAGCCAGCTCGCCCCACGGTATCTCATGTTCTTCGAACAAGCGCACTTCCAGGCTTTCGACACCCACATCAAAGGCAAGGTCCGCCAGCTCGGCGCGGAAGAACACATGCACCTGGTTGATGTGCGGCAAATCAAACAGTTGGTACAGGCTCATCGACCCGACCCGGGCGCAGGCTTCCTCGACCGTTTCGCGACGGGCGGCCTGGTCTAGGGTTTCGCCGTTCTCCATGAAGCCGGCGGGCAACGTCCAGTAACTCCGACGTGGCTCGATGGCGCGCCGGCACAGCAGCACCTGGCTGCCCCAGGTGGGCAACACCCCAGCAACGATGTTGGGGTTCTGGTAGTGGATGGTCTGGCAAGACTCGCAGATATACCGCAGGCGGCTGTCGCCTTCGGGGATCCGCTGTATGACTGGCTGGCCGCACGCGCTGCAGAATTTCATGTGTAGGTCCTTTTGCCTGGGGCTATCTTGGCGTGTCGGCAAGGCCGCCGCAAGCGCAGGGGCTTGGGTGCTTCGCGGCTTTGGTGCATCATGCAAGGCAGGCCTTGGATACGAGTGTGCGCAATGCTGGACGAGCTACTTCGCCGAATGAGCAACCACCAACCCGCATCATTGGAAACCGACCGGCGGTTCCCTGAAGCGGCGGTTCTTTTGCCCATTACCCGCAGCGAAGCGCCCGAACTGGTCCTTACCTTGCGCGCCAAGGGCCTGTCCACACATGGTGGCGAAGTGGCCTTTCCTGGTGGCCGTCGCGACCCGGAAGACCCCGACCTGGTGTTCACCGCGCTCCGTGAAGCCGAAGAAGAAATCGGTCTGCCGCCGGGGCTGGTGGAAGTGATCGGCCCGCTCAGCCCGCTGATTTCGCTGCATGGCCTTAAAGTGACGCCATTCGTCGGGGTTATTCCCGACTTCGTCGAATACCGCGCCAACGACGCCGAAATCGCGGCAGTATTCACCGTGCCGCTGGAATTCTTCCGCCAGGACCCACGCGACCATACCCACCGTATCGATTACCAGGGGCGCAGCTGGTATGTGCCCAGCTACCGCTATGGCGACTACAAGATCTGGGGGTTGTCGGCGATCATGATCGTGGAACTGGTCAACGTGTTGTTCGATGCCGGCATCAGCCTGCACCAGCCCCCTGAGCGTTACATCGAAAACTGAGCGGGGCCAACCCCGCCGTCTGCGTTCCAGCCTGAGGAGCAAGCATGAAATACCGCCTGGGCGACCTGCGGGTCGAGAGCCACCCCACCAGTTGGGCCGCACCCAACGCCACACTGATTGGCAGCGTGCGCCTGCAGGCCGATGCCAGCGTATGGTTTGGCGCGGTACTGCGCGGGGATAACGAGCTGATCGACATTGGCGAGGGCAGCAACGTGCAGGATGGCACGGTGATGCACACCGACATGGGCTCGCCGCTGACCTTGGGCAAGGGTGTGACCGTTGGCCACAACGCCATGCTGCATGGCTGCACGGTGGGCGACTACAGCCTGGTCGGTATCAATGCGGTGATCCTCAACGGCGCGCGCATCGGCAAACACTGCATCATCGGCGCAAATGCACTGATCGCCGAGGGCAAGGAAATACCCGATGGGTCGCTGGTGATGGGCTCTCCGGGCAAGGTGGTACGTGAGTTGACCGAGCAGCAGAAGCGCATGCTCGAAGCCAGCGCCGCGCACTATGTGCATAATGCCCGGCGTTATGCGCAGGAACTGGTGGTTGATGATGAGTGATGTTGCAGAGCGGCCGGTAGCCTCGCCGTGCGTGAGCATTTGTGCGCTGGACGAGCAGGATATCTGCACCGGGTGCCAGCGTACCGTGGCTGAGATTGGCCGCTGGGGGCGGATGGACAATGAAGAGCGGCGGGCGGTGCTCAAGCTTTGCCATGAAAGGGCAGTAGAGGCCGGGCTGATTCTCTGATGCACCGCGTTGGTAGCACCGGCCTTGCCGGTGTTCGCGGGTTTACCCACGATGAAGCCAGCGGTAATCTGTAGGGCTTGCCCACAGACGACTCGCCATGTTCTATCTGATTGCCTACATCAGCAGCGTAGTGCTGATCAACTACGCCTTCTCTAGCGCCCCGCACCTGGACATCATCTGGTCCGCCTGGGGCGGTCTGGTGTTCATCCTGCGCGACATGGTGCAGACCCGCTTCGGCCACGGCGCCCTGGTGGCCATGCTGGTGGCCCTGGTGCTGTCCTACGTCACCTCGGAGCCGGCCATCGCCTTGGCCAGCGCCACCGCGTTCTTCATTTCCGAGCTGATCGACTGGCTGGTGTTCAGCATCACCCGCCGGCCGCTGCGCGACCGCCTGTGGCTGAGCTCGGCACTGAGCATTCCGGTGGATACCTTCATCTTCTTCGGCATGATCGGCGCCCTGACGCCTGCGATAGTCGGTACCGCCATGGCCTCGAAGTTTGCCGGTGTCACCGCCGTGTGGCTGGCCATGGCATTTCGCGCCCGGCGCGCCGCCGTTGCGGGCTGATGGTGTAGAATAGTGGTCCTTTTTCAGCGGGCGGCGCACAGGCTGGCGCGGCCCCGGACGCCTTCGAGGACCTGAAATGACCCGTATCGGAACCCCTTTGTCGCCAACCGCGACCCGTGTACTGCTGTGCGGCTGTGGCGAGTTGGGCAAGGAAGTGGTGATCGAGCTGCAGCGCCTGGGCGTCGAAGTGATCGCCGTCGACCGCTACGCCGATGCCCCGGCCATGCAGGTGGCGCACCGCAGCCATGTGGTCAACATGCTCGATGGTGTTGCCCTGCGCGCTGTGATCGAGGCAGAGAAGCCGCACTATATCGTCCCTGAAATCGAAGCCATCGCCACCGCCACCCTGGTCGAGCTGGAAAGCGAAGGTTTCAACGTGGTGCCTACTGCCCGTGCTACGCAGTTGACCATGAACCGTGAAGGCATCCGCCGCCTGGCCGCTGAAGAGCTGGACCTGCCGACGTCGCCGTACCACTTTGCCGACACCTATGAAGACTTCGCCAAGGGCGTGGCCGATGTCGGCTACCCGTGCGTGGTCAAGCCAGTAATGAGCTCGTCGGGCAAGGGCCAGAGCCTGCTGCGCAGCGATGCCGACTTGCAGAAAGCGTGGGACTACGCCCAGGAAGGCGGCCGCGCTGGCAAGGGCCGGGTGATCGTCGAGGGCTTCATCGACTTCGAATACGAAATCACCCTGCTGACGGTACGCCACGTTGGTGGTACCACCTTCCTGGAGCCGGTTGGCCACCGCCAGGAGAAGGGCGACTATCAGGAGTCGTGGCAGCCACAGGCCATGAGCCCGAAAGCGCTGGCCGAGTCGCAGCGCGTGGCCAAGGCAGTCACCGATGCCCTGGGCGGTCGCGGGCTGTTTGGCGTGGAACTGTTCGTGAAGGGCGACCAGGTGTGGTTCAGCGAAGTGTCGCCGCGCCCGCATGACACCGGGCTGGTCACCCTGATTTCCCAGGACCTGTCGCAGTTCGCCCTGCATGCCCGTGCCATTCTCGGCCTGCCGATTCCGGTGGTGCGCCAGTTTGGCCCGTCGGCCTCGGCGGTCATCCTGCCGGAAGGGCAGTCGCAGCAGACCAGCTTCGCCAACCTGGGCGCAGCGCTGAGCGAGCCGGATACCGCCATTCGCCTGTTCGGCAAGCCGGAAATCAACGGTACCCGCCGCATGGGCGTGTGCCTGGCGCGTGATGAATCGGTTGAATTGGCGCGCGCCAAGGCGACCCGTGCATCGCAAGCGGTCAAGGTCGAGTTCTGATCTGAGACCGTGTGGGGCTGCAAAGCAGCCCCAGCTTTCTCAAAGTTCGGTGTTACGGGTCTCTTTCAGGCACAGCACAGCAATCAGGCTGATCACCGCCGCCGCCGACACATACCCTCCCACCCAGCTCAACCCACCCATGTTCACCAGCTTCTGGGCAAAGAACGGTGCCGCCGAAGCCCCGACGATCCCGCCCAGGTTATACGCCGCCGAAGCGCCGGTATAACGCACGTGGGTCGGGAACAGTTCAGGCAGCAGTGCCCCCATCGGCGCAAAGGTCACGCCCATCAGGAACAGCTCGATGGCCAGGAACAGCGCCACACCGGTGGTCGAGCCCGAGGTCAGCAGCGGTTCCATGGTAAAGCCCGAAGCCACCGCCAGCAGGCCACCGACGATCAGCACCGGCTTGCGCCCGTAACGGTCGCTGAGCCAGGCCGACAGCGGTGTGGCCAAGGCCATGAACACCACCGCGAAGCACAGCAGGCCAAGGAACGTGTCGCGGCTGTAGCCCAGTGTGGTCACGCCATAGCTCAGCGAGAACACTGTAGAGATGTAAAACAGCGCGTAGCACACCACCATGGCCGCAGCGCCCAGCAGGGTTGGCACCCAGTACTTGGAAAACAGGTCGACCACCGGCATTTTCACCCGCTCGTGGCGGGCAACGGCCTTGGCGAATACCGGGCTTTCTTCAAGCTTCAGGCGTACATAGAGCCCCACCAGCACCAGCGCGGCGCTGAGCAGGAACGGAACACGCCAGCCCCACTCACGGAACTGCTCGTCGCTGAGCACCAGGGCCAGGGTCAGGAACAGGCCGTTGGCAGCCAAAAAGCCGATCGACGGCCCAAGTTGCGGGAACATGCCGAACCAGGCACGTTTGCCTGCCGGGGCGTTCTCGGTGGCCAGCAGCGCCGCGCCACCCCATTCACCGCCCAGGCCCAGGCCTTGGCCAAAGCGCAGCAGGCAGAGGATGATCGGCGCCCACACGCCAATGCTGTCATAGCCTGGCAGCACGCCAATGGCCGTGGTGGACACACCCATCAGCAGCAGCGAGGCGACCAAGGTTGATTTACGGCCGATGCGGTCGCCGAAATGCCCGAACAGCGCCGAGCCCAATGGGCGGGCAAGGAAGGCAATACCAAAGGTGAGGAACGCCGCCAGCATCTGCGCAGTGCCCGACCCCGACGGGAAGAACACCGGGCCGATCACCAGGGCAGCGGCGGTGGCGTAAACGTAAAAGTCGTAGAACTCGATGGCAGTGCCGATAAAGCTGGCAGTGGCCACCCGTGCCGGCGAGTTGACCGGCGCGGCAGGCGCTTCGGCATAGGTGCTGCTGGTTGTCATTAAGTAGGTCCCTAACAGTCTGGTCCGGCTCCATGGGCTTTGCCCGCGACGATGTGCAATGCAAAAGGGCAGGCATAGATGCGCGGACGCCGGAGCGTTTTGTTGTTGTGTGCGCCCGACTGACGATAGCCCAAGGGGGATAGGGGCGTGGCGGGCTCTGTTCGGGGTGTTGAAGCAGGACCGCAGGGCGTGTCAGTGGAGCGGACTGGCCGTGTAGCGCCGGGTGCGGGTAGCAGGCGGGACGGCGGGGCTGGGTAAGCGTGACCCGAGTATAGCTATCGGGTCACGGTCCACACCAGTACCTTGCTGGCACAATTGTCCTCTGTTTCGAGGATTTCCAGGCGATAGCGGCCGATCTTCAGGCAAACGGCGCTTTCCGGGATGCTCTCCAGCGCTTCGGTCACCAGCCCGTTGAGGGTTTTCGGCCCACCGTCGCAGGGCAGGTGCCAGCCCAGGGTTCGGTTGATTTCGCGTAGCGACGCAGTGCCATCGATGACGAACGTGCCATCGGGCTGCGGGTGTACATGGGGGTTGTCCAGGCTTTGCTCGTCCTCGAACTCGCCGACGATCTCTTCGAGGATGTCTTCCAGGGTGACAATGCCCAGCACCTCGCCGTACTCATCCACCACCACGCCCAGCCGGCGCTGTTGCTTGTGAAAGTTCAGCAGCTGCATTTGCAGCGGCGTGCTTTCCGGCACGAAATAGGGTTCGTAGCAGGCGCTGTGCAGCGCCTCAAGGGTCAGTTCGGCCTTGGGTAGCAGGTGGCTGATCAGTTTGGTGTTGAGGATCGCCTCAACCTGGTTGATGTCGTTGTGGTAGACCGGCAGGCGGGTGTGGCGGCTGACGATCAGCTGCTCGATGATGCGCTCGATCGGCTCGTCGAGGTTGATGCCGTCCACTTCATTGCGCGGCACCAGGATGTCATTGACGGTGATCTTGTCCAGCGATTGCAGGCCGTCGAGCAGCCCGTGGCGAGGTGTTTCGTGTTCTTCGTCTTCGTCGAATTCATCGGCTTCCTGCGGGTGCAGGGCCACAGCGGTTGGTTGCACGCGGAACGGGCGCAGCAGCAGTTTGGCGAAGCCGTCCAGCAGGCAGGCCAGCGGCTGCAGCAGGGCGAGGGGCACTTTCAGCAGGCTGGCACCCAGGCTGACGAACGCCTGTGGGTTGCGCCGGGCCAGGCGCCGTGGCAGGTACTCGGCAAAAACCAGCAAGGTGAAGGTAGCGGCCAAACCCGCCAGCCAGAAGCCGTGCTCGCCGCTATGACGCTGGCCCAGCAGGCAGGCCAGGCCTAGTACCAGCAGCTTGCCGAGGCTGGCGCACAGCACCAGGGCCTGGGCCGGCAGGGCGAGCGTGCCGTCTTCGTGGGTGCGCAGCGAGCCATTGAGCTGCAGGCGGGCGGCATCCACGGCAGTGAACAGTGCTGACCACAACAGGGCCAGTGCGAGGGTGCCGAATAGCGGTGCGTACGGCAGGGTGTCCATGGGCGGCCGTCAGATATGCAGGATGAATTCGCGAACCAGCTTGCTGCCGAAGTAGGCCAGCATCAGCAGGCAGAAACCGGCCAGCGTCCAGCGGATAGCCTTGTGGCCACGCCAGCCGAGGCGGGTGCGGCCCCACAGCAGTACGCTGAACACCACCCAGGCGACACAGGCCAGCAAGGTCTTGTGCACCAGGTGCTGGGCGAACAGGTTGTCGAGGAACAGCCAGCCAGAGATCAGCGACAGCGACAACAGGCACCAGCCGGCCCAGAGGAAGCCGAACAGCAGGCTTTCCATGGTTTGCAGGGGCGGGAAGTTGCGGATCAGCCCGGACGGGTGCTTGTTCTTCAGCTGGCGGTCCTGCAGCAGCAACAGCAGCGACTGGAACACTGCGATGGTGAACAGCCCGTAGGCCAGGATCGACAGCAGGATGTGCGCGAGGATGCCAGGTTCTTCGTTGATCAGCGGCACCGTGCCGGGTGGCGCGAACTGGGCCAGCAGCGCGGTTACCGCACCCAGCGGGAACAGCAGCACCAGCAGGTTTTCCACCGGGATGCGCAGGCAGGCCAGCAGGGTCAGGGCAATGACGGCTACGGCGATCAGGCTGGCGGCACTGAAGAAGTCCAGGCTCAGGCCCAGCGGGGTGATCAGCTGGAAGAACAGTGCACCGGCCTGGGCCAGCACCGCGAAGGCACCCAGCAGGCCAGGCAGACGCTTGTCGGCCTTGCGGCCCTGGGCAAGGTGCGTGCCCTGGTAGATGGCTGCGGCTATATAGAGGCCGGCGGCGATCAGGTTGGGGATGAGGCTGGGTGAGGAGACCATAAGTCCTGGTTGGCGAGCCTTAAAGAGACGGAGTTTGGCATAGATTCCGCTGCTCTAGGAAGACTGAAGGCTTGTGTCAGGGCATTCGCGGGCACGCCCGCTCCCACAGCTCCTGCACAGGCTCCGAAAGTGGTGAAGATCCTGTGGGAGCGGGCGAGCCCGCGAAGAGGCCTGTATTGCCACCGACCATCTCCCAAGGTGTGCGCCGCCGCCGCACTTCGCTATAATCGCCGCCTTGCTGTGCCCGGCGGGTGTGTATTTCCCCCAGGGCGCCTGACAAACCTCGGCTTTTACTGGGCCTGAAAGGATCACCATGTTCGAAAACCTGACCGACCGCCTGTCACAGACGCTGCGCCATGTCACCGGCAAGGCCAAGCTGACCGAAGACAACATCAAGGACACGCTGCGCGAAGTGCGCATGGCCCTGCTCGAGGCCGACGTTGCCCTGCCGGTGGTCAAGGATTTCGTCAACAGCGTCAAGGAGCGTGCGGTCGGCACCGAAGTGTCGCGCAGCCTCACCCCGGGCCAGGCGTTCGTGAAGATCGTCCAGGCCGAGCTGGAAAGCCTGATGGGCGCGGCCAACGAAGACCTCGCGCTGAACGCCGCCCCGCCAGCCGTCGTGCTCATGGCCGGCCTGCAGGGCGCCGGTAAGACCACCACCGCCGGCAAGCTGGCGCGCTTCCTTAAAGAGCGCAAGAAAAAGAGCGTGATGGTGGTGTCCGCCGACGTTTACCGCCCGGCGGCGATCAAGCAGCTGGAAACCCTGGCCAACGACATCGGCGTCACCTTCTTCCCGTCCGACATCAGCCAGAAGCCGGTGGCCATTGCCGAAGCGGCTATCCGCGAAGCCAAGCTGAAATTCATCGACGTGGTCATCGTCGACACCGCCGGCCGTCTGCACATCGACGCCGACATGATGGATGAGATCAAGGCGCTGCACGCTGCGGTCAAGCCGATCGAGACCCTGTTCGTGGTTGACGCCATGACCGGCCAGGACGCCGCCAACACCGCCAAGGCGTTTGGCGAGGCGCTGCCACTGACCGGCGTGGTGCTGACCAAGGTCGACGGTGATGCCCGTGGCGGTGCTGCGCTGTCGGTGCGCGCCATTACCGGCAAGCCGATCAAGTTCATCGGTATGGGCGAGAAGACCGAGGCCCTCGAGCCGTTCCACCCCGACCGCGTCGCTTCGCGCATCCTCGGCATGGGCGACGTGCTCAGCCTGATCGAGCAGGCCGAGCAGACCATCGACAAGGCCAAGGCCGACAAGCTGGCCAAGAAGCTGAAGAAAGGCAAAGGCTTCGACCTCGAAGACTTCCGTGACCAGTTGCAACAAATGAAGAACATGGGCGGCCTTGGCGGTCTGATGGACAAGCTGCCGAGCATCGGTGGGGTCAACCTGTCGCAGATGGGTAACGCACAAGGCGCCGCCGAGAAGCAGTTCAAGCAGATGGAAGCGATCATCAACTCCATGACCCCGGCCGAGCGCCGCGACCCTGACCTGATCAGCGGTTCGCGCAAGCGCCGTATCGCCCTGGGTTCCGGTACCCAGGTGCAGGACATCGGCCGGCTGATCAAACAGCACAAGCAGATGCAGAAGATGATGAAGAAATTCTCTGCCAAAGGCGGCATGGCCAAGATGATGCGCGGCCTGGGCGGTATGCTGCCTGGCGGCGGCATGCCGAAGCTGTAACACCTATTCCGGGCGCCTGCCGTTTATCGGGCAGGCGCCCAGAACCCCCGTCTCGGCGGGGCAACGGCCGCGAATTTCGCGGCGCAACCGGCAAATCTGGACGGTGGGGCAAAGCCTTGCCGAAAAAGTCATTTGCAAATGTCCGTGTATTCCCCGAGAATATGCGGCCTTTTGGGCACCCGTGTGCCTATTTGGCATTCAGATTTGCAGTACAAACTGCAACACCGACTATAGGAACGATGTTCACATGGTAACCATTCGTCTGGCCCGTGGCGGCTCGAAAAAGCGCCCATTCTACCACCTGACCGTGACCAACTCGCGTAACGCCCGTGACGGCCGTTTCGTTGAGCGCGTTGGCTTCTTCAACCCGATCGCATCGGGCGCCGAAGTCAAGCTGTCGGTCAACCAAGAGCGCGTCACCTACTGGCTGAGCCAGGGCGCACAGCCGTCTGAGCGCGTTGCTCAGCTGCTGAAGGACGCTGCCAAGGCCGCTGCCTGAACAGTATGAACGCGACGCCAGAAAAGGCTGATGACCTCATCGTCGTCGGCAAGATTTTTTCGGTTCACGGCGTTCGCGGCGAGGTGAAGGTGTATTCCTTTACCGATCCGATTGAAAACCTGTTGGATTATCCGCGCTGGACGCTTCGGCACGAAGGCAAGGTAAAGCAGGTCGAGCTGGTCAACGGTCGTGGCTCCCAAAAGGGCCTGGTCGTGAAGCTTAAAGGCCTCGACGATCGCGATGAAGCCCGTCTTCTGAGCGGTTATGAAATCTGCATTTCGCGGAGCCTTTTGCCCAACCTGGCGGCCGACGAGTACTACTGGTACCAGTTGGAAGGCCTGAAGGTCATCAACCAGGACGAACAGCTGTTCGGCAAGGTCGATCACCTGTTGGAGACCGGTGCGAACGATGTAATGGTGGTCAAGCCCTGCGCAGGCAGCCTGGATGATCGCGAGCGTCTGTTGCCCTATACGGCGCAATGCGTGCTCAACATCGACCTGGAAGCAGGCGTGATGCGGGTTGAATGGGACGCGGACTTCTAAACGATGGGTAACCTTCGCGTAGACGTCATCACGTTGTTCCCCGAGATGTTCTCGGCCATCACGGAGTACGGCATTACCAGCCGCGCGGTGAAACAGGGGTTGCTTCAGGTGACTTGCTGGAACCCGCGGGACTACACCACAGATCGTCACCATACGGTAGATGATCGGCCGTTTGGCGGTGGTCCGGGCATGGTGATGAAAATCAAGCCTCTGGAAGACGCCCTGGTTAGCGCCAGGCAAGCGACTGGAGCATCGGCAAAGGTGATCTACCTTTCGCCACAAGGCCGCAAGCTGACTCAGCAGGCGGTCAAAGGCCTGGCCGAACAGGAATCGTTGATCCTGATCGCCGGTCGTTATGAAGGCATCGACGAGCGCTTTATCGAGGCTCATGTCGATGAGGAGTGGTCGATTGGGGACTATGTGCTTTCCGGTGGCGAGCTGCCGGCCATGGTACTGATCGATGCGGTTACACGGCTGCTGCCCGGAGCTTTAGGGCATGTGGACTCGGCGGAAGAAGATTCCTTCACCGACGGTCTGCTGGATTGCCCGCACTACACCCGACCTGAGGTGTATGCGGATCAGCGTGTTCCCGACGTGTTGCTAAGTGGCAACCATGCACATATCCGGCGTTGGAGGATGAAGCAGTCCCTTGGTAGGACCTTCGAACGACGCGCCGATCTTCTGGAAAGTCGCTCGCTTTCTGGAGAAGAGAAGAAGCTGCTCGAGGAATACCTCCGCGAGCGGGACGATAGTTAAACGTATCGATGGTGGATCGCGTATCCATCTTAGGAGCACAGCATGACCAACAAGATCATCCAGCAGCTCGAAGCCGAGCAGATGAGCAAGGAAATCCCGACCTTCGCACCAGGCGACACCGTTGTCGTTCAGGTTAAAGTGAAGGAAGGTGAGCGTTCCCGTCTGCAGGCGTTCGAAGGCGTTGTTATCGCCAAGCGTAACCGCGGTCTGAACAGCGCCTTCACCGTGCGCAAGATCTCCAGCGGCGTTGGCGTAGAGCGTACCTTCCAGACCTACAGCCCGCAAATCGACAGCCTGGCCGTGAAACGTCGTGGTGACGTGCGTAAAGCCAAGCTGTACTACCTGCGCGACCTGTCCGGCAAAGCCGCTCGCATCAAGGAAAAACTGTCCTGAGTGCAGTTTGCCCGGTGGCCGAGGCCGCCTAGCGAGAAAAAAGCAGCCTTCGGGCTGCTTTTTTGCGTTTTGAACCGTTCAAAGATGTGAATGCCATGACTACCCGAGACCAGGAAATCCAGCGCCGTACCGAGCTGTCGGTGACTCGCGTGACCAAGGCGGTGTTCCCCAACACCACCAACCACCACAACACCCTGTTCGGCGGCACCGCCCTGGCCTGGATGGACGAAGTGTCGTTCATCGCCGCCACGCGCTTTTGCCGCCTGCCGCTGGTGACCGTGTCCACCGATCGCATCGACTTCAAGCACCCGATTCCGGCGGGCTCGATCGTCGAACTGGTGGGCACGGTGATCAAAGTGGGTAATACCAGCTTGCAGGTGCAGGTGGACGTGTTTGTCGAGAACATGTACCTGGACGGCCGCGAACGGGCCATTCACGGTGTGTTCAGCTTTGTCGCCATTGACGAGGACAAGCGCCCGGTGCCGGTGCTCCCGGGCGCTTGAGTGTCAGGGCTTCGGGGCTGGCTCGATCAACGCCACCAGGGTCCAGCCCGGTTGTGGCTGTAGCGGGTCGTCGGGGCTGGCGACATGCACCCAGCCCTGCCCGTCGCGCGCGAACAGCAAGTGTGCACGCTCGCCATGCAGAGCCTGGTAGGCATCCCAGTCAAAGCCTTCGGTCAGGTTGGTACTGTACAGTTCGGCGCCCTGATGCAGGCGGGTGGCCAGTTGCAGATAGGTCATCGGGCTGGCCCCCAGGAGATGCCCCCGATGCTCTTCGGCAGCTCGGTGCTTGTCGCTGCGTTGCTTCTCCAGGCCGCTGGCCAGCACGAACAGCCGGCCGTTACCGAAGTCATGGCGGAACCTTGCGCAGGCCAGGGCGTTGATTTCGCCAGCGGGAGACAGCCCCAGCAAGTGCCCGAGGCCGACCAGATCCAGGTGCGCGTCGGCATGTTGCGAGGCGGGGTTGCCAAAGTAGGTCGGTAGCCCGTCCATGCGCGCGGCGCGAATGTTTTCCCAGCTGGAGTCTGTCAGCAAAACCCGACAACCCAATTGCTGCAGGGCTTTGGCGATGGCCCGGGCCGGCTCGCTGGCACCGACCACCAGAAAACCACTGGGCGCCGGTTCGGCGACCTTGAGCAGGCGTGCCAGCGGCCTGGCCGTGGCGCTTTGCAGTACCACCGTGCCGATGATCACGGCGAAGGTCAGCGGCACCAGCAGCAAGGCGTCCGGGTGCCCGGCCTGATGAAGGCGGATGGCGAAAATCGCTGAAACGGCGGCGGCAACGATGCCGCGTGGGGCAATCCAGGCCAGCAGCGCCCGTTCCCGCCAACTGAGCGGCGAGCCCAGTGTGGCCAGCCACACGTTCAGCGGGCGTGCCAGCAGCTGGATCACCAGCAACAACGCCAGTACCGCCGGGCCGAGGCCCAGCAGGGCATGCAGGTCAAGGCGCGCAGCCAGCAGGATGAACAGGCCGGAAATCAGCAGTACGCTGAGGTTCTCCTTGAAGTGCAGGATCTGCCGCACATCCACCCCGCGCATGTTGGCCAGCCACATGCCCATCACGGTCACTGCCAGTAACCCGGACTCGTGCACGATCTGGTTGGCGGCGATGAAAATACCCAGCACCGCCGCCAGGGATGCGAGGTTGTGCAGGTATTCCGGCAGCCATTGCTCGCGCATGATTTGCCCCAGCAGCCAACCCCCGGCTGCACCCAGGGCGGTACCGCAGAAAATGACCCCCGCAAAGGTAGTGAGGCTCTGGAACAGGCCATTGCCGTCTGCACTGGCGATGATGAAGCTGTACACCACCACGGCCAGCAGCGCACCGATGGGGTCGATCATGATCCCTTCCCAGCGCAGGATGTTGGCGATGGTCGACTTTGGCCGCACCACGCGCAGCATCGGCACGATCACAGTGGGGCCAGTCACAAGGGTCAAGGTGCCGAACAGAATCGCCAGCGGCCAGTCGAACCCCAGCAGCCAGTGGGTCGCCAGGGCGATGACCAGCCAGGTGACCAGCGCGCCCACGGTGACCAGGCGATGCACCACGCTGCCGATTTCACGCCACTGCGACAGGTGCAGGGTGAGGCTGCCTTCGAACAGGATCAGCGCCACTGCCAGCGACACCAGCGGCATCAGCAGTCGGCCGAACAACGCCTCGGGGTCGAGCCAGCCCAGTGCCGGGCCGGCAATGATCCCGGTCAGCAGCAGAAACAGAATCGCCGGTAGCTTCAGGCGCCAGGCCAGCCACTGGCAGGCCAGTGCAGCGGCGCCGATGCCGCCGACGCTAAGTAGTATCTGCTCTTCGCTCATGTGGGCTCCCTATGCTTGCGCTGTTATGAAAGACTAAGCATCAATCCGCCGTTTGCCACCGAGTTTTCATGTCCGCCCTCGACCATCCCCTGATCGACCAGTTTCTTGACGCCCTGTGGCTCGAAAAAGGCCTGTCCGACAATACCCGCGTGTCCTACCGCAGCGACCTGGCCCTGTTCAACGGCTGGCTGCAGGCGCACTCGGTTTCCTTGCCTGATGCCGGCCGTGACCTGATCCTCGACCACCTGGCCTGGCGCCTCGACCAGGGCTACAAACCACGCTCCACGGCACGCTTCCTTTCCGGCCTGCGCGGCTTCTTCCGCTACCTGCTGCGGGAAAAACTGGTGGCCATCGACCCGACCCTGCAGGTCGAGATGCCGCAGCTGGGCAAGCCGCTGCCCAAGTCGCTCTCCGAAGCCGACGTCGAGGCTTTGCTGCAAGCTCCGGACCTGGGCGAAGCCATTGGCCAGCGCGACCGCGCCATGCTTGAAGTGCTGTATGCCTGCGGCCTGCGCGTGACCGAACTGGTCAGCCTGACCCTCGATCAGGTCAATCTGCGCCAGGGTGTACTGCGTGTGATGGGCAAGGGCAGCAAGGAACGCCTGGTGCCGATGGGGGAAGAAGCGGTCGTGTGGCTGGAGCGCTATCAACGTGACGGTCGCGCCGAACTGCTCAATGGCCGCCCCAGCGACGTGCTGTTCCCCAGCCTGCGTGGCGAGCAGATGACCCGGCAGACCTTCTGGCACCGCATCAAGCATCACGCCCGTGTTGCCGGCATCGACAAGCCGCTGTCGCCGCATACCCTGCGTCACGCCTTCGCCACCCACCTGCTCAACCATGGCGCCGACTTGCGCGTGGTGCAGATGCTGCTTGGCCATAGCGACCTGTCCACCACGCAGATCTACACCCACGTCGCCAAGGCCCGTCTGCAGCAGTTGCACGCCCAGCACCACCCGCGTGGATGAATGTTTTTCATGTTCCGCCGACTGGTCCTTGCAAGGCCCTTCACCGACGGTGTGATGTGGTAGGCTTGGGCGGTTTGCACCAAGGGCCGCACGGCCACCGCGTTTTTTCCGCAGGTGGCGCCCTCCGGTCCCTGTCCGCCTTCAGGAGTTCCCATGCGCGTGACCCAGTTTTTCGCCGCCGCCGCGTTGGCGCTGGCCAGTACGTTTGCCGTAGCTGCGGCAACCGATAGCAGTGCCGTTGCCGAGCAGGCCATCCGTAAATCGTTGCAGAACCTTGAGCTGGAAGTGCCCGTGGAAAGCGTGGCCAGCAGCCCGCTCAACGGCCTTTATGAAGTGAAGCTGCAGGGCGGCCGCGTGTTGTACGCCAGCGCCGACGGCCAGTTCGTGATGCAGGGCTACCTGTTCCAGATCCAGGACGGCAAGCCGGTCAACCTCACCGAAAAAACCGAGCGCCAAGGCATCGCCAAGCTCATCAACGGCATTCCAGCCGCCGAGATGGTGGTTTATCCTGCCAAGGGTGAGACCAAGTCGCACATTACCGTATTCACGGACACCACCTGCCCGTACTGCCACAAGCTGCACGCCGAAGTGCCCGAGCTGAACCGTCGCGGTATCGAAGTGCGCTACGTCGCCTTCCCGCGTCAGGGCCTCGGCTCGCCGGGTGACCAGCAGTTGCAGGCGGTGTGGTGCTCCAGCGACCGCCGTGGGGCGATGGACAAGATGGTCGAAGGCGAAGAAATCAAGGCTGCCAAGTGCACCAACCCGGTCAGCAAGCAGTTCCAGCTGGGCCAGTCGATCGGCGTCAACGGCACGCCGGCCATCGTGCTTGAAAGCGGCCAGGTCATTCCGGGCTACCAGCCGGCACCGCAGGTCGCCAAGCTGGCACTGGCCAAGTAATCCAATTCAGTACGCCGTCGTCATGGGGTGACGGCATGTTTCACGGTCGGCAAACGTGCTGGCCGTTCAATGGGGAGTTCACAGTGAAACCGGTCAAAGTAGGCATCTGTGGGTTGGGGACCGTCGGTGGCGGAACCTTCAATGTACTTCAGCGCAACGCCGAGGAGATTGCCCGCCGTGCCGGGCGCGGTATTGAAGTGGCACAGATCGCCATGCGCTCGCAGAACCCGAACTGCCAGATTACCGGTACCCCCATTACCGCTGACGTGTTCGAAGTTGCGAGCAACCCGGAGATCGACATTGTCATCGAGCTGATCGGTGGCTACACCATCGCCCGCGACCTGGTACTCAAGGCCATTGAAAACGGCAAGCACGTGGTCACCGCCAACAAGGCGCTGATTGCCGTGCACGGCAACGAAATCTTCGCCAAGGCCCGCGAGAAGGGCGTCATCGTCGCCTTCGAAGCGGCCGTGGCTGGCGGCATCCCGGTGATCAAGGCCATCCGCGAGGGCCTGTCGGCCAACCGCATCAACTGGCTGGCCGGTATCATCAACGGCACCGGCAACTTCATCCTCACCGAAATGCGCGAGAAGGGCCGCGCCTTCCCGGACGTGCTGGCCGAAGCCCAGGCGCTGGGTTACGCCGAAGCCGACCCGACCTTCGACGTCGAGGGTATCGACGCCGCGCACAAGCTGACCATCCTGGCGTCCATCGCCTTCGGCATCCCGTTGCAGTTCGACAAGGCCTACACCGAAGGCATCACCCAGCTGACCACCGCTGACGTGAACTATGCCGAGGCCCTGGGCTACCGCATCAAGCACCTGGGTGTGGCGCGTCGGACTGCAGAAGGCATCGAGCTGCGCGTACACCCCACGCTGATCCCGGCTGACCGCCTGATCGCCAACGTCAACGGCGTGATGAACGCCGTGATGGTCAACGGTGACGCCGCCGGTTCCACCCTGTACTACGGCGCGGGCGCCGGCATGGAGCCTACCGCTTCGTCGGTGGTCGGTGACCTGGTGGATGTGGTGCGTGCCATGACCTCCGACCCGGAAAACCGCGTGCCGCACCTGGCCTTCCAGCCAGACGCGCTGTCGGCCCACCCGATCCTGCCGATCGAAGCCTGCGAAAGCGCCTACTACCTGCGCATCCAGGCCAAGGATCACCCGGGCGTACTGGCCCAGGTGGCCAGTATCCTGTCGGAGCGTGGCATCAACATCGAGTCGATCATGCAGAAGGAGGCCGAAGAGCAGGACGGCCTGGTACCGATGATCCTGCTGACCCACGGCGTGGTCGAGCAGCGTATCAACGATGCCATCGTCGCCCTGGAAGCCCTGCAGGACGTGGTCGGCAAGGTCGTGCGCATCCGCGTCGAACAGCTCAATTAATTGTGTTCTCGGGCCGCTGGCGCGGCCCGGGCCTTAGCATCGAAGGTTTGCACCCATGCGCTATATCAGTACCCGCGGCCAGGCACCGGCCCTGAATTTCGAAGACGTGCTGCTGGCTGGCCTTGCCAGTGACGGCGGCCTGTACGTACCCGAGAACCTGCCACGCTTCACCCAGGAAGAAATCGCCTCGTGGGCCGGCCTGCCGTACCACGAACTGGCCTTCCGTGTGATGCGTCCGTTCGTCGAAGGCAGCATCGCCGACGCCGATTTCAAGAAGATCCTTGAAGAAACCTACGGCGAGTTCGCCCACGCCGCAGTCGCCCCGCTGCGTCAGCTGAACAGCAACGAGTGGGTGCTGGAGCTGTTCCACGGCCCGACCCTGGCGTTCAAGGACTTCGCCCTGCAGCTGCTCGGCCGCCTGCTCGACCACGTGCTGGCCAAGCGCAACGAGCGCGTGGTGATCATCGGCGCCACCAGCGGTGACACCGGTTCCGCCGCCATCGAAGGCTGCCGCCGTTGCGACAACGTCGACATCTTCATCCTGCACCCGCACCAGCGCGTGTCGGAAGTGCAGCGCCGCCAGATGACCACCCTCTTCGGCGACAACATCCACAACATCGCCATCGAAGGTAACTTCGACGACTGCCAGGAAATGGTCAAGGCCAGCTTCGCTGACCAGTCGTTCCTCAAGGGCACCCGCCTGGTAGCGGTCAACTCGATCAACTGGGCGCGGATCATGGCCCAGATCGTCTACTACTTCCATGCAGCCCTGCAGTTGGGTGGCCCGGCGCGTTCGATCGCGTTCTCGGTCCCTACCGGCAACTTTGGCGACATCTTCGCCGGTTACCTGGCGCGCAACATGGGCCTGCCGGTCAGCCAGCTGATCGTCGCCACCAACCGCAACGACATCCTGCACCGCTTCATGAGCGGCAACCAGTATGTGAAGGAAACCCTGCACGCGACCCTGTCGCCGTCGATGGACATCATGGTTTCGTCCAACTTCGAACGCCTGTTGTTCGACCTGCACGGCCGCAACGGTGGCGCCATCGCCGAACTGATGGCCAACTTCAAGCAGGGCGGTGGTTTCAGCGTCGAGCAAGACCGCTGGACCGAAGCGCGCAAGCTGTTCGACTCGCTGGCCGTCAGCGACGAGCAAACCTGCGAGACTATTGCCGAGGTGTTCGCCGCCACGGGTGAAGTGCTCGACCCGCATACCGCAATCGGCGTCAAAGCCGCGCGCGAGTGCCGTCGCAGCCTGGCCACGCCGATGGTGGTGCTGGGTACCGCCCACCCGGTCAAGTTCCCGGAAGCGGTGGAGAAGGCAGGTGTTGGCAAGGCGCTGGAGCTGCCGGCACACCTCAGCGATCTGTTCAGCCGTGAAGAGCGTTGCACGGTACTGGCCAATGACCTGAAAGCTGTTCAGAGCTTTGTCAGCCAGCACGGCAACCGCGGCAAACCGCTGTAATCGTGTTTCTTTCTGGGGCTGCAGCGCGGCCCCAGAAGCTCGGACTTTTCCTCGATCGCTTCAGAAATCCCCTATTCAGGCACGCTAAGGCATAGCCTAGATTGGCCGGTCCTCTCACCAGGAGCGGCTCATGCACCACACCTACGTGTTGATTCACCAGGCTCGCCCGTCCCACCAGATCCTTTTGCATCAGGCCCTCAATGCCCAGGGCGTTTTCGACGTGCGCATCAGCGCAAACACCACTCACCTCAACGCCTGCCTCGGCGCTGAGCGTCGCCCTGATTTATTGATCCTTGACCACGCCATGCCAACCCAGGCTGGCCTCGCCTTGCTCGCCCAGCAGCACCGGGCGCGTGCGCTGTTGTTCGTCGGTCAGCCCACCCCCAAGCGCCATAACCTTGCCCAGGCAGCCAGAAGCCGGGGGCTGTGGGTGCTCGCCGAGCTGCCCTGGCCGCTGTCGATGCCGCGCCTGCAGCATGCCCTGCAAACACTGCAGACACGCCCGGGACCGCGTATTCAAACTGTCATCTCAGCCCCGCATGCTCACTGAAGCGGGCGCGGTTTGACGAACTTTCTGCGGCGCCTGCTGGTCAGTTCCTTTAGATCCCACCACGCAGCGAGTGATCCGGATGGAAAGAATCTGCAGCCTGCTCAACGACGCCCTGACCCCCTACCAGACTCACCTCGGCACCACCGATGCCAATGGCAATCGCCAACTGACCGTTTACGACCGCCTCGCCGGCATCACCCTGCGGCGCACGGTCAGCGAGCGCCAGTTGAAGGAGCAACGCCTGTTGATCGATCTGGTGGATGGCCTGCACCGTGACCTGCAGATCGCCGAAGGGCGCTTGCAGCCCTGCGTGATCGCGGCATTGCAGCAGCGTCAACAACCGCAGGGAACCTTTGCCTGAGTGGTTTATCAGACACTGTAGGGGCAGCCAGCCAGTGCTTTGCTCCGGCGCTGGCAAGGCTGTCACGGGAAGTCCCCAAGGACTTTCGCTTGGCCCCGGGCGTCTTCCCCAGCGTCCGGGGTTTCTTTTTTCAGGTGATCAAGGGGCTTCGAAGAAGCGTTTGCTGTCTTCCAGGTAGTCTTCCTGCAACGACGGGTCCAGCCAGTGCGCATACAAGCCAGGCAGCACGTCCCGGCGCAAAGCAGGCAATAGCCGGTTGATATGCGCTACCGCTTTGCGGCCCGACGGATTGTCAGAACAGGCGACATGGAGAAACTGATAGCGCTCCCCCCCCTGGACAGGATGAAACTGATAGTCGGCCAGCGAGCCGCCTTGCTGCTGAAGCAAGTAACGAACTTCGTGCCAGTAGCCGAGCACCAAGCGTAGGCGCCCCAGTTTTTGCATTTGCAGCAAGTTAGCTGTGGCGTCGTTGCCATAGTGCCGGCTAAGCGCAGTATCAGGTAGCTGCTGCAGAATGGCGTCGATCTGCTTGCCATAGCTACGTTCGGCAACAATGCCCAGTTTCACCGGCGCCTTGCTCAGCAGGCCATGCAGGTCCACTTCCTGGCTTTCGAGGTAGGGCGCTACCAGTGCCTGGTTTTCTTTGCGCAGCACCAGGCCACCGCTGAGCACACCCAGCGTTGGCATGGAAAAAAGCGCATATCTGGCTCGTTCCGGGGTCCATAGCAGGGTCGGGTCGCAGGTGAATGTGTTGCGGTCTTGCAGCATCTGGATGCCGCGTGCACGGTTCACCCGCACGATGGTGTGGTCGTACTCGGCCATCTGCCTGGTCAGCAGCGGCAATAGCTGGTCGATCACCCCTTGGCCTTTTTGCGGGCCTTCGAAAATGGTGAAGGGTGGCAGGTCGCGCACCAGCCAGAAGATGCGCTCCTTGGCGCTGGCAGATTGCATGAGCAATGCGGGCAGTAGCCCGCACAGCAGGATCAGGTGGCGTAGCCAGCAGGCAGCGCGCATCGGCAAGGGCAGCGGCAGGCTTCAGACCGCGCCGGCCTGGCGCAGGCCGGCAATGGCCGCTGCGTCATAGCCCAGGCGGGTGAGCAGTGCCTCGGTGTGTTCGCCCAGCGCCGGGCCGACCCACTCGGTGGAGCCAGGTGTATCCGACAGCTTGGGCACGATGCCCGGCGTGCGGAACGGCTTGCCATCCGGCAACTTGGCCTGCAGGAACATCTCTCGTGCCAGGTATTGCGGGTCATTGAACATGTCCTCGGCCGAGTAGATGCGGCTGGCAGGCACCTCTGCCGTGGTCAGCACCTGCATCAGTTGGTCCAGCGGCAGGCTGTTGGCCCAGCGGTCAATCACTCCGTAGAGTTCGTCACGGCGCAGGTCGCGGCCATCATTGGTGGCCAGGGTAGGGTCATCCGCCAGGTCGGTGCGGCCAATCGCCAGCATGAAACGTTTGAAGATGGCATCGCCGTTGGCGCCAATTTGCACATGCTTGCCGTCGGCGCTGGTGTGGATGGAGGAGGGTGTGATGCCCGGCATGATGTTGCCGGTGCGCTCGCGGATAAACCCGAACACATCGAATTCCGGCACCATGCTTTCCATCATGGCGAAGATCGCCTCATACAGCGCCACGTCCACAACCTGGCCCTGGCCGCCATTGACCTCATGGTGGCGCAGCGCCATTAACGCGCCAATCACCCCCCACAGGGCAGCAATTGAGTCACCGATGGAAATGCCCGTGCGCACCGGCGGGCGGTCGTCGAAGCCGGTAATGTAGCGCAGACCACCCATCGACTCGCCCACCGCGCCGAAGCCGGGCTGGTCTTTCATCGGCCCGGTCTGGCCAAAGCCCGACAGGCGTACCATGACCAGACGCGGGTTAAGGGCATGCAGCACATCCCAGCCCAGGCCGAGCTTTTCGAGCACGCCCGGGCGGAAGTTTTCGATCAGAATGTCGGCTTGGGCCAGCAGTTTTTTCAGCACCTCGCGGCCTTCGGGGTGCTTGAGGTTAAGCGTGAGCGACTGCTTGTTGCGCGCCTGCACGAACCACCACAGCGAAGTGCCCTCATACAGCTTGCGCCACTTGCGCAGCGGGTCGCCGCCATCCGGAGACTCGACCTTGATCACTTCTGCACCGAATTCGGCACAGATGCGTGAGGCGAACGGCCCGGCAATCAGCGTGCCGAGTTCCACAACTTTAAGGCCGGCGAGGGGTTTGCTGGGCGTCGACATGGGGCATCCGTGGCAGCTGGGCAGAGCCGTGGTTTTATCACACGTCGGTTTCGCCGGGTACTGCTGCGGCGCATGGACGGTGCGGATGGGTTAGACTGTGCCACTTTTCTTTTGCACGAAGCCCCTCGACCATGGCCCAGCCGTCCACCACCTACAAGTTCGAATTGAATCTCACCGACCTCGATCGCAACGTCTACGAAAGCGTCAAGCAAACCATCGCTCGTCACCCGTCGGAAACCGAAGAGCGTATGGCAGTTCGTTTGTTGGCGTACGCGCTTTGGTACAACGAGAACTTGTCGTTTGGCCGTGGCCTGTCGGATGTCGATGAGCCGGCGCTGTGGGAAAAGAGCCTGGACGACCGCGTGCTGCACTGGATCGAAGTCGGCCAACCCGATGCCGACCGCCTGACCTGGTGCTCGCGCCGTACCGAGCGCACCAGCCTGCTGGCCTACGGCAGCCTGCGCGTGTGGGAAGGCAAAGTGGTGAGCGCGGTCAAGAACCTGAAGAACCTGAGCATTGCTGCCGTGCCACAGGAAGTGCTGGAAACCCTGGCCACCGACATGCCGCGCAGCATCAAGTGGGACGTGATGATCAGCGAAGGCACGGTGTTCGTGACTGACGACCGTGGCCAGCATGAAGTGCAACTGCAGTGGCTGCTCGGTGAGCGTGGCTGAAGCAACCCATGCGTATCGAACCTCGCCCCCTGCCGCCGACCCTGCCATTCCTGGGTAACCTGCCTCCCTTGCTGACCCGCCTGTACGCCGCCCGTGGCGTGCAAAGCGAGGCCGAGCTGGACAAAAGCCTGGCGCGTCTGCTGCCGTATCAGCAGCTCAAGGGCATCGAGGCCGGTGTTAACCTGCTGGTCGAGGCCCTCGACCAGCGCCAACGTATCCTGATTGTGGGTGACTTCGATGCCGATGGTGCCACCGCCAGCACTGTCGGGGTGCTGGGCCTGCGCCTGCTGGGCGCGGCCCATGTCGATTACCTGGTGCCCAACCGGTTCGAGTACGGCTACGGCCTGACCCCGGAAATCGTCGAGGTGGCGCTGCAGCGTCAGCCGCAATTGCTGATTACTGTGGACAACGGCATTTCCAGTGTTGAGGGTGTGGCCGCTGCTAAGGCTGCCGGGCTCAAGGTACTGGTCACCGACCATCATCTGCCGGGTCAGCAACTGCCTGACGCCGACGCCATCATCAACCCCAACCAGCCGGGCTGTACGTTCCCGAGCAAGGCGCTGGCCGGGGTCGGGGTGATCTTCTATGTGCTGATGGCCCTGCGCGCGCGCTTGCGCAGCTTGGGACGCTACGAGACGCAACCGCAGCCGAACATCGGCGAACTGCTCGACCTGGTCGCGCTGGGCAGCGTCGCCGATGTGGTACCGCTGGATGCCAACAACCGCATTCTGGTGCACCAGGGCCTCGAGCGTATTCGCGCCGGCCGTGCCCGGCCAGGGCTGAAAGCCATTCTGGAAGTGGCCCGCCGTGACCACCGGCGCATCACCTCGACCGACCTGGGTTTCATCCTTGGCCCTCGGTTGAACGCTGCCGGGCGCCTGGACGACATGAGCCTGGGCATCGAGTGCCTGCTGTGCGAAGACGCGGCCCTGGCCCAGGACATGGCTCAGCAGCTGGACGACCTGAACCAGGACCGCAAGTCCATCGAGCAGGGCATGCAGCGCGAAGCCCTGGCCCAGCTCAAGGACCTGCCGGTCGAGTCCATGCCTTATGGCCTGTGCCTGTTCGATGCAGATTGGCACCAAGGCGTGATCGGTATTCTGGCTTCGCGCCTGAAAGAACGTTATCACCGGCCGACTATCGCTTTTGCCGATGCCGGCGAGGGCATGCTCAAAGGTTCGGCGCGTTCGGTGCCGGGGTTCCACATCCGTGACGCGCTGGATGCCGTAGCGGCCCGCCACCCCGAGCTGATCAGCAAGTTCGGCGGCCACGCCATGGCAGCGGGGCTGTCGTTGCCCGAGGGCAATTTCCCCGCATTTGCCGAAGCATTCGACGAAGAAGTGCGGCGCCAGTTGCGTGAAGAAGACCTCACCGGCCGGTTGCTGTCCGATGGCAGCCTGGCCGTGGAAGAGTTCCACCTCGACCTGGCCAAAGCCTTGCGCCACGCCGGCCCTTGGGGCCAGCACTTCCCAGAGCCGCTGTTCCATGGCGTGTTCCAGCTGGTGGAGCAGCGTGTGGTGGGCGAACGGCATCTGAAGGTGGTGCTCAAGAGCGAGTGCGGTTCGGTGCGGCTGGACGGTATTGCCTTCGGCATCGACCGCGAAGTGTGGCCGAACCCGACCGTGCGCTGGGTCGAGCTGGCCTACAAGCTGGATGTGAACGAGTTTCGTGGGAATGAAAGTGTGCAGTTGATGATTGCCCACATGGAGCCACGCTGAGGGTCTCGCGGGGTTCGCCTTGATTTTTGTGGTGTGACGGAGATAGAGCGCCGCCCGCGCGGCGCTCGATCTCACAGGCGACATCACTTTCGAGCCAACCACCATCCAGCACCTACCCCCCACCCATTCTGGTCTAGTCTGAAGTTATGACCGGACCTGGGCCAGGGACGTGCAATTGAGTGTCCGGGCCGGATCACCATTGGAGTCCTTGGGAGGTGCCCTCATGAGCCTGCTGCTCGAGCCTTACACCCTGCGTCAGCTGACCCTGCCCAACCGCATCGCTGTGTCACCGATGTGCCAGTATTCCGCCGTCGATGGCCTGGCCAACGATTGGCACCTTGTTCATTTGGGCAGCCGCGCCGTGGGTGGTGCAGGCCTGGTTATCACTGAAGCCGTGGCGGTCACCGCGGATGGCCGCATCACCGCCGAAGACCTTGGCCTGTGGGACGACGCTCAGATCGCCCCGCTGCAACGTATTACCCGCTTCATCACCGCACAAGGTGCCGTGCCTGGTATCCAGCTGGCCCACGCCGGGCGCAAGGCCAGTACCTATCGCCCATGGCTGGGCAAGCAGGGCAGTGTGAAGCTCGAAGACGGTGGCTGGCAGCCAGTAGGGCCATCAAAGATTGCGTTCGACCCACAACACACGCCGCCACGTGAATTGAACCACGACGAGATCCAGGGTGTGATCGCTGCCTTCGTCGCCTCGACCGAGCGCGCCTTGAAGGCCGGTTTCAAGGTGGTCGAAATCCATGCGGCCCATGGCTACCTGTTGCATCAGTTCCTGTCCCCGTTGAGTAACCAGCGCCGCGACGAGTACGGCAGCTGCTTCGAGAACCGCATCCGCCTGACCCTGCAAGTGGTCGAGGCCGTGCGCAAGATCTGGCCGGCCGAATTGCCGCTGTTGGTGCGGGTATCGGCAACCGATTGGGTCGAAGACGGCTGGAACCCCGATGAAACCGTCGAACTGGCCCGCCGACTGCGCGGTTTGGGTGTCGACCTGATCGACGTATCTTCCGGCGGCACTTCGGTAAACGCCGAGATCCCTACCGGCCCCGGCTATCAGACCCGCTTCGCCGAACGCGTGCGCAAGGAATCGGAAATCGCCACCGGCACCGTGGGCATGATCACCGAACCGGCTCAGGCCGAGCACATTTTGCGGACCGGCCAGGCCGACATCATCTTCCTCGCCCGCGAACTGCTGCGCGACCCATACTGGCCGCTACATGCCGATGATGACCTGGGCGGTAACAAAGCTACCTGGCCCGCGCAGTACCAACGTGCGACCAGCCGGGCCAACCCGATTCACGAGTCGGATCTGCGCGACTAGCATTGTCGGCTTGCGGGTGGTTGGCAAAAATTTTGTGTAGGGCTGAAATCGAGCGCCGCCCGCGCGGCGCATCGCGAGCTGCGCTCGCTCCTACGTTAGTTTCAGGCCAATTACTCCTGTGAAGTTTGTGCGCGAACGCTTTGGCGCATGGCTCTATATCGCGTCATACAAACAAGGTGGTCGCGCGCGTCTGTCACAGGCATAACAGGCCCGAAACAAACGTAGGAGCGAGCGCAGCTCGCGATGCGCCGCGCGGGCGGCGCTCGATTTCTCAGGCCATACAAATCTAACGCCCTACTCCAGAGCCTTCCTCAATGCTTGATCATCACATGCCGCACACAGGTGTAGTCCTCCAGCCCATACATCGACATGTCCTTCCCGTACCCCGAATGCTTCTGCCCGCCATGGGGCATTTCGCTCACCAGCATGAAGTGGGTGTTCACCCAGGTGCAGCCATACTGCAAGCGCGCTGCCAGGCGGTGGGCGCGGCCGGTGTCGCGGGTCCATACCGATGAGGCCAGGCCGTAGTTGGAGTCGTTGGCCCACTCCAGTGCCTGCGCTTCGTCGGTGAAGCGGGTGACCGACACCACCGGGCCGAACACTTCATTGCGCACGATCTCGTCATCCTGCTGGGCATCGGCCAGCACCGTCGGCTCGAAGAAGAAGCCCTCGCCATCGATCACCTTGCCCCCCCGTCACCAGGCGAATGTGCGGCTGGGCGATGGCGCGCTGTACCAGGCCGGCTACCTTGTCGCGGTGCTGGGCACTGATCAGTGGCCCCAGCTCGGTGTCCTCGGCATCTTGCAGGCCGGGTTTGAGGCTTGCGACGGCTTCACCCAGGCGCTCGACAAAGCGCTCGTAGATCCCGTCCTGCACATACAGGCGGCAGGCGGCGGTGCAGTCCTGGCCGGCGTTGTAGAAGCCGAAGGTGCGGATGCCATCAACGGCAGCGTCGATGTCGGCATCGTCGAACACCAGCACCGGGGCCTTGCCACCCAGTTCCATGTGCATGCGTTTCACGCTGTCGGCGGTGGCGCTGATGATGTGCGCGCCGGTAGGGATCGAACCGGTCAGCGACACCATGCGCACCTTGGGGTGATTGACCAGCGGGTTGCCCACCGTCTGGCCGCGGCCGAACAGGATGTTCAGTACGCCCGGTGGCAGCAGGTCCTGAGACAGCTCACCCAGGCGCAGGGCGGTCAGTGGGGTCAATTCGGAAGGCTTGATCACCACGGTGTTGCCAGCGGCCAGAGCGGGGGCGATCTTCCAGGCCAGCATCATCAACGGGTAGTTCCACGGGGCGATCGAAGCCACCACGCCCAGCGGGTCGCGGCGGATCATCGAGGTGTGGCCCGGCAGGTACTCGCCGGCCGCCGAACCGCCCAGGCAGCGCGCGGCACCGGCAAAATAGCGGAACACGTCGGCAATGGCCGGGATTTCGTCATTCAACGCGGCACTCAGCGGCTTGCCGCAGTTCTGCGATTCAAGCCGGGCCAGTTCATCGCCATGGGCTTCGATGGCATCCGCCAGCGCCAGCAAGGCTTGCGAGCGGTCCTTGGGGCTGGTTTGCGACCAGCTGTCGAAGGCCTGGTCGGCGGCGCGCACGGCGCTGTCCACCTGGGCTTCGGTGGCTTCATTGATCTGCGCCAGGGCAGTGCCCAGCGCCGGGTTGAGCACGGTCCAGGCCGGGCCTTGGCCAGCGACCAGTTGGCCATTGATCAGCATCTGCGTTTGCATCGGGGGACTCCTCCAGGGTCATTTGCCACTGCCCGCGACGCTTTCACCGCCGCGGGTCAGGTAATAGGCGCCAAGGATCGGCAGCATGGTCACCAGCATCACCAGCATGGCGACCACGTTGGTCACCGGCACGTCGCGTGGGCGGCTGAGCTGGTTGAGCAGCCAGATCGGCAGGGTGCGTTCGTGGCCGGAAGTGAAGGTGGTGACGATGATTTCATCGAACGACAGGGCAAAGGCCAGCATGCCGCCGGCCAGCAGCGCCGAGCCGAGGTTGGGCAGGATGATGTAGCGGAAGGTTTGCCAGCCATCGGCGCCCAGGTCCATCGAGGCTTCGATCAGGCTTTGCGAGGTGCGCCGCAGGCGGGCGATCACGTTGTTGTAGACGATGACCACGCAGAACGTGGCGTGGCCGACCACGATGGTGAACACGCCGGGTTCGATACCCAAGGTCTTGAACGCTGAAAGCAGGGCTATACCGGTGATGATGCCGGGCAGGGCGATGGGCAGGATCAGCATCAGCGAAATGCTCTCCTTGCCAAAGAAATTGCGCCGATACAGCGCCGCCGAGGCCAGCGTGCCGAGGACCAGGGCGATTAGCGTGGCCAGGCAGGCCACCTGTAGCGACAGCTTGATTGCCTCCAGTACATCGGGCCGGGCGAAGGCTACGGCGAACCATTTCAAGGTAAAACCCTTGGGTGGGAAACTGAACGCCGCGTCTTCGGTGTTGAAGGCGTACAGGAAGATGATCAGGATCGGAAAATGCAAAAACAGCAACCCGCCCCAGGCCGCCAGGCGCAGCCCCGTTGATGCTTTTTCAGAGTGCATCGAAGGCCCCCAGGCGCTTGACGATGGACAGGTACACCGCAATCAGCACGATCGGCACCAAAGTGAACGCGGCAGCCATCGGTATGTTGCCGATCGCCCCTTGCTGGGCATAGACCATGCTGCCGATGAAATAGCCGGGCGGGCCGACCAGTTGCGGCACGATGAAGTCGCCCAGGGTGAGCGAGAACGTGAAGATCGAGCCGGCCGCAATGCCCGGAATCGAAAGCGGCAAGATCACCTGGACGAAGGTTTGCCCAGGCCGTGCGCCGAGGTCTGCCGAGGCCTGCAGCAGTGAAGGCGGCAGGCGCTCCAGCGAGGCCTGGATCGGCAGGATCATGAACGGCAGCCAGATGTACACGAACACCATGAAGCGCCCCAGGTGGGAGGTCGACAGCGTGCTGCCGCCCACGCCCGGCACGGCCAGCACCGCTTGCAGCAGCCCGTCCAGGTGCAGCTGCTGGACAAACCACTGCGCCACGCCGCCCTTGGCCAGCAGCAGGGTCCAGGCATAGGTCTTGACGATGTAGCTGGCCCACATCGGCATCATCACCGCGATGTAGAAAAACGCCTTGGTCTTGCCGCTGGTGTAGCGCGCCATGTAATAGGCGATGGGGAAGGCCAGCACCGCGCTGGCCAACGACACGGCCACGGCCATGCCCAGGGTGCGCAGGATGATGTCGAAGTTCGACGGGTTGAACAGCGCGGCGAAGTTGCCCAGGGTGAGGTCCGGGGCCACCGCCATGGTGAAGTCGTCAAAGGTATAGAAGCCCTGCCACAGTAGGTTCAGCAACGAGCCCAGGTAGATCGCGCCAAACCAGGTCAGCGGCGGTACTAGCAGCAGTGCCAGGTACAGGTTGGGGCGCCGGTACAGCAGGTTGGACAGGCTACGCAGTGCACTCATGTCAGCGGGCCTCGGTTTCCTGCAGCACCGTCATGGCTTCGCGGGGCCAGTGTGCCAGCACCTGTTGACCAGGCTGCCAGGCCTGTGCTGGTGCTTGCCAGCGGTCGTTGGCCTGGCTTACCGCCAACAGTTGGCCGTTGTCCAGCTGCAGCTCATAGCGGGTGGCGCTGCCCTGGTACTGCACATCGCGTAGTACGCCGCTCACTTGCACCTCATGGCTGGTTACCACCGGGTCGCCCAGGCGGATGTGCTCGGGTCGGATGGAGAAGGGCGCCGAGCTGCCATTGAGTGCCACGGCCAGTTCGCCACGCACCACGTTGGAGGTGCCAACGAACTCGGCGACGAAGGTGGTGGCAGGCTTCATGTACAGGTTGCGCGGTGTGTCGACCTGCTCGATGCGGCCGCGGTTGAACACCGCAACCCGGTCGGACATCGACAGTGCCTCGGTCTGGTCGTGGGTGACGAAGATGAAGGTGATACCCAACTGGCGTTGCAGTTTTTTCATTTCGCCTTGCATCTGTTCGCGTAGCTTCAGGTCCAGTGCGCCCAGCGGCTCGTCTAGCAGCAGTACCCGGGGCCGGTTGACCAGCGCCCGGGCCAGAGCCACGCGCTGGCGCTGGCCACCGGACAGCCGCGCCGGCTTGCGCGCGCCGTAGCCGGCCAGAGCCACCATGGCCAGTGCTTCTTCGGCACGGCTGTGGCGCTCGGCCTTGGCCACGCCTTTTACTTTCAGGCCATAGGCGATGTTGTCCAGCACGTTCATGTGCGGGAACAGGGCGTAGTCCTGGAACACGGTGTTGACGTCACGCTGGTAGGGCGGCACACCAGCGGCCTCGACACCGTGGATACGGATCGAGCCGCTGGAGGGTTGTTCAAAGCCGGCGATCAGGCGCAGGCAGGTGGTCTTGCCCGAGCCGGAAGGGCCGAGCATGGAGAAGAACTCGCCATCGATGATGTCGATGCTGACCTGGTCGACAGCCTTGACCTCGCCGAAGGTGCGGGAAACCTGGGTGAACTGGACGGCTAGGGGCATGCGTGGGCTCCGGACATCAATGTTCTCCTGTGCGGCCCCTTCGCGGGCGTGCCCGCGAAGGGGCCGTTACAGGCATTCAGGCAACCTCAGCGACCACCCATGATCGCAATGTAATCCTGCGTCCAGCGGCTATAAGGCACGAACTTGCCTCCCTGGGCCTGCGGGGTTTTCCAGAAGGCGATCTTGTCGAAGTTGTCGAACCCGTTGGTCTTGCACCCCTCGGCGCCCAGCAGCTCGCTACCGGTACATGCTGCCGGCACCGCCGGCAACGAGCCGAACCAGGCCGCCACGTCACCCTGCACCTTCGGCTGCAGCGACCAGTCCATCCATTTGTAGGCGCAGTTGGGGTGCTTGGCCTCGCTGTGCAGCATGGTGGTGTCGGCCCAGCCGGTCGCACCTTCCTTGGGAATGGTCGAGGCCACTGGCTGGTTCTCGGCCTTCAGGCCATTGACCATGTAGCCCCAGGAACTGGAGGCGACCACGCCTTCGTTCTTCACATCGCTCATCTGTACCGTGGCGTCATGCCAGTAACGGTGGATCAGCGGTTGCTGCTGGCGCAGCAGCTCCAGCACGGCCTTGTACTGTGCCTCGTTCAGCTCGTACGGGTCCTTGATGCCCAGCTCCGGCTTGGCCGATTTCAGGTACAGCGCTGCGTCGGCGATGTAGATCGGCCCGTCGTAGGCCTGCACGCGGCCTTTGTTCGGCTTGCCGTCGGGCAGGTTCTGCGGCTCGAACACCACGCCCCAGCTGGTGGGGGGCTGCTTGAAGGTATTGGTGTTGTACAGCAGCACGTTCGGCCCCCACTGGTACGGGGTGCCATAAATCTGCTTGTCGACCACGTACCAGCCACCGTTCTGCAAGCGCGGGTCGAGGTTTTTCCAGTTGGGGATCAGTGCGGTATTGATCGGTTGCACGCGCTTGCCCACGATCAGCCGCAGCGAAGCATCGCCCGAGGCAGTGACCAGGTCGTAACCGCCCTTGGTCATCAGGCTGACCATTTCATCCGAGGTGGCGGCCGTTTTCACGCTGACCTTGCAGCCGGTTTCCTTCTCGAAACCGGTCACCCAGTCGTAGGCTTTGTCGCTTTCACCGCGCTCGATGTAGCCCGGCCAGGCGACGATATCCAGGCGCCCCTCGCCAGGCCCCAGGGCCTTGGGCGGTTCGGCAGCCTGCAGGCTGGCGCTGGCCAGCACGGCGCCCGTCATGGCGCTGAGCAATGCGGTCTTGTGCACTGACATGGTGTTCCCTCTTCTTGGAGATCTTGGTCGGGGCAGTCATCAAGCAAGCCGTGAAGCAATTGTTATAAGCGTAGTGCGGTTGCGCGAGGTATTGGCGATATCGAGTCTAGTTGGCTTTTTGCCAGCCAATGCAACATCCCGAAGCAAATCCACGATGGCGTGTACTGCGCCAAGCCTTACTCTGGCGATTGAATTTTCTTACGTGGAGACACGCGAATGAACACCCGGGGCTTGCTTGATCAACTCCTCAAATCCGGCCAGCAACTGCTCGAAAAGCAAGGGGGCGCCAGCAAGGCTGGGGGCGCTGCCGGTGGGCTTGGCGGGCTGTTGTCCGGAGCCGGTGGCGGCCTGTTGGGTGGCGGGGCACTGGGCCTGTTGCTGGGTAGCAAGAAGGCCCGCAAGTACGGCGGCAAGGCCCTGACCTACGGTGGCCTGGCCGCGCTGGGGGTGCTGGCCTATAAAGCCTACGGCAACTGGCAGGCCAACCAGCGGGTGGCCGTAGCCGAACCGCAAACCGTCGACCGCCTGCCGCCCGCCCAGGCCGAGCAGCACAGCCAGGCCGTGCTGCGGGCGCTGGTGGCGGCGGCCAAGTCCGATGGCCACATCGATGAGCGCGAGCGGGCGCTGATCGAAGGTGAGTTCACCCGCCTGGACAGCGACCGCGAACTGCAGCACTGGCTGCATGCCGAACTGAACAAGCCGCTGGACCCGGCCGAGGTCGCCCGCGCTGCGCAAACACCAGAGATGGCGGCCGAGATGTACCTGGCCAGCGTGTTGATGGTCGACCAGGAAAACTTCATGGAGCGTGCCTACCTGGATGAACTCGCCCGCCAACTGCGGCTGGACCCGGCGCTGCGCCAGGAGCTGGAGAGCCAGGCCCGTCTCGCCACCGGCCAATAGTCGGCGCAGAACGTGTGTAGGAGCGGCCTTGTGTCGGGATCGTGCCGCTCCTACAAAAACTTCGACTGCTGTGCGTTTGGCCTCACTTAACCCGCAAATCTGTAAGGCCTCTGGGCTATACTTCGGGGATTTTTCCCGCTCGTTGTGAATTCCTGAGGGCTGAATGTGAAGAACTGGACCTTGCGCCAACGGATCCTGGCAAGTTTCGCCGTGATCATCGCCATCATGTTGTTGATGATCGTGGCCGCCTACTCGCGGTTGGTTGCCATCGAAACCGCCGAAGAGGCGGTGGGGACCGACAGCATTCCCGGGGTCTACTACAGCTCGATGATCCGCAGTGCCTGGGTCGACAGCTATGTCACCAGCCAGCAACTAGTGGGCCTGTCCAACCACCGCGAAATCACTTCGGCTGACATGGAGCTGTTCAAGAGCTTTGAAGACAGGCTCAAGCAACACATGGCCAGCTACCAGGCCACCATTCAGGAGAAAGACGACCAGACCCGCTTCGACGCCTTCGTTCAGCTCGAAGAAAACTACATGAAGCTGATAGGCCAGGTACTGGATGCTTATCGCCAGCACAACTACGACGAAGCCCAGCGGCTGATTACCGATGTACTCACCCCTGCCTGGGTAGACGGGCGCAAGCACCTGAATGAAGTGATCGAGAACAACCGGGCTTCTGCCGACGCGGCCACCAGCGAAATCGTCAGTGCCGTGAGCACGGCCAAAGGCAGCATGGTGGTTTCGCTGTTGCTGGCGATCGTCGCCGCCGGCATTTGCGGCCTGTTGCTGATGCGTGCCATCACCGCCCCGATGCAGCGCATTGTTCACGCCCTCGACAAGCTGCGCTCCGGCGACCTGAGCATGCGCCTGAGCCTGGACCGCAAAGACGAGTTTGGCGCCATCGAAAGCGGTTTCAACGAAATGGCCGAGGCACTGGCCAACCTGGTGGCCCAGGCCCAGCGCTCGTCGGTGCAGGTAACCACTTCGGTCACTGAAATCGCCGCTACATCCAAACAACAGCAAGCCACCGCTACCGAGACGGCCGCCACCACCACGGAAATTGGCGCTACCTCGCGGGAGATTGCCGCCACCTCGCGTGACCTGGTGCGCACCATGACCGAAGTCACCTCGGCCGCCGACCAGGCCTCCAGCCTTGCAGGCTCCGGCCAGCAGGGCCTGGCGCGCATGGAGGAGACCATGCACCAAGTGATGGGCGCTGCCGACCTGGTCAATGCCAAACTCGGCATCCTCAATGAAAAGGCCAGCAACATCACCCAGATGGTGGTGACCATCGTCAAGGTCGCCGACCAGACCAACCTGCTGTCGCTCAACGCTGCCATCGAGGCGGAAAAAGCCGGCGAGTATGGCCGTGGTTTTGCCGTGGTGGCCACTGAAGTGCGCCGCCTGGCCGACCAGACCGCCGTGGCCACCTACGACATCGAGCAGATGGTGCGCGAGATCCAGTCGGCGGTATCGGCCGGGGTCATGGGCATGGACAAGTTCTCCGAAGAGGTGCGCCGCGGCATGTTCGAGGTGCAACAGGTGGGCGAGCAGCTCAGCCAGATCATTCACCAGGTGCAGGCTTTGGCGCCGCGTGTGCTGATGGTCAACGAAGGCATGCAGGCCCAGGCCACCGGTGCCGAGCAGATCAACCAGGCGCTGGCCCAGCTCAGCGATGCCAGCACCCAGACTGTTGAGTCGCTGCGCCAGGCCAGTTTTGCCATCGATGAGCTGAGCCAGGTGGCCGCTGGCCTGCGTGGCGGCGTGTCGCGCTTCAAAGTCTGACCGCGATGAACGACTTGCACCCGCACGCCGCACGGGCGGACAACGCCAAAGGGGCGCTGTACCTGCAGTTTTGTATCGGGGAACAGCGTTTTGCCCTGAGCGTGCACGAGGTCATCGAGGTGTTGCCGCGCCAGCCGCTCAAACCGATAGCCCAGGCACCGGGCTGGGTCGCGGGGATCCTTTCCCATCGTGGGCAACTGGTACCGGTGATCGACCTTGCTGCGCTGAGTTTTGGCCAGCCTGCGGCACACCGTACCAGTACCCGTCTGGTGTTGGTGCATTATCGGGGTGGCCTGCAACTGGGACTGATTCTGGAGCAGGCCACCGAGACGTTGCGCTGCCGCCCCGACGAGTTCCAGCCCTATGGTGTGGACAGCGGCGAAGCCCCGTACCTGGGGCCGGTACGCCAGGATGACCAAGGCCTGCTGCAACGCATCGAAGTCAACGATCTGTTGCCTGATGCCGTGCACCAACTGCTGTACACGGTCGAGCCGACAGGGATGCCGACATGAACGAACGTTTCTTCCGCTTCTTGCGCGAGCGCATTGGCCTGGACGTCGAATCGGTGGGTGCGCCCATGGTCGAGCGCGCGCTGCGCCAGCGTTGCGTGGCCATGAACGCCATCGACCTGGATGATTACTGGCTGCGCCTGCAGCAGTCGGCCGATGAGCAACAGGCGTTGATCGAAGCGGTGATCGTCCCGGAAACCTGGTTCTTCCGCTACCCGGAATCCTTCACAGCCCTGGCTAGCCTGGCACACAAACGCCTGGCCGAATTGGCCGGAGCACGGCCACTGCGCCTGCTCAGCCTGCCATGCTCGACAGGCGAGGAGCCCTATTCGCTGGCCATGGCCCTGCTCGACGCCGGCATCGCGCCGGGGGCGTTCCTGATCGACGGCATGGACATCAGCCCCAATTCGGTGGCCAAGGCCGGGAAGGCCGTATACGGGCGCAACGCCTTCCGGGGCAGCGACCTAGGCTTTCGCGAGCGCTACTTCGATGCCCTCGACGAAGGCCATCGCCTGCATGAGCGGGTGCAGCGGCAAGTGAGCCTGCAAGTGGGCAATGTGCTTGACCCGGCGTTGGCCACCCGCGATGGCCTGTACGACTTCGTGTTCTGCCGCAACCTGTTGATCTACTTTGACGTGGCGACCCAGCAGCGTGTGTTCGAAGTGCTCAAGCGTCTGCTGCATCCGCAGGGTGTATTGTTCATCGGCCCGGCCGAAGGCAGCTTGCTGGCGCGGATGGGAATGCGCCCGCTGGGCATTGCCCAATCGTTCGCCTACGTGCGCCAAGAAGGCAGTAGCGCCCCACAGGCCTTGGCCCCGGCACAACCTGCACGGCGTACCGTGCTACCGCACGCCCCGGTGGGTTATCCACCCCCCGCCGCGCCATTGCCGCGTCCGTTACGGGCAGTACCGGTAGTCGCTAGACCCGCGCCGGCCCGCGAACCCAAACGCGAGGACGCAAACGAACTGCTGGCCAGTATCGCCCGGCTTGCCAATGCTGGCGCCAGCGAACAGGCGCGTGCCGAATGCCAGCGCTACCTGGGCCAGTACGCGCCGTCGGCACAGGTTTACTACTGGCTGGGGTTGCTCAGTGATACCGACGGCGATGCGCAACAGGCACTGACCCACTACCGCAAGGCGCTGTACCTTGAGCCGCAACACCCTGAGGCGCTGGTGCACCTGGCGGCCTTGCTGGCGGCCCAGGGCGACCAGGCCGGTGCCCGACGCCTGCAGGAGCGTGCAGCGCGGGTTGGCCGGGAGCCTGAACGATGAAGGGTGACACTGCGATGCAGCTACTCGCCGAAGACGACGCGCACATCGACGATTGCTGGAACCGTATTGGTGTGCACGGCGACAAGCAATGCCCGCTGTTGGCGCGTCATGTGCACTGCCGCAATTGCGACGTGTATGCGGCTGCGGCCACACGCCTGCTTGACCGCTACGCGCTGATGCAGGACCACCAGGCCGCGGCGGCGCAGCCGGTTGAAGAAAACACCGGCCGTTCCATGCTGTTGTTCCGCCTGGGCGAAGAGTGGTTGGCACTGGCCACCGCCAGCCTGGCCGAAATCGCCCCGTTGCAGGCTGTGCATTCGCTGCCGCACCAGCGCTCGCGGGTGTTGCAGGGGGTTGCCAATGTTCGCGGTGCCCTGGTGCCGTGTCTGTCACTGGCCGATTTGCTGGGCGTACAAGCCGGCACCGACGAACAACGTAGCGGCAGGGCGATGCCACGCATGCTGATTCTGGCTGCCGAAGGTGGCCCTGTGGTAATGGCCGTAGAGGAAATCGACGGTATTCACCGGCTCGACCCGCTGCTGCTGGGCAGTGGCCAGGACGCCACGCGCTTCACTGCCGCAGTGCTGCAGTGGCGTGGGCGCAGCGTGCGAGTGCTGGACGATCAACATTTACTGTCTGCCGTGCAGCGGAGCCTGTCATGACCCCAGAGCAAATGCGCGATGCATCGTTGCTCGAACTGTTCAGCCTGGAGGCCGAGGCGCAAACCCAGGTGCTCAGCGCCGGCCTGATGGCGTTGGAGCGCAACCCCACCCAGGCCGACCAGCTTGAGGCCTGCATGCGCGCCGCCCATTCGTTGAAGGGGGCCGCGCGTATCGTCGGGGTGGATGCCGGCGTGAGTGTCGCCCACGTTATGGAAGATTGCCTGGTAGCCGCCCAGGAGGGCCGCTTGCGGTTGAGCGCCGAGCATATCGACGCGCTGTTGCAGGGGACCGACTTGCTAATGCGCATCGCCACACCAGGCGATGCCGTGGCGCAGGCGACCTTGCCGGTATTTCTTGCACAAATGGCCAGCTTGCTCGACCCAGGCGCTGCGACCGTGCCTGCGGTGCCGCTGGCCGCCCCGCTGCAAGCGGAACCGCATGTGGCGACCTTGCCGTCTGAACCGCTGGTAGTGCCAGTCGACCCGGCTGAACCCGAGCCGGAGCCCGAGCCTGTCCTGCGGCGCAAGCCCGGCAAGCGCGTTGGCGAAGGGGCCGAGCGGGTACTGCGTGTCACCGCCGACCGTCTTAACAGCCTGCTCGACTTGTCCAGCAAGTCGCTCGTGGAAACCCAGCGGCTCAAGCCATACCTGGCCACCTTGCAGCGCCTCAAACGCATGCACGGTCAGGGCATGCAGGCGCTCGACGGCCTGCGCATGCAACTGGAGGACAGTGGCCAAAGCAGCGAGGTGCTCGAAGCCCTGGCGCAAACCCAGCGGCTGCTGGCGGAAACCCAGCAGATCCTGCAGCAGCAGGCGGCCGACCTGGACGAGTTCGGCTGGCAGGCCAGCCAGCGTGCGCAGTTGCTCTACGACACCGCCCTGGCCTGCCGGATGCGCCCGTTCGCCGACGTGTTGACCGGGCAAAGCCGTATGGTGCGTGACCTTGGGCGCTCGCTGGGAAAACCGGTGCGACTGGTGGTGGACGGCGAGAAGACCCAGGTCGACCGCGATGTGCTGGAAAAGCTCGAAGCGCCCCTGACCCACCTGTTACGCAATGCCGTCGACCACGGTATCGAACTGCCAGAAAGGCGGCTGCTGGCGGGCAAGCCAGACGAGGGCGTGATCCGCCTGCGCGCTTCGCACCAGGCAGGCATGCTCAGCCTGGAGTTGATCGACGATGGTGCCGGCATCGACCTGGAGCGCCTGCGCAGCAGCATCGTCGAGCGCGCCCTGTCACCTGCCGACACGGTGGCGCGGATGAGCGATGCGGAGCTGCTGACGTTCCTGTTCCTGCCCGGTTTCAGCTTGCGTGACAAGGTCACCGAAGTGTCCGGGCGCGGTGTGGGGCTGGATGCGGTGCAGCACATGGTTCGCGAACTGCGCGGCTCGATCGAGCTGACGCAGGTGGCGGGGCAGGGCTGTCGCTTCCACTTGCAGGTGCCGCTGACCCTGTCGGTGGTGCGTAGCCTGGTGGTCGAGGTGGGCGGTGAAGCCTACGCCTTCCCGCTGGCCCATATCGAACGCACGCTGGAAGTGACCGCTGAACAGATCGTTCAGATCGAAGGCCGTCAGCACTTCTGGCACGAAGGCCGGCACATTGGCCTGGTGGCGGCCAGCCAGTTGCTCAACCGCCCAGCCGGGCAAAGTGACGAAGCCAGCCTGCGGGTGGTGGTAATCCGTGAGCGCGAGCAACTGTACGGCGTGGCCGTGGAGCGGCTGGTGGGCGAGCGTGTGTTGGTGGTAATGCCTCTCGACCCACGGTTGGGCAAGGTGCAGGACATTTCCTCCGGCGCCTTGCTGGATGATGGCTCGGTGGTACTGATCGTCGATGTCGAAGACTTGCTGCGCTCGGTGGAAAAACTGCTCAGCACCGGCAGCCTGGAGCGCATCGAGCGCGGCAGCAGTGGCGTTCGCGGGGTGACCCGCAAGCGGGTGCTGGTAGTCGATGACTCGCTGACCGTGCGCGAACTGCAGCGCAAGCTGCTGGGCAACCGTGGCTACGACGTGGCGGTGGCAGTAGATGGCATGGACGGCTGGAACGCCCTGCGCGGCGAGGACTTCGACTTGCTGATCACCGACATCGACATGCCGCGCATGGACGGTATCGAACTGGTGACCCTGGTGCGCCGTGATCAGCGCCTGCAATCGCTACCCGTGATGGTGGTGTCCTACAAAGACCGTGAGGAGGACCGACGGCGTGGCCTGGATGCCGGCGCCGACTACTATTTGGCAAAGGCCAGTTTCCACGACGATGCGTTGCTGGATGCTGTGGTGGAGCTGATCGGAGGTGCTCAGGGATGAAGATCGCCATCGTCAATGACATGCCCATGGCCGTCGAGGCGCTGCGTCGTGCGGTCGCCTTCGAGCCCGCGCACCAGGTGGTGTGGGTAGCCAGCAATGGCGCCGAAGCGGTGCAACGCTGCGCCGAGCAACTGCCGGACCTGATCCTCATGGACCTGATCATGCCGGTGATGGACGGCGTGGAGGCCACTCGGCGGATCATGGCCGAAACCCCGTGCGCCATCGTCATCGTTACGGTCGACCGCAAGCAGAACGTGCATAGGGTGTTCGAGGCCATGGGCCATGGCGCCCTCGACGTGGTCGATACGCCGGCGCTGGGGGCGGGTGATGCCCGTGAAGCGGCCGCACCCCTGCTGCGCAAAATTCTCAATATCGGCTGGCTGGTCGGCCAGCAGCGCGCCCCGGCAGCAAGGCCGGTGGCTACACCGCTGCGCGAGGCTTCCCAACGTCGCGGGCTGGTGGCGATCGGCTCGTCGGCGGGCGGCCCAGCAGCGCTTGAAGTATTGCTCAAGGGCTTGCCGGCTGCGTTTCCGGCGGCCATCGTGCTGGTCCAGCATGTGGACCAGGTGTTTGCCGCCGGCATGGCCGAATGGCTCAGCAGCGCAGCAGGCCTGCCGGTGCGCCTGGCCCGTGAAGGCGAACCGCCGCAGCCCGGGCAGGTGTTGCTGGCCGGTACCAACCACCACATTCGGCTGCTACAGAACGGCCAACTGGCCTACACTGCCGAACCTGTCAATGAAATCTACCGGCCCTCGATCGATGTGTTCTTCGAGAGCGTGGCACGTTACTGGAATGGCGATGCGGTGGGTGTGCTGCTTACCGGCATGGGGCGTGACGGCGCCCAAGGCCTGAAACTGATGCGTCAGCAGGGTTTTCTGACCATTGCCCAGGACCAGGCCAGCAGTGCGGTGTACGGCATGCCCAAGGCCGCTGCGGCCATCGATGCCGCCGTGGAAATTCGCCCGCTGGAACGCATCGCCGGGCGCTTGATGGAATTTTTCGCAAAATGACGAAATGTATTGAATCACGCCGCCAGACCGGTCGTGATCGGGTGAACAGGTATGATTGATTTACCGATCGAAGGTTTCGCGACCCCCAACGAAAACTCGGCGATGGTGCTGCTGGTCGATGACCAGGCCATGATCGGCGAAGCGGTGCGGCGTGGCCTGGCCAATGAAGACAACATCGACTTCCACTTCTGCGCCGACCCGCACCAGGCGGTGGCCCAGGCCATGCGCATCAAGCCCACGGTTATCCTCCAGGACCTGATCATGCCTGGCCTGGACGGCTTGACCCTGGTGCGCGAGTACCGTAACAACCCGGCGACCCAGGACATCCCGATCATCGTTCTGTCGACCAAGGAAGACCCGCTGGTCAAGAGCGCGGCCTTTGCCGCCGGTGCCAACGATTACCTGGTCAAGCTGCCCGACACCATCGAGCTGGTGGCGCGTATCCGCTACCACTCGCGCTCGTACCTCACCCTGCTACAACGCGACGAGGCCTACCGTGCCCTGCGCGTCAGCCAGCAGCAGTTGCTCGATTCCAACCTGATGCTGCAGCGTCTGATGAACTCCGATGGCCTGACCGGGCTGTCCAACCGCCGCCACTTCGACGAGTACCTGGAGCTGGAATGGCGTCGGGCGATGCGTGAACAACAGCAGTTGTCGTTGCTGATGATCGACGTCGACTACTTCAAGGCCTATAACGACAGCTTTGGTCACCTGGCCGGCGACGAGGCGTTGCGCCAGGTCGCCGAAGCCATTCGGGCTTCGTGTTCGCGGCCCACCGACCTGCCGGCACGTTACGGCGGCGAGGAGTTTGCCCTGGTGCTGCCCAACACCTCGCCTGGTGGGGCACGCCTGGTGGCCGAGAAGCTGCGCCAGACCGTATTGGGGCTGGGCATCCCGCATACCGCGCCAGTGGCCGACTCGTACCTGACCGTGAGCATTGGATTGGCCACCCAGACCCCGGCCGTCGGCAGCCATTGCCGGCAGTTGATCTCGGCGGCGGACAAAGGCCTGTACCTGGCCAAGAATGGCGGCCGTAACCAGGTCGGCATCGCCTGACTTAGGCTTTTTGTTGGTTTTTTCGCGGCTGTTGACTGCCCGGCGGGTCTGCCGCCGTGCGGCGGACTCGGTTATACTCGCGGGCTTTTCACCGTATTCGCACGAGTAGCCAGCCCATGGAAATCCAACCGATCCTGAACACCATCAAGGACCTCACCGAGCGTTCCCAGTCAATTCGGGGGTATCTTTGACTACGATCACAAGCATGACCGCCTGATCGAAGTCAACCGCGAGCTGGAAGACCCCAACGTCTGGAACAAGCCCGAGTACGCCCAGGCCCTGGGCCGTGAGCGTGCCATGCTGGCCCAGGTCGTCGAGACCCTGGACAAGCTGTCCAACGGCCTGGGCGACTGCCAGGACCTGCTCGACATGGCCGTCGAGGAAAATGACGAAGGCGCCGTCAGCGATGTCGTGACCGAGCTGGAGGGCCTGGAAGAAAACCTGGCCCAGCTTGAGTTCCGTCGCATGTTCAGCGGCGAGATGGACATGAACAACGCCTACCTGGACATCCAGGCCGGCTCCGGTGGTACCGAAGCGCAGGACTGGGCCAACATCCTGCTGCGCATGTACCTGCGCTGGGCCGACAAGCGTGGTTTCGATGCCACCATCATCGAGCTGTCCGAAGGCGAAGTCGCCGGTATCAAAGGCGCGACCGTACACATCAAGGGTGAATACGCCTTCGGCTGGCTGCGGACTGAAATCGGCGTGCACCGTCTGGTGCGCAAGAGCCCGTTCGACTCCGGTGCTCGTCGTCACACCTCATTCTCGGCAGTGTTCGTGTCGCCCGAAATCGACGACAAGGTCGAAATCGAGATCAACCCGTCCGACCTGCGTATCGACACCTACCGCTCCTCCGGTGCCGGTGGTCAGCACGTGAACACCACCGACTCGGCCGTCCGTATCACCCACGTGCCGACCAACACCGTGGTGGCCTGCCAGAACGAACGTTCCCAGCACGCCAACAAGGACACCGCCATGAAAATGCTGCGGGCCAAGTTGTACGAGCTGGAAATGCAGAAGCGCAACGCCGCCTCGCAGGCGCTGGAAGACAGCAAGTCGGACATCGGCTGGGGCCACCAGATCCGCTCGTACGTGCTGGATGACTCGCGCATCAAGGACTTGCGTACCGGCGTCGAGCGCAGCGATTGCCAGAAGGTGCTGGACGGCGACCTCGACCAGTACCTGGAAGCGAGCCTCAAGCAAGGGCTGTAAGCCGCACACCACTGCCGCGATACCTGGCTACCCGCCGGTATCGCGTGCCCTGCCCGAAAAGGGCAACGAATACCTGATGGAAAGAATGACGACATGAGCGACCTCAAGACCGAATCGCAAGACCTGCAACAGGAAGAAAACGCCCTGATCGCCCTGCGCAAGGAAAAACTTGCCGCCGAGCGTGCCAAGGGCAACGCCTTCCCCAACGACTTCCGTCGCGACAGCTACTGCAACGACCTGCAGAAGCAGTACGCGGACAAGACCAAGGAAGAGCTGGAAGCAGCCGCGATCCCGGTCAAGGTAGCCGGCCGTATCATGCTCAACCGTGGCTCGTTCATGGTGATCCAGGACATGACCGGTCGTATCCAGGTCTACGTCAACCGCAAAACCCTGCCAGAAGAAACCCTGGCCGCCGTCAAAACCTGGGACCTGGGCGACATCATCAGCGCCGAAGGCACCCTGGCCCGCTCCGGCAAGGGCGACCTGTACGTCGAAATGACCAACGTGCGCCTGCTGACCAAGTCGCTGCGCCCACTGCCCGACAAGCACCACGGCCTCACCGACACCGAACAGCGCTACCGCCAGCGTTACGTCGACCTGATGGTCAACGAAGAAACCCGCCACACCTTCCGTGTGCGTTCGCAGGTGATCTCGCACATCCGCAAGTTCCTCATCGAGCGTGACTTCCTCGAAGTGGAAACCCCGATGCTGCAGACCATCCCGGGTGGTGCCGCGGCCAAGCCGTTCGAAACCCACCACAACGCCCTGGACATGGCCATGTTCCTGCGTATCGCGCCGGAGCTGTACCTCAAGCGCCTGGTCGTGGGTGGCTTCGAGAAGGTGTTCGAGATCAACCGCAACTTCCGTAACGAAGGCGTTTCGACCCGTCACAACCCAGAATTCACCATGCTTGAGTTCTACCAGGCCTACGCCGACTACCGCGACAACATGGACCTCACCGAGGAACTGTTCCGCGAACTGGCGCTGCTGGTACTAGGCAGCACCGACGTGCCGTACGGCGACAAGGTGTTCCACTTCGGCGAACCGTTCGCCCGCCTGTCGGTGTTCGACTCGATCCTCAAGTACAACCCGGAGCTGACCGCTGCCGACCTGCAGGACGTCGACCGCGCCCGCGACATCGCCAGGAAGGCCGGTGCCAAGGTGCTGGGCCACGAAGGCCTGGGCAAGCTGCAGGTGATGATTTTCGAAGAGCTGGTCGAGCACAAGCTGGAGCAGCCGCACTTCATTACCGAGTACCCGTTCGAAGTGTCGCCGCTGGCCCGCCGTAACGACGACAACCCGGCAGTTACCGACCGCTTCGAGCTGTTCATCGGTGGCCGCGAAATCGCCAACGCCTACTCCGAGCTCAACGATGCCGAAGACCAGGCCGAGCGCTTCCTGGCCCAGGTGGCCGAGAAGGACGCCGGTGACGACGAAGCCATGCACTACGACGCCGACTTCGTGCGCGCCCTGGAGTACGGCATGCCGCCAACCGCCGGTGAAGGCATCGGCATTGACCGTCTGGTGATGCTGCTGACCAACTCGCCGTCGATCCGCGACGTGATCCTGTTCCCGCACATGCGTCCGCAGGCCTGAGTGTTGTGAACGAGCCGCCTTTCGAGGCGGCTTTTTCTTGCCTGAAGCTTTATGTTGTCTGTACTGGCCTCTTCGCGGCTAAAGCCGCTCCTACAACGGTTGCGCAAGGCGTGAATGCTGTGCGGTCCTTGTAGGAGCGGCTTTAGCCGCGAAGAGGCCGGCACTGACGAAACACTGCCCATGAGGTATCCCCGTGACACCCGCCATGCCTGACCAGGGCGCCGCCGGCATCGCCACCGCCGTCGCCGAAAGCGTGCAATACCAAGGCCGCAAGACTGCCCGCCAAGGCAGCGAACAGCGCCGCCAGCTGATCCTTGACGCCGCCATGCGCATCGTCGTGCGCGATGGCGTGCGCGGGGTGCGCCACCGTGCCGTGGCCGCCGAGGCCGCTGTGCCGCTGTCGGCCACCACCTACTACTTCAAGGACATCGAGGACCTGCTCACCGACACCTTCGCCCAGTACGTCGAGCGCAGCGCGGCCTACATGGCCAAGCTGTGGGCCAATACCGAGGTCGTGTTGCGCCAGTTGCTGGCCCAGGGTGACGGCACCCCGCAGGCACGGGCGCGGCTGGCTGACGATGTAGCCCGCATGACGGCCGACTATGTACAGCGGCAACTGTTGACCCGGCGCGACTTCCTGATGGCCGAACAGGCCTTCCGTCAGGAGGCATTGCTGTGCCCACGGCTGGCCGAGCTGGTACGTGCCCATGAGCAGATCCTGTTGCACGGTACTCGGCAATTGCTGCAGGTGGTGGGTTCGCGGCAACCGGAACAGGACGCCCAAATGTTGACGGCGATTATCGAGCAGATGGAATATCAGGGCCTGCTCAAGGATGCGAATGCGCAAGCCGATGGGCAGATGCTCGCTATGCTTACCCGATACCTGCAGCTGGTGCTGGCGTCGGCCTGAGCCGAGACCGACTTTTCAAGGAGAACCTGATGAAAGCCTGGCGTGTGGTGCTGTTGACTTTGTCATTCCTGCTGCTGGGCGGTTGTCTGGTGACCTTCCATGAGCCGTTGCCGAGTAACCAGACGGCGCCCAAGGCCCTGTTGGGCAAGTGGAGCAGCAAGGACGCCTGGGGCGAGCCGCTGAAGCTGACCATCAGCCGCAGCGGTGCAGATGCCTACAAGGCCGTTGCCACGGCCAAGGGCAAGAAGCCCGAGGAATATGTATTCACCGTTTCCCGCCACGGCAACCGCTGGTACCTGTCGGCCGGCGTGCCCAAGCGCTTGGGTGGCAACTTCCTGATTGGCGGTTTCGATATCGTCGATGGCAAGGAACTGGTGGTGTACAACCTGGACGTCGAGCAGGTGCAGCAGGCGGTGGACAAGAAGGAACTGACCGGGCGTGGCACCGAGGTGCCGGAAGACAACGGCGACGGCGTGCTGATCGACAGCCCGGCTGCGCGGGTGCTGGCGTACCTGGACGACCCGGCCAACTCCGACCTGTTCGTTGAAGTGGCGCGGTTCCAGCGTACTGGCAAATGACCGCG
>NZ_JBICMM010000036.1:0-11868 GCF_043106425.1 Pseudomonas sp. FYR_2
GGAGAGCGGCGAACTTAAAGCCCAGGCAAGCGCTGGCGAATCTGCTCGATCACCTGGTCCATGCTGCCGGCGGTCTGGGTATCGACCTGGGTGCTTTGCCCAAGCTCCTGCGCATCCAGCGGCTCACGGCTGGCCTGTTGGGCCTTGACCACTTCCAGCGTGGCATCCGACGGGTCGCTGTTCTGCGCCTGGCGCTGCTCCAGCCAGCTGGCGATGACCGCATCCGGGGCGTGGCAGTCGAGAATCAGGAATGGCACACCGGTCTGGCTGGCAACGTCGGCCGCAGCCTGGCGCTGCCCACGCTTGAGGTAGGTGGCATCCAGTACCACCGGGAAACCGGCACGCAGCACGGTTGCCGCCACTTCGTGCAGGCGCTGGTAGGTCGCTGCATTGGCGTCCTGGCCATAGATGCCAGTGCTCAGCTGGCCAGCGTCGGCCTGCTGTTGTTCGCCGAACAGGCGCTTGCGCTCGACATCAGAGCGCACGCGAATGGCGCCCAAGGCCTCCACCAGGCGCATTGCTACATGGCTCTTGCCCACTGCCGAAACGCCGTGGGTGATGGCCAGGAGGCGCGAAGGAATGGCGCTGTAGCTTTCTGCTAGGTTGGCGTAGTTGCGGTAGGTGCGCAGGGTGGTGGCCCGTTGCACGCCATCGGCATTGGCCGGCATGCTGAACAGCGCGACTTTGGCCCGTACCAGGGCGCGGTAGGCTTTGTAGAAGTTGAGCACTTCCAGGCCTTCATAATCGCCTGTCAGCTCCAGGTACTGGCTGATGAAGCGTCGTGCCAGGCACTTGAGGCCGCGATCTTCCAGGTCCATGGCAAGGAAGCCGGTGTCGGCCCAGACATCGGTCTTGCGGAACGGTTCGTTGAACTCGATGCAGTCGAAGATCACCACCTGGCCATTGATCAGGGTGGCGTTGCCTAGATGGATGTCGCCATGGCACTCGCGGGTGAAACCATTGGCCTTGCGCGAGGCGAAAAGGCCTTGCAGTCGCTCGAAACTGCTCCGTGCCCAAGCCTGCAGGTTGTCCAGTTGCTGAAGGTCCGCCTTCTCGGTCAGTAATGGGCGGATCTGCTCGAAGTTCTGCTCGACCGGAGCCATGACGCTTTCAGGCGAACCGAAGGGCTGCTCGGCAGGTACCTTGGGGGTCTGCAGGTGGAACTCGGCGATTTGCCGGGCCATCTGGTCGATGTGCGCGGCATTCAGTTCGCCGTTGGCCTGCAGGGTGCTGAGCATCTGCCCCTGGGGGAACTGGCGCATTTTCAGGGCGTATTCGATGGCCTCGCCTTCGCCACCGATCTGCGGCGCATCGACGCTGCCGGTGACCGGCAGTACTTCCAGGTACAGGCCGTCGGTCATGCGCTGGTTCAGGCGCAACTCTTCGTTACAGAAATGCTGGCGCTGGTCCAGGCTGGTGAAGTCGAGGAAGCCGAAGTTCATAGGCTTCTTGATCTTGTAGGCGTACTCGCCGGTGAGCAGCACCCAGGAGATATGCGTCTCGATGAGCTGGAACCCATCCACAGGGTGAGGGTACAGGGCTGGGTTCTGCAACGCAGTGATAAGGGCTTGGCTCACGGGAAATCCATCCGGGGCAGGGAATTCGAATGCGCCATTATGGTCAATGGTGCCGTCCCTGCCTACCGCCGGGCCGTCTGCCCAGCCTTTATAAAGTGCGTATAATCCGCCGCCATGACCCGAACCCGAAATCCCCGTACCCCTCCGAAACGCCCGACCGGCCGCTCCCGCGCCTGGCTGGGCTGGGCTTTGAAGCTCAGCCTGGTAGGCCTGGTGATCGTTGCCGGCTTCGCGGTTTACCTCGATGCCGTTGTGCAGGAGAAGTTCTCCGGCAAGCGCTGGACCATCCCGGCCAAGGTGTATGCCCGGCCACTGGAGTTGTTCACCGGCCAGAAACTGAGCAAGAACGACTTCCTCACCGAACTCGATGCGCTCGGCTACCGCCGTGAGAGCGCGGCCAACGGCCCGGGTGCCGCGGCGATCAACGGTAATACCGTCGACCTCAATACCCGTGGCTTCCAGTTCTACGAGGGCATGGAGCCGGCGCAGTTCGTGCGCGTGCGCTTCTCGGGCGATTACGTGGCGGGCCTTTCCGGTGCCAACGGCAAGGCATTGGATGTGGTGCGCCTGGAGCCGCTGATGATTGGCGGTATCTACCCGAAAAACCTTGAAGACCGCATCCTGATCAAGATCGACCAGGTGCCCAAGTACCTGCTCGAAACCCTGGTGGCGACCGAAGACCGCGACTTCTACAGCCACTTTGGCGTGTCGCCCAAGTCCATCGCCCGGGCCATGTGGGTCAATACCTCCTCCGGCTCGATGCGCCAGGGTGGCAGTACCCTGACCCAGCAGTTGGTGAAAAACTTCTACCTCAGCAGCGAGCGCAGCCTCAGCCGCAAGCTGACCGAGGCGATGATGGCCATGCTGCTTGAGTTGCACTACGACAAGCGTGAGATTCTCGAGGCCTACCTCAACGAAGTGTTCGTCGGTCAGGATGGCCAGCGTGCTGTGCATGGCTTCGGCCTGGCTAGCCAGTTCTTCTTCAGCCAGCCGCTGTCGGAGCTGAAACTGCACCAGATCGCCTTGCTGGTGGGCATGGTCAAAGGCCCGTCCTACTACAACCCGCGACGTTACCCCGACCGCGCCCTGGCGCGCCGCAACTTGGTGCTCGACCTTGTGGCCGAGCAGGGCGTGGCCAGCCAGGCGGAAGTCGATGCAGCGAAGAAGATGCCGCTGGGTGTGACCAAGCGTGGCAGCCTGGCTGACAGCTCGTTCCCGGCCTTCCTCGACCTGGTCAAGCGCCAGTTGCGCCAGGACTACCGCGACGAAGACTTGACCGAGGAAGGGCTGCGTATCTTCACCAGCTTCGACCCGATCCTGCAGATGAAGGCCGAAACCTCGATGAGCGAGACCTTCAAGCGCCTGGCGGGGCGCAAGGGTGCTGACGAGGTGGAGTCGGCAATGGTCGTGACCAACCCGGAAACCGGTGAAGTCCAGGCCCTGATCGGCAGCCGCCAGGCAGGCTTCGCCGGTTTCAACCGTGCCATCGACGCTGTGCGCCCGATCGGTTCGCTGGTCAAGCCGTCGGTGTACCTGACGGCGCTGGAACAGCCGAGCAAGTACACCCTGACCAGCTGGGTGCAGGACGAGCCATTCTCGGTCAAAGGTGCCGACGGCCAGGTCTGGCGCCCGCAAAACTATGACCGCCGCCCGCACGGGACCATCTACCTGTATCAGGGGTTGGCCAACTCGTACAACTTGTCGACTGCCAAGCTCGGTCTGGAAGTGGGCGTGCCCAACGTGATCAAGACCATCGGCCGTCTGGGAGTGAATGTCGACTGGCCAGCCTTCCCGGCCATGCTGCTGGGGGCCGGCGGCATGTCGCCGATGCAGGTTGCGACCATGTACCAGACCATCGCCAATGGCGGCTTCAATACACCGATGCGCGGTATCCGCAGCGTGCTCACTGCCGAAGGCGAGCCGCTCAAGCGCTACCCGTTCCAGATCCAGCAAACCTTCGACCCGGGCGCCATCTATCTGGTGCAGAACGCCATGCAGCGGGTGATGCGTGAAGGTACCGGCCGATCGGTGTACAACACCCTGCCGCGCTCGCTGACCCTGGCGGGCAAGACCGGTACCAGTAACGACTCGCGCGACAGCTGGTTCTCCGGCTTCAGCCAGGACCTGCTGGCCGTGGTGTGGATGGGCCGTGACGATAACGGCAAAACGCCATTTACCGGTGCCACCGGTGCCCTGCAGGTCTGGACCAGCTTCATGAAGAAGGCCGACCCGCTACCGCTGGACATGCCGCAGCCGGACAACGTGGTGCAGGCCTGGATTGACCCGTACACAGGTCATGGGTCTGATGCCAGCTGTCCGGGAGCGGTGCAGATGCCGTATATTCGCGGGAGTGAACCGCCCGCCGGCGCGACCTGTGGCGGCGAGCAGAATCCAGCAGAGTCGGTCATGGACTGGGTCAAAGGCTGGATGAATTAAGCACAGGCTGCATTGATGAGGTGTGACGTGAACAAGTGGCTGTTTCCTGCCGTGACGGCGTTGGCTGTGCTCCAGGGGTGCTCTAGCGTCCCGCGCGGTAATATTCCGGTGGTCGATTCGAGCACTCGCGTGTCCAACAGTGAGCGCGTTACAGCCAACCGCTCGGCGGGTGGCTATAACACGGGCACCGCGCAAGCGCAGACGTTGCCCGAAGACTCCGGCGTGACCGTGATGATCCCGCAGGGCGCTGGCGCTTCTGGCATCCAGACGTTCCCGGCTGCCAATGGCGCGGCGCCGATCAGCACCTCGCCAATCACGCCGGGCCCGATTACCTCTGGCCCTGTCAGTTCAGCGCCGATGACCACCAACCCCAACCCGATTGCCGACGAACCGTTCGACATCGCGGCAATGAACAGCACCCCGGCAAGCACCAGCGCGCCAACCGGCATTCCGCGTAGCAGCATTCCTGCGGGTGGCCTGTCGGCCGACGAGCAACTGGACGGTCCGGTGCTGGCACTGCTGACCACCGCGCAGACCCAGCAGGGCAGTGGTGACTTCAACGGCGCTGCTTCGAGCCTGGAGCGCGCACAGCGCATTGCACCGCGTGAGCCGCAAGTGCTGTATCGCTTGGCTCAGGTACGCCTGTCGCAAGGTGATGCGGCGCAGGCCGAGCAGTTGGCGCGTCGAGGCCTGACTTACGCGAACGGCCGCCCAAGCCTGCAGGCCGAGCTGTGGAACACCATCGCCCAGGCCCGCGAAAAACAAGGTGACAGCGCTGGCGCAGCACTGGCCCGGCAAAAGGCACGGGTCAATTCGTGATGATTGAGCAACGTATTCTGGATATTGCCGACCACCTGTTGCTGATCGAGCGTGAACTGGTGGTGCAAGGGTGGTGGGATGACGAGCCACCCAGCGACGAGGCACTGGCCAGTACCGTGCCGTTCGCGGTCGATACCCTCAGCTTCGAGCAGTGGCTGCAATGGATCTTCCTGCCGCGGATGAAGATCATTATCGAGCTGGGCCGGCCGTTGCCCAGCGCCTCCAGCATCCTGGTCATGGCCGAGACCGTGTTTACCGACCGCCCGGAGCAAAGTCGTGAGCTGCGCCGTCTGTTGGCAGCATTTGACCAATTGATCGCTCCTTCCGCCTGATTTCTTCAGTTTTTCCTTCAAGGGCCGCAGATTGTGGCCCTTTTTTATGGAAATCTTATTTATTCTGCTGCTGAAGCGATTGTTAGTGGTGGCAGGAATTCATCTTGGGGAAAAATTGGCAATAATTTTTCTTGACATGTTGGCGCCGAATCACAAGAATCCAACTTCCGCTGTAGAGGGACTGCCAGAAGCAGACCCGCTAAGCAGATCATGAGGTGCACACCCGCGCCGACCTGTTACACCCCGCAACGCGTTACCTCGCGCTGGGTGGGAAAACCCCGCAACACTCTGGGGTGCTCCCAATACTTGCTCAGTCAGTGCTGACGTTTTCGCTCATGCTCTGCTTGGCAGTAAACCTATTAAGACCCGTCCACTAGGGACGGTATTCTGGCGTTTTAGAGGTGAACAACGTGGAGCTTTTATCTGGCGCTGAGATGGTCGTCCGCTTTTTGCGTGACGAAGGCGTTAAGCACATCTACGGGTACCCTGGTGGTGCTCTCCTGCATGTTTACGACGCGCTGTTCAAAGAACCGGAAGTGGAACACATCCTGGTTCGTCACGAGCAGGCGGCAACCCATATGGCGGACGGCTACGCCCGCGCCACCGGCAAGGCCGGTGTGGTGCTGGTCACCTCCGGCCCGGGCGCGACCAATGCCATTACCGGCATTGCCACCGCCTACATGGACTCCATTCCGATGGTCATCCTGTCCGGCCAGGTGCCTAGCACCATGGTGGGTACCGATGCCTTCCAGGAAACCGACATGATCGGTATCTCGCGGCCGATCGTGAAGCACAGCTTCATGATCAAGAACCCGACCGAGATCCCGGAAGTTCTGAAAAAAGCGTTCTACCTGGCGCAATCCGGTCGCCCAGGTCCAGTCGTGGTCGACATTCCAAAAGACATGACCAACCCGGCTGAGAAGTTCGAATACGTCTACCCGAAAAAGGTCAAGCTGCGCTCCTACAGCCCGGCGGTCCGTGGCCACTCCGGCCAGATCCGTAAGGCTGCCGAAATGCTGCTGGCGGCCAAGCGCCCGATCGTCTACTCCGGTGGTGGCGTGATCCTCGGCGGTGGCTCCGAAGCGCTGACCGAAATCGCCAAGTCGCTGAACCTGCCGGTCACCAATACCCTGATGGGCCTCGGTGGCTTCCCGGGTACCGACCGCCAGTTCCTCGGCATGCTCGGCATGCACGGTAGCTACACCGCCAACATGGCCATGCACAATGCCGACGTGATCCTTGCCGTGGGCGCGCGTTTTGACGACCGCGTTGTAAACGGCCCGGCCAAGTTCTGCCCGAACGCCAAGATCATCCACATCGACATCGACCCGGCGTCGATTTCCAAGATGATCAAGGCCGACGTGCCAATTGTCGGCCCGGTCGACAGCGTGCTCAGCGAAATGCTCGGCATCCTCAAGGAAATCGGCGAGCAGCCTGACAAGGTTGCGCTGGATGCCTGGTGGAAGCAGATCGACGAATGGCGTGGCAATGGCGAGCTGTTCCCTTACGACAAGGGCGACGGCAACGTCATCAAACCGCAGAAAGTCATCGAGACCCTGTGCGAAGTGACCCATGGCGATGCCTTCGTCACCTCCGACGTGGGCCAGCACCAGATGTTCGCGGCGCAGTACTACCGCTTCAACAAGCCGAACCGCTGGATCAACTCCGGTGGCCTGGGCACCATGGGCTTCGGCTTCCCGGCGGCGATGGGCGTCAAGCTCAACTTCCCGGACCAGGACGTTGCCTGCGTGACTGGCGAAGGCAGCATCCAGATGAACATCCAGGAGCTGTCCACCTGCATGCAGTACGGCCTGCCGGTGAAGATCGTCAACCTGAACAACGGTGTGTTGGGCATGGTCCGCCAGTGGCAGGACATGGCCTACAACGGTCGTCACTCGCACTCGTACGTCGAATCGCTGCCTGACTTCATCAAGCTGGCCGAGGCCTATGGCCATGTGGGCATCCGCATCACCAGCCTGAAGGACCTCAAGCCGAAGCTGGAAGAAGCGTTTGCGATGAAGGACCGCCTGGTGTTCATCGACATCGCGGTTGACCGCAGTGAGCACGTCTATCCGATGCAGATCAAGGATGGCTCGATGCGTGACATGTGGCTGAGCAAGACGGAGCGTACCTGATATGCGGCACATCATTTCCCTGCTGCTGGAAAACGAACCCGGTGCTCTGTCCCGCGTGGTCGGCCTGTTCTCCCAGCGCAACTACAACATTGAAAGCCTGACCGTGGCGCCGACCGAAGACCCGACCCTGTCGCGTCTGACGCTGACCACCGTTGGCCATGACGAAGTGATCGAGCAGATCACCAAGAACCTGAACAAGCTGGTCGAAGTGGTCAAGCTTGTCGACCTGTCGGAAAGCGCTCACATCGAGCGTGAACTGATGCTGGTCAAGGTCAAGGCCACCGGTGCCCAGCGCGCCGAGATCAAGCGCACCACGGATATCTTCCGTGGCCAGATCGTCGATGTGACCGCCAGCGTGTACACCGTACAGCTGAGCGGTACCAGCGACAAACTGGACAGCTTCATCCAGGCGATCGGCACTGCATCGATTCTCGAAACCGTGCGCAGCGGCGTTACCGGCATTGCCCGCGGCGACAAAGTGCTCAGCATCTAAATTCAAAAATTAGCGATGGCTCCGCAGGGGCCGAGATATAATCAGGGGTATTTTCATGAAAGTTTTCTACGATAAAGACTGCGACCTTTCCATCATCCAGGGCAAGAAAGTCGCCATCATCGGTTATGGCTCCCAGGGCCACGCTCAGGCGTGCAACCTGAAGGACTCCGGTGTAGACGTTACCGTCGGTCTGCGTAAAGGTTCGGCTACCGTTGCCAAGGCTGAAGCCCACGGCCTGAAAGTTGCTGACGTTGCTACCGCTGTCGCTGCGGCTGACCTGGTGATGATCCTGACCCCGGACGAGTTCCAGGGCGCGCTGTACAAGAACGAGATCGAGCCGAACATCAAGAAGGGCGCTACCCTGGCCTTCTCCCACGGCTTCTCGATCCACTATAACCAGGTTGTTCCGCGTGCCGACCTCGACGTGATCATGATCGCGCCGAAGGCCCCGGGCCACACCGTTCGCTCCGAGTTCGTCAAAGGCGGCGGTATCCCTGACCTGATCGCTATCTACCAGGACGCTTCGGGCAACGCCAAGAACGTCGCCCTGTCCTACGCTTCGGGCGTTGGCGGTGGCCGTACCGGCATCATCGAAACCACCTTCAAGGACGAGACCGAAACCGACCTGTTCGGTGAGCAGGCTGTTCTGTGCGGCGGTACCGTCGAGCTGGTCAAAGCCGGTTTCGAAACCCTGGTCGAAGCTGGCTACGCGCCAGAAATGGCCTACTTCGAGTGCTTGCACGAGCTGAAGCTGATCGTTGACCTCATGTACGAAGGCGGCATCGCCAACATGAACTACTCGATCTCCAACAACGCCGAATATGGTGAGTACGTCACTGGCCCGGAAGTCATCAACGAAGAATCCCGCAAGGCCATGCGCAACGCCCTGAAGCGCATCCAGGACGGCGAATACGCAAAGATGTTCATCTCCGAAGGTGCTACCAACTACCCATCGATGACCGCCAAGCGCCGCAACAACGCCGCTCACGGCATCGAAATCATCGGCGAGCAACTGCGTTCGATGATGCCGTGGATCTCGGCTAACAAAATCGTCGACAAGACCAAGAACTAAGTCTTATCGAAAGATTAAAAACGCGGCTTCGGCCGCGTTTTTTCGTTCTGGCAGTCCGCTTCTGGTATAAAGCAGACCAGTGGCCTGCCGTTAGAACCTGTTTCGCAGGCCCGTGTCGAACATTTTCCATCCTGTTGCAAGGTACCCTCCATGAGCGAACGTCCCGAAGAGCCGAACAAGCCCTCCGACGCCGAAAGCCTGCTACCTGTCGATGAGCACGTTGAAGAAGGGCATGACGCCGAAGGGCGCAAGGTGCGTCACCGCGGCATCTACCTGCTGCCCAATCTGTTTACCACCGCCAACCTGTTTGCCGGTTTCTATTCCATCATCAGCTCGATGAGCGCGCAGAGCGCCCTGAGTGCCGGTGACCCGCGTGAGGCGAGCAAGTACTTCGCCTTTGCCGCCATCGCCATCTTCGTGGCCATGGTGCTCGACGGCCTGGATGGCCGCGTTGCGCGCATGACCAATACCCAGAGTGCCTTCGGCGCCGAGTACGACTCGCTGTCGGACATGGTTGCCTTCGGCGTGGCCCCGGCCTTGCTGGCCTTCGGCTGGGCGCTGGGTGACATGGGCAAGGTCGGCTGGATGGTCGCCTTCATCTATGTGGCCGGTGCAGCACTGCGCCTGGCACGCTTCAATACCCAGGTCGGCACCGCCGACAAGCGCTACTTCATTGGCCTGGCCAGCCCGGCTGCGGCAGGTGTGGTGGCGGGTACCGTGTGGGCGTTCAGCGACTACGGCATCCAGGGCTCCAAGCTGTCGTTCCTGGTGGCGCTGTTGGTAGCGGCTGCCGGCATGCTGATGGTCAGTAACATCAAGTACAACAGCTTCAAGGAGCTGGACCTCAAAGGTCGCGTACCGTTCGTGGCCATCCTGGCGGTGGTGCTGGTGTTTGCCGTGGTGTTCAGCGACCCACCGCGCATCCTGCTGCTGATCTTCCTCGCCTATGCTGCATCGGGGCCGATCCAGTTCCTGTTGAAGGCGCGCCGGCGCAAAGCGTAAAAATCGCTTAATGCTGGAATAACCCTCCGGCTCCATAGTCTTACTGGTACATCCGTTATCCAGTGCTATGGAGCCGCCCATGCTCATCAAGCTTCCCAGGTCTTCCGAGTGCAAGGCGTCGGAGATCACCCCCGAAGGCATCTACCTTTCCCGTCGCACCCTGCTGGGGGGCTCGTTGGCCGGCCTGGCGCTGGGTGCATTGCCGCGCATGGGGTTGGCGGCAGAGCCCAGTCGATATGCCGATGTCGAGGCAGGCAAGGCGCCAGGCTGGTTCAGTGACAAGCTTTCTTCTGCTCACTGGCAAGCTGTGACGGTGCCGGGGGAGGCGATCACGCCTTTCAAGGATGCCACCCACTACAACAACTTCTATGAGTTCGGCCCCGACAAGGCCGACCCGGCGGCTAATGGCGACAGCCTGCAGACCGAGCCGTGGTCGGTTGTAGTGGATGGTGAGGTCGGTAAGCCAGGCCGCTATGCGCTGGAAGACTTCGTTAAACCCTATCAGCTTGAAGAGCGCATCTACCGGTTGCGTTGCGTCGAAGCCTGGTCGATGGTCATTCCCTGGTTGGGCATTCCCTTGGCGCAGGTGCTCAAGCAGGTCGAACCGACTTCGAAGGCGCGCTACGTTCGCTTCGAGACATTGAAAGACCCGCAGCATATGCCGGGGCAGCGCTCCGGGTTCGCCCTGATCGACTGGCCTTATAGAGAGGGGTTGCGACTGGATGAGGCAATGCACCCGCTGGCGATCCTCGCGGTGGGCATGTACGGGCGGGTGTTGCCCAACCAGAATGGTGCGCCGTTGCGGTTGGTGGTGCCCTGGAAGTATGGCTTCAAGAGTATCAAGTCGATCGTGCGCATCAGCCTGGTGGCTGAACAGCCCGGCACCACTTGGCAAGGGTTGGCACCGGATGAGTATGGCTTTTATGCCAACGTGAACCCGACGGTCGACCACCCGCGCTGGACCCAGGCGCGTGAGCGGCGGTTGCCCAGCGGGTTGTTCAGCCCCAATGTGCGCGAAACACAAATGTTCAATGGCTACGCTGATGAAGTGGCTTCACTGTACAGCGGGCTAGATCTACGGAAGAACTATTGATGCGCTATCCCTGGTTTCGCCTGGCCATCTTCGTTGTGGGGTGCCTGTTCCCGGCGTGGTGGTTGTATGAGGCGGCGATGAATCTGCTGGGGCCGGACCCCGGCAAGATCATGATGGATCGTCTTGGGCTCGGGGCGCTCACCTTCCTGCTGGTGACCTTGAGCATGACCCCGCTACAGAGGCTGACAGGCTGGTCGGGCTGGGTCGTGGTGCGTCGGCAGCTGGGGCTCTGGGTGTTTGCTTACATCGCGCTGCACATCCTGGCCTACCTGTTCTTTATTCTGGGGCTGGATTGGTGGCAGCTGGCGGTGGAGCTGCGTAAGCGGCCTTACATTATTGTGGGGGCGCTGGGGTTCCTCGGCTTGCTGGCCTTGACGGTGACCTCGAATCGCTATAGCCAGAGGCGGTTGGGGGCCAGGTGGAAGAAGTTGCACCGGTTGGTGTACGTGATTCTTGGCTTAGGGTTGCTGCACTTTTTGTGGATCGTGCGCTCGGACCTCAGGGAGTGGGCGATCTATGCAGGGGTTGGCGCTCTACTGATGTTGCTGCGTATTCCGGCTATTACACGGGCTCTGCCCAAGTTCGCCCGTGGGCGGGGTAGGGCAGTATGAAACATTTCTGAAAATAAGGGTTGACGCGCTTTCGAATCCCCTTATAATGCGCCCCACTTCCAGCGACATCGGAACGAAAAACTCCTTGAGATTCAACGAGTTAAATAGTTGAGGTGAAGTTGAAAGGGCTACGATCGAATGATCGCAAGCGGTTGAAATGGTGGTTGACAGCGGCTTTAAACGCTGTATGATTCGCCTCCCGCTACGAGAGATCGCAGCGAGCCAAGTGTTTGAAGCTAAACGAGTTTCTCGCAAAAAACTTCAAAATAAACGCTTGACAGGCTCTGAGGAAAGCGTA
>NZ_JBICMM010000037.1:0-220874 GCF_043106425.1 Pseudomonas sp. FYR_2
GGCGCCGATGGCCTGTTCAGCGTCACCCTTAACCCTGCCCAGGCCAATGGCGAAGCGTTGGACGTTCGGTTGGTGGACGCAGCTGGCAACACTTCTGCGCCGCTGCAATTCGATGCCCCGGATATCACACCACCTGCGGCGGTGAGCAACATCGTGGTCGGCAGTGGCGGCCTGGGCCTGAGCGGGCGTGGCGAAGCCGGCGCCACCGTCGAAGTGCGTGATGCCAACGGCACGGTGATCGGCACAGGCGTAGTGGGTGCCAACGGCACCTTCCTGATCGACCTTGACCCGGCCGCGCAGCCCGGCGAACAACTGAGCCTTGTGCAGACCGACCCCAGCGGCAACGCCTCCGAAACGCTGCAGTTCGAAGTCCCGGTAACCACCGCCCCGGCCAGCCCCAGCGACCTGGTGTTCGCCGAGGACGGCACCCGCATCAGCGGCACGGCGCCTGCCGGCACCCGCGTGGAAGTGCACGACGCCAACGGCACGCTGATCGGCAGTGTCGTGGCCGGCCCAGATGGCAGCTTCACCGTCGTTCTGGCCCCGGCCCAGGCCAATGGCGAACTGCTGGACGTCGTGGCCATCGACGATGCGGGTGTATCGTCACTACCCACGCAAATCACCGCGCCAGACATTACCGCGCCGACGGCCCCGAGCGAACTGGCCGTCAACCCCGATGGCACTGTCGTCACCGGCCGTGCCGAACCGGGCAGCACCGTGCGGGTACTGGCCGCCGATGGCACTACCGTGTTGGGTAGCGTCGTGGTTGGCGCAACCGGCAGCTTCAGCATCACCCTCAACCCACCGCAAGTCGACGGCGAAGTGCTGCAAGTCACCGCCACCGATGCGGCAGGCAACACCTCGACGGCAGGCTCAGTCACCGCGCCAGACATCGACGGTGGCGACATCACGCCACCCGACGCACCCACCAATCTGGTGGTCGGCCTGGCCGGCAGCCAGCTGAGCGGGCGTGGCGAAGCCGGCACCACCGTGCAGGTACGTGACGCCGCAGGTACTGTGCTGGCAACCGGTACGGTCAGCCCCGACGGCACATTTACGGTGACCTTGGCTCCTGCCATGAACAACGGCAGCACCTTGCAAGTCACCCTCACCGATGCCGCTGGCAACGTCTCGCAACCCGGTTCAGTCACTTCGCCGGACTTGCAGGCCCCTGCGCAACCTACTGACCTGGCACTGGCCGAGGGCGTCACCTTCACCGGACGCGGCGAACCCGGTGCCACCGTGCAGGTGCGCAATAGCGCCGGCACGGTGATCGGCACCGGCCTGGTCAACGCTGACGGTACCTTCAGCGTCACTTTGTTCCCCGCCCAGGCCAATGGCGAGGCGTTGGATGTGCGGGTGGTGGATGCCGCCGGCAACAGCTCGGCGCCACTGCAGTACGATGCCCCCGACATCACCCCGCCTGCTGCTGTCAGCAATGTCGTGGTCGGTGCCAATGGCCTGGTGCTCAGCGGTCGCGGCGAAGCGGGTGCAACCGTCGAAGTGCGTGATGCCGGCGGTACCGTCATCGGCACCGCCACGGTCGGCGCCAACGGCACCTTCACGGTCAATCTCGACCCTGCAGCCCAGCCAGGCGCCGTGCTGAGCCTGGTACAAACCGACCCGAGCGGCAACGCGTCCGAAGCCTTGCAGTATGAAGTGCCAATGACTACTGCCCCCGATAGCCCAAGCGGCCTGGTGGTTGCCGCCGATGGCACCAGCCTCACCGGCTCTGCCCCGGTGGGCAGCCGTGTGGAAGTGCGTGATGGCAATGGCATCCTGGTAGGCAGCGTGGTGGTGGGCGGCGATGGCACCTTCACCGTCATCCTCAACCCGGCCCAGGCCAACGGCGAACTGCTGGATGTAGTGGCCATCGACGGCACAGGGGCATCGTCGCTGCCGGTGCAGGTCAGCGCGCCAGACATCACCGCGCCAGCCGCGCCAAGCGAACTCGCGATCAATGCCAACGGCACCGTTGTCACCGGCCGGGCCGAAGTGGGCAGCACCGTGCGCGTGCTGGCTGCCGACGGCACTACGGTGCTGGGCACGGCGGTGGTGGGTGCGACCGGTAGTTTCAGCATCACCCTCACACCGGCACAAGTGGACGGTGAAGTGCTGCAAGTCACCGCCACCGACGCCGCCGGCAATGCCTCCGGCGCCGGTAGCGTCACGGCGCCCGACATCGACGGTGTCGATACCACGCCCCCCCTGCCACCGACCAACCTGGTCGTTGGCCTGGCCGGTGGCCAGCTGAGCGGCCGTGGCGAAGCGGGTGCCACCGTGCAGGTGCGCGATGCCCAAGGCAACGTGCTGGCCAGCGGCACGGTCAACCCGGATGGCACCTTCCAGATCGCCCTGACGCCACCCGTCAACGATGGCAGCACCCTGCAAGTGGTGCTGACCGATGCCGCCGGCAATGCCTCCACGCCAGGCACGGTGGCCTCCCCAGACCTGCAGGCGCCTGCTCAGCCCACCGGCCTCGAGCTGGCCAGCGGCGTTACCTTGACCGGTAGCGGTGAACCTGGCGCCACTGTGCAGGTACGCGACACCTCAGGCACCGTGATCGGCACCGGTGTGGTCAATCCAAACGGCAGTTTCAGCATTACCCTGTCCCCCGCCCAGGCCAATGGCGAAGTCCTCGACATCCGCCTGGTGGACGCCGCCGGTAATACCTCTACGCCGCTGCAATTCAATGCCCCGGACATCACCCCGCCTGCGCAAGTCAGCAATATCGTGGTCGGTGCCGATGGCCTGACCCTGAGCGGTCGCGGTGAGGCCGGTGCCACCGTTGAGGTGCGGGACACCAATGGCACACTGATCGGCACAGGTACGGTGACCGGCAACGGCACCTTCGTGCTCGACCTCGACCCGGCCGCGCTGCCGGGCGAACGCCTGAGCCTGGTGCAGACCGACCCTAGCGGCAACGCTTCCCAAGCCTTGACCTTCGACGTACCGCTGGTGACCACACCGGCCAGCCCGAGCGACCTGGTGTTCGCGGCGGACGGCACCAGCATCAGCGGTTCGGCGCCAGTCGGCAGCCGTGTGGAAGTGCACGATGCCAATGGGAATCTGGTCGGCAGCATCGTGGTGGGTGCCGGGGGCACCTTCACCGTTGTGCTCACCCCAGCCCAGGCCAACGGCCAGCTGCTGGATGTGGTCGCCATCGACACCAACGGGGCCTCATCACTGCCGGCGCAGGTGACTGCGCCGGATATCACCGCCCCTGCCGCACCAAGTGAGCTGGCCGTCAGCGCCGATGGCAGCGCAGTGACCGGGCGCGCCGAAGCCGGCAGCACCGTACGCGTGCTGGCCGCCGACGGCACTACCGTGCTGGGCAGTGTCGTGGTGGGCCCCAGCGGGGCCTTCAGCATTGGCCTCACCCCGCCGCAAGTGGCAGGCGAACAGTTGCAGGTAACCGCCACCGATGCCGCAGGCAATGCCTCCACGGCCGGTACCGTTACCGCGCCGGTCATCGATAACGGCGGCGATACCACGCCGCCGGCGCCAGCCACCAACCTGGTGATCAGCGCCGATGGCCGCATGGTTTCCGGCCGCGGCGAAGTGGGTGCCACCGTCAAAGTGCTCGACGACCAGGGCCAGGTGCTGGTGAGCGGCACCGTTCAACCCGATGGCAGCTTCAACGTGCAATTGCCAACCCCAGTGGTGGATGGCTCCTCCCTGCAGGTGACCTTGACCGATGCTGCCGGCAACGTCTCCACACCTAGCCCACTGACTGCGCCAGACCTTGTGGCCCCCCTGCAACCAACGGGCCTGGTGTTGACCAATGGCGATACCCTGGCCGGCACTGCCGAAGGCGGCGCCCGGGTAGAGGTGAAAGACGCCTTGGGCAACCTGATCGGCAGCGCCATCGCCCAGCCGGATGGCAGCTTCAGCCTGACCCTGAACCCGCCACAGGCCAATGGCGAAACACTGTCCATTACCGTGACCGATGCGACAGGTAACACCTCTGTACCGCTGAGCTATGTGGCCCCGGACATCACGGCGCCGACACTCGTCACTGACGTGTTAGCCGCCGATGGCAGCCTGGCCGTGTCTGGCCGTGGCGAACCCGGTGCCACGGTGGAAGTGCGTGATGCGCAGGGCACGGTGCTCGGCACCGGCACCGTCGCGCCAAATGGCACCTTCGTGGTCGACCTCGAAACGCCGTTGGTGGCGGGCGAAACCCTGGTGCTGGTACAGACCGATGCCGCCGGCAATACCTCGGTAGGGCTTAGCGTGACGGTTGCCGATGCACCGCTGCCTGAGAGCCCGAGCGGTGTCGTGGTGAGCGCAGATGGCGCCAGCGTCTCCGGTACCGCACCGACGGGCACGCAGGTGCAGGTGCGTGACGCGCAGGGCAATGTGCTGGGCAGCGCGCAGGCAGGCCCGGACGGCAGCTTCACCATCAGCCTGACCCCGGCTCAAGCCAACGGCGAAACCCTGGATGTGGTGGCTGTGGATGGTGCCGGAAACGCGTCACTGCCGACCCAGGTCACCGCCCCTGACATCACGCCACCCAATGAAGCCACCCAACTGCAACTGAGCGCCGATGGCAGCCTGCTCACTGGCCGCGGCGAGCCGGGCACCACCGTGCAGGTCATCAGCGCGCAGGGTGTCGTGCTGGGCAACGCCCAGGTCGGCGCTGACGGTGTGATCAGCGTGGCGCTCAACCCACCGCAAACCGACGGCCAGGAACTGGACGTGGTGCTGCGCGACGCGGCCGGCAATACCTCGACCGCCACCGTCATCGCACCCGATCTGGATGGCCCGCTGCAACCTTCCGGGATGGCCATCGATACTGCAGGCATTCACCTGACCGGCCTGGGCCAAAGTGGCTCCATCGTCACCGTGCGCGATACCAACGGCAACGTGCTGGGCACCGCCATAGTGGGTGCAGACGGACACTTCGATGTCACCCTCAATGCGCCACAGCGCAATGGTGAGAGCCTGAGCGTCGAGGCCACCGACAACCTGGGCAACAGCGCCGGGCCGGTAAGCTTCACCGCCCCCGATTCCACGCCGCCGCAGGCGGTCACCAACCCGACCATCGATGGCACAGGCACCACCGTCACCGGTAGCGGCGAACCTGGCGCCACCGTGACCGTACGCGGGCCGGATGGCAGCGTGCTGGGCAGTGCCGTGGCAGGGCCGAACGGTGCATTCGAAATCACCCTCACTCCGCCACAGACCAACGGCCAGGCGCTGACCGTGGAGCAGCGTGACCCAACCGGCAACCTGTCGGCGGCGGCCGACCTCCCGGCACCGGACACCGAGTTGCCGGCGACCCCGACCGGCCTGACCCTGTCTAGCGATGGCAGGACCATTACCGGCAGTGGCGAGCCGGGTGCGCAGGTGAGTGTGACCAATACAGCAGGTACCGTACTGGGCACCGCCACGGTTCAGCCAGACGGCAGCTTCCTGGTGAGCATCAACCCGCCCCAGCTCAATGGCCAGACGCTGTCTGTGAGCCAGGCGGACAGCGCCGGCAACGACTCGCCCGCCGGCACCGTGACCGCGCCTGACTTCGAGGCGCCGCTGCCGGCGCAAGGCCTAGGCCTGGATCCGACCGGTACCCTGCTCAGCGGCCAAGGCGAGGCAGGCACCACCGTAGAGGTTCGCAACGCGGCAGGCGACCTGCTGGGTACTATTCAGGTGGCGCCCGACGGCACGTTCGAAGTACTGCTCGCCCCCGCTCAGACCAACGGCGAAGTATTGTCGGTGGTCTTGATTGATGGCGGCGGCAATACCTCGCCATCGGCCAGCTTCACCGCCGATGACAGCAGCGCGCCAACAGCGCCGGGCGGCCTCACCATCACCCCAGGCGGCAACGCCATCCAGGGTACTGGTGAAGCTGGGTCCACGGTGGAAGTGCGGCTTACCGACGGCACCCTGGTAGGTACCATTGTCGTACCGACAGGTGGCAGCTTCACAGTGCCACTCTCGCCCGCCCAACTGGACGGTCAGTCACTCAATGTGACCCTGACCGATACGGCCGGCAATGTGTCCCTGCCCGGCCAGATCAATGCGCCGGACATCACGCCACCGGCAGCGCCCACGGGTGTGCTGGTCAGTCCGGACGGCAGCACCGTCACCGGCAATGCGCCTGGCGCCACCTCAGTGTCCGTGAACGACGGGAATGGCAATGTGGTTGTGGTGGCCGTCAATCCGGACGGCAGTTTCAGCGTACCGCTGAATACCCCGCTGACCAATGGCCAGACTGTCACCGTGGTGGTGACCGATGCAGCCGATAATGACGCTGCTCCGGTCTCCGTCAACGCCCCGGACACCACCAACCCGGATGCGGCCACCGGCCTGACCGTGAGCCCGGATGGCAGCACCGTGGGGGGTAGCGCGGAACCTGGCAGCACCGTGGAAATCCGCAATCAGGATGGTAGCGGCGTGCGCGGCACGATAACCGTCGGGCCAGACGGCACCTTCGTGGTGGACGTCAACCCACCGCTGACCAGCATTGAAACCGTCGATGTGGTGGTGATCGACCCTGCCGGCAACGAATCCCTCGAAGTGCCACTTGCCGGCCCGACCGGCACCGAGGTGGCCACACCTTCGGCCCTGTCCATCAGTGCCGACGGCTTCCTGCTGACCGGCCAGGGGACGGTAGGCTCGCTGATTACCGTGACCTCCGGGGGCACCACCCTGGGCACCGCCACGGTCGGCAGCGACGGCACCTTCCGTGTGTTCTTCCAGAGCGCCCAGCTCAACGCCCAGATCTTGCAGGTCAGCGCCAAGGCTACCGTCGATGGCCTGCCTTCGGTGCCAGCCATTGTCGTGGCCAACGACACCACCGCGCCAAACGCACCGACCCAAGTCGTACTCAATGCCACCGGCAGCACGCTGACCGGCCAAGGCGAAGTGGGTGCTACCGTGCGCGTGACCGATGCGCAGGGCAACCTCCTGGGAACCGCGCCCGTCGGCAGCAACGGCCTGTTCAGCATCGATTTCTCGCCAGCTGTCGCCAACGGCCAGAACCTGATCGTGACCCAGGCCGACGCGGCGGGTAACGTCTCGCTCGCGGCCACCCTGCAAGCCCCTGACCTGCAGGCACCGCTGGCCGCCAGCAACCTCAGCCTCAACAGCGCGGCCACCGTGCTCAGCGGCGAGGGTGAAGCCGGCGCCACCGTGACCGTACGCGATGCCAGTGGCGCCATCCTGGCCACCGGCACCGTCAACCAGAGTGGGCAGTTCCAGATCACCCTGCCCAGCGCGCAAACCAGCGGCAGCGCGCTGCAAGTCACCCTCAGCGATGCCGCCGGTAACATTTCCGGCCCGGCCAGCCTGGCGACGCCAGACCGCACGCCGCCTGCCGCCATCACCAACCCGGTGCTGAGCCAGGACGGCCGGCAGCTATCCGGCAGCGGCGAAGTGGGGGCTACCGTGCAGGTGCGCAACGCCGCTGGCACTTTGCTGGGCACGGCCACGGTGGGCGCCGACGGTCGCTTCACCGTGACCTTCGACACCCCGCAAGCCACCGGCCAGGCCATCGGCGTGACCCAAGTGGATGCCGCCGGCAACACCTCGCCAGCCGTCAATGTGGCAACCCCGGACCTGACCCCACCGGCCCCACTCACCAACGTGGTGCTGAACAACAACGGCCTGACCCTGACCGGCCTCGGCGAAGCCGGTGCCACAGTCACCGTGCGCGGCCCGGATGGCACCATCATCGGCACAGGCCTGGTGGCCGCCAACGGCAGCTTCACCCTCACCCTCAACAGCGCCCAGCTCAACGCCCAGCACCTGAGCGTTACGCAGACCGACGCGGGCAACAACACCTCTGCCGCCGTGGCCGTTACCGCGCCGGACTTCACCCCACCGGCTGCACCGACTGCACTGGCCCTCGCCGCCACCGGGCTGCAACTGTCCGGTAACGCCGAAGCCGGCAGCACCGTGACCGTGCGCGATGCCAGCGGCAATGTGCTGGGCACGGCGACCACCGGCAGCAACGGGACCTTCCAGGTCACCCTGAACAGCGCCCAGACCAACGGGCAGACCCTGCAGGTAACGGCTACCGACGCGGCTGGCAACGTTTCACCGGCCGCGCCTTACACCGCAGCCGATACCACGCCGCCGGCGGCCGTGACCAACCTGGCGGTGTCTGCCAGTGGCACTACCCTGACAGGCAATGGCGAAGCCGGTGCGACCGTCACCGTACGGGCACCCGACAACACCGTGCTGGGCACCGCCACGGTCGGCAGTGACGGCCACTTCAGCGTCACCCTGTCACCAGCCGCGATCACCGGTGAAAGCCTGAGCGTGGTCCAGGCGGACGCCGCACAGAACGTCTCCCCGGCACAAAACGTCACCGCGCCGGGCCTTCTGGCACCGGCGACACCGGACAACCTGGTACTGGCTGCCGACGGCCTGTCGGTGACCGGTACCGCTACGGTAGGCAGTACGGTCAAGGTGTATGGCCCCAACGGCGTATTGCTGGGCAGCAGCCCGGTAGCCAACGACGGTACCTTCACCGTCAACCTCGGCAGCGCCCAGGCCAACGGCGAACGGTTGGAGGTAAGCGCCACCGGCAGCGACGGCGCAGTGTCGCTGCCGGCGACCCTGCAGGCACCGGACACCACCGCACCGCAACCACTGACCAACCTGGTGCTGTCCAACGACGGCCTGATACTCACTGGGCGCGGTGAGCCAGGTGCCACGGTCACCGTGATCGGCGAAGGGGGGATCGACCTGGGCGCCGCCTTGGTGGATGCCAGCGGCAACTTCAGCGTCAACCTCAGCGCCCCGCAGATCAACGGTGAACAGCTCAGCGCCAGCCAGTCCGATGTAGCCGGCAACGAGTCCAACAGCGTCAGCCTGACTGCCCCCGACCGCGTGGCGCCAGATGCGGCTGGCAACCTGGCCTTCGCCGGCGGTGGCAGCCTGCTCAACGGTACCGGTGAAGCGGGGGCCGCTGTTCGCGTGCTGGCCGCCGACGGCACGGTGCTGGGCAACGCAACGGTCCGCGCCGACGGCACCTTCCAGGTCAACCTCGCCTCGCCTCAGGCCAACGGCCAGCAGGTGCAGGTGGTGCTGACCGATGCCGCCGGCAACCAGTCCGCCGCCAGCGCCATCACTGCACCGGACACCACTGCACCCGCAGCACCCACCGCGCTGGCAATATCCAGCGATGGCGTGACCATCACCGGCCGCGGCGAAGTGGGCGCGCTGGTCACCGTCACCAACCCGGCAGGCCAGCCCATCGGCAGCGCCACCGTCGATGCCAGCGGGCACTTCACCATCACGCTGAGCCCGGCCTTGGGTAACGCCGAGCTGCTCAGCTTCACCCAGGCCGATGCCACCGGCAACGTGTCGGCCGTGGCCACCCTGCAAACCCCGGACTTCACACCGCCAGCTCCCCTTACCGCCGTGGTGATCAACGCCGACGGCAGTGTGGTCAGCGGCCTGGGCGAAGCAGGCGCGACGGTCACCGTCAGCAATGCCGCCGGCACCGTGCTGGGTACCGGCACAGTGCTGGCAGACGGCACCTTCCGCGTCGAGCTATCGCCCGCGCAAATCAACCACCAGGTGCTGTCGGTGCAGCAGGCCGACCCACCCGGCAACATCAGCTTGCCGGTCACCGTTCAAGCACCGGACCATACGCCACCCGCCGCCGCAACCGCGCTGCAGCTCAGTGTGGCAGGCGATGAACTGGGCGGTGTCGGCGAAGCGGGCGCTACCGTGCGCGTGTATGTCGGCACCACACAGATTGGCACTGCCGTGGTGGCTGCCAATGGCACCTTCGTGGTCGAACTCAATACCCCGCAACTGAATGGCCAACTGCTGCAGGTCACCCTGACCGACAGCAGCGGCAACGTATCGACGGTCAGCACGGTCACGGCACTGGACATCACCCCGCCGGCCACCGTGATCGCCAGCCTCAACGACAGCGGCACCCAACTGATCGGTACCGCCGAAGCCGGCACCCGCGTCACCGTGGTCAACAACAACGGCGACCTGCTGGGCCAGGTGACAGTCGACCCGGACGGCACCTTTGTGCTCGACCTGAACAACCCGCAAATCAATGGCCAGGTACTGACGGTGATCGCCCAGGACGCCACCGGCAACCCGTCGGCGCCCTTGCAGGTAACCGCACCAGACCTGACAGCGCCGGTGCAGCCAGGCAACCTGCTGCTCAACCCGGCAGGCACGTCGATGACCGGTACGGCGGAAGCCGGCTCCACCATCACTGTTCGCGGCCCTGACAACAGCATCGTGGGTACGGTGGTGGTGGGTGGCAACGGCGAGTTCACCGTTGTCATCAATCCGGCACAGAACAACGGCCAACTGCTGACCGTGGTGTCTACGGACGCGGCCGGCAATGCCTCGGTACCCGCCAGCTACCAAACCAACGACACCTCGCCACCCGCCGTGGTGACCAACCTGGCGATCGACAATACCTATAGCTCGTTGACCGGCAGGGGCGAAGCCAATGCCACGGTCACCGTCAGAGTCGGTGGCCCTACCGGCACCGTGATCGGGACCGGCGTGGTGGACGCCGCTGGCAACTTCCAGATAAACCTTTCGCCGACGCCGGGCTCAGCCGCCTTCCTCTCCGTGAGCCAGTCAGACGGTACCAATACCTCTGACGCCGTGACATACGTCACCCCTCTGGTGCCGCCCCCCGAACCACCGACCAATGCGATTCTGGGCAGCGACGGCCTTACCTTGACCGGTACGGCCGCAGCCGGCGCAAGCATTCGCGTCTACGATGCCGCAGGCAACCTGATCGGTTCAGGCCTCGCCAACATCGGAACGGGTAGCTTCAGCATCACGCTGAACGCGGCTCAACTCAACGGCCAGCACATCTCGGTGACGGCAGTTTCGCTGGTGGGCGGCGAATCGCAGCCGCTCTTCCTGCAAGCGGCCGACATCACTCCACCGGCCAACCCGGTGGTTACCAGCCTGTCGGCCAATGGCCTGGTGCTCACCGGTACCGGTGAGGCCGGAGCCACGGTGACCGTGCGCGATGCCAGCAACAACGTGCTTGGAACGGCGTTGGTGAATGGCGGTGGCGTGTTCACCGTCAACCTCAACGCGGCGCAGCTCAATGGCCAGGTACTGGGCGTGAGCCAGACCGACGCTGCAGGGAACACGTCTGGCAGCACCAGCTACACGGCCGTTGATGTCCAGCCGCCAGCCGTGCCGACCAACGTGACCATCAACAGCCTAGGCACGGTGCTGACCGGTAACGGCGAAGCAGGTGCTACCGTCACCGTGCAAGGCCCGAGTGGCCAGGTGGGTACCGGCGTGGTGCAAGCCAACGGCACCTTCAGCATCACCCTGACCTCGCCACAGAATGACGGGCAATTGCTGGTGGTGCGCCAGACCGATGCAGCCGGCAACCTGTCCGCCAGCACCAGTTTGACTGCACCGGACACCACGCCACCCGCAGCACCGGTGGCGGCCATCAATGCCAACGGCACCTCGGTCAGCGGCTCTGGCCAGGTCGGCAGCACCGTCACCGTGCGCAACAGTGCCGGCACTGTCCTGGGCACCGCAACGGTGGGCGCCAATGGTCTGTTCGTGGTCAGCCTCACGGCCGCACAAATCGACAACCAGGCGCTCAGCGTCACCCTGACCGACAGTGCCGGCAACGTGTCTACCGCTACCGCGCTGACCGCACCAGACCTGACCCCGCCCGCAGTGGCCGGCAACCTGCAGATCAGTGCCGACGGCAGTACCCTCACCGGTACCGGCGAAGCAGGCGCCACCGTCACTGTGCGCAGCGCCAGCGGTACCGTGCTGCAAACCGCGACCGTACAACCGAACGGCAGCTTCACCGTGACCCTGAGCCCGCCTCAGGACAACGGCCAGGTCCTTTCGGTCGGCCTCACCGACACGCGTGGCAACGTATCGGGCAACGTCACCATCACCGCGCCCGATGTGGATGCCAACGCCCCGGTCATTGCCAGCGACAACCTGGCAACGGCAACGGTCAACCTGGTACCGGTCACCGCGACCAAGACCTACACCGACAGCTTCACCACGCTGCTGTCGGGCTTCACCAAGACCTACACCTGGACCGTAGCCGCTGGCACCACGGTGGACCCGACCCTGACACTGACCACCAACAGCGTACTGGCGCTGCTCAACAACTCCACATTCACCCTGCAAGTGAAAGACGCGACGGGCGCTTGGGTGACGCTGGCTACCGGCAACACCCAGGGCCTGCTCGACCTGATCGTGCTGCCGCTGGGGCTGCAGGTCGATATCGGTACACTGCAAGCCGGTGACTACCGCCTGACCGTGGGCAGTGGCGGCATTGGCCTGATCACCAACGTGACCACTTCGCTGGACATCACGGCCACCAGCCTGACCCAGTTCACCGGGGCTGGCACCGCCACCACCGGCAACGTCATCACCGATGTGGGCACCGATGGCACTGTGGACGCACGTGGCCCGGACAGCGCCGCCGTGCTCCAGGTGTTCAAGGACGGCAGTTATGTCGCGGCCGGCAGCGCCACCACGGTACAAGGCCTGTACGGCACACTGGTGATCCGTGCGGACGGCAGCTACACCTACACGCCAAACGGCAGCCCGAGCAGTGTCGGCAAGGTCGATGTGTTCAGCTATCAGCTGGTGCACGCGAACGGCCTGTCCGACTCTGCCAACCTGTATGTACGTATCGACAGCCCGCAGGCCACGGAGGTGTGGAGCAACATCAACTACGGTGCGCCGGCCACGGTGGTGGATGCCGTCAACGACGTCGGCTTCAGCTACCTGACCCTGGTCAACCGTGTGGACACCAGCAGCAGCTCGCTGGGCACGCTGAGCCTGCCGGTGATCGGCACGCGCCAGGCTACCTACACCACCTCGGTTGCTGCCGATACCACGGCCAACCTGCAGGTGGTGGTCAACTCCACCAACCTGTTGAGCCTGCTCAACGGCACCACCATCGAGTTGCTCAAGCTCAATCCGGCCACCGGCCAGTATGTGCTGGTGCAGTCGGTGCCTGGCAGCTCATTGGTCAGCCTGCTGGGTGGCGGTGCGGCTTATACCTTCCAGAACCAAGGGACGGGCACCTACCACATACGCGTTACAGCGGGCGGCATAGGCTTGCTCAGTTCCCTCACCACCAGCGTGAACGCCACCACCACGCACCTCACCGAGTTCGTGGTCAGCAGCGCGACCACGGCAACCGGCAACCTGCTCGCAGATGACACCGTGGGTTCAGCCTTGACCGTGCTGAGTGTGCTGACGGCAGCCAACACCTTCACCATCCCGGGCTATAACGGAGTGAGCGTGGCGGGTACCTACGGCACGCTGCTCGTGCATGCCGACGGCAGCTACACCTACACCCTCAACTCTGGGCTCACGTCGACAGCCATCGGCCAGCACGACACCTTCACCTACGAGCTGACCCACCCCAACGGCACCACCGACACCGCTACGCTCACCATCAATCTGGACAACGCCGCCGGCCTCACCAGCACGATGTCGTTGCTCTCCGATACCGGTGACGAAGGGGTAGCACTCGCCAGTGTGGCCGCTTCGGCTTCCACAGAGGTGATCGCCGGCACCGACGGCAATGACCATCTCGATGGCAGCCAGGGTGGCCATATCACCCTGCAGGGTGGCGCAGGGGACGACACCCTGGTGGTGGTTGACCAGAACTTCGCCAGCGTCGAGGGTGGCACAGGGACCGACACCCTGCTGTGGGACGGCGGCGATGCCAGCATCGACCTGGGCAACCTGGCCGACCGGGTGCATGACATCGAAGTCATCGACCTCAACGACACCAGCGCGGTCGCGCTGACCCTGAACCTGGCGGACGTGGTGGCCATCACCGAAACCGGCAACGACACACTGATCATCAAGGGGGACGACAAAGACACGGTTCACATGACAGACAACTGGACGCTGGTCGGGAACCAAACCGCCGACGGTATCGACTATAACCAATACACGGCCCAGGAGGATCCGAGCCATCACCTGTGGGTGCAGAACGGTATCCATGTGGTCTGAGGCCGCTGCAAACCCGCCGGGCACGCGCCCGGCGGCATGGACGACCAGCAAGTAAGGGAACTATGTGAAGCGAAGCAGTCCGCTGTCACCGCTGTTGCTGGGCGCCTTCGGGTTCCTGGTGCTGAACTTCCACCCGGCCGCCCAGGCAGCCGACGACATCGACCCACAACTGCGCCAGATCGGGCCATCGCTGCTACGCGATGCGCCCGAAGCGGTGCCCGCCCGCCCCGCTATCGGCATGGCCCCAGTGGCCAGTGGCGAGCGCCTGGGGCTGACCGACGCGGTGCTGCAAGCCGCGCAATGGCATCCCAGCATCGCCGAAGCCATCGGCAACCTGTACAAGCAGGGTGAAGGCATCAACGTCGCCCGTGCGGGGTATTACCCGCAGATTTCCGGCGGTATCCGCACCGGTTATGACACCGGTTACGGCGGTGACCGGAACAGCCAGGCACTGAACCTGTCGCTCAAGCAGATGCTCTACGACTTCGGCAAGGTCGACAATGCCGTCAGCGCGGCCCAGGCCGCCGCCGCCCGTGCCCAGGCCAACATCCTGCTGGTGGTCGACGAACTGGCCCGCGACACGGCCTACGCCTGGATCGAAACCCGACGCTACGAACAACTGATGACTATCGCCCGCGACCAGATTCGCGGGGTCGGCGACATTGCCAGGATGGCCCGCCAGCGCAGCGACATGGGCGCCAGCACCCGCTCCGACGTGGTGCAAGCCGAGTCCCGCGTGGAAAGCGCCCGCGCCACGCTGGAGGAATACCAGTCGCAATACGAACGTTGGCGTTCCACCCTGGCGGCCCTGATGGGGCGCGTTACCCCGCCAGCGCTGACCGAGCAAGCACCGCCCGAGCTGAACCAGGCCTGCAAACGGCCCTCGCAGGGCGATGACCGCCTGCCCGCCGTGCTGATGGCCCTGGCCCAGCGCGCCCAAGGTCAGGCCGAACTGGCCCAGGCCAAGGCCGAAGCCTACCCGACCCTGTCGTTGCAACCCCAGGTCAACCACTACCTGGACGACGACTACAACCGCGACAACGCACGCCTGGACCGCACCCAGGCCGGCATCTACCTGAACGTCGAAGTGCCCATCTACCAGGGCGGCGCCATCAGCGCCCGCACCCGCGCTGCCGGCCATGCGCTGACCGCCGCCGACTCTGCCGAGGATGCGGCACGCCTGCAGGCCCGTCGCGGCCTGGCCGAGGCCATGGCGCAAACCTCCGGGCTCGGGCGACGGCTGACGTCGCTGGAGGCACGCCAGGTCAGCATCCAGGAGGCGCGCATGCTCTACGGCCGACAGTACCTGGACCTGGGCACGCGGCCCCTGCTCGACCTGCTCAACGCCGAGCAGGAGATCTACCAGTCACGCTTCGAACTCGCCGGCACCCGCTCCGACCTGCTGCGCCTGGATGTCGACTGCCTGTACAACACCGGCGCCCTGCGCACGGCCTTTGGCCTTGAGGGGCGCAACCTGCAAGGGGTGGAGATCCAGCCATGACCGATTCCATCAATGTGACCCTGCCCAACCAAGCGCCCGCTGCTGCGCCCGAAGCGGCTCACCGGCCAGACCTTGGGCCATGGCTGGAGGTGATGCTGCAAGTAGCGCATCACTACCGCCTGGACGTGTCGCCACAACGCATTCGCCTGGCCGCCGTCGAGGACGCCCGCCCGCTGGACGAAATCCTCCGCCACATGGCGCGCCAGGCTGGCCTGGCCCTGCGCTTCGTGCGCTTCGATGCCAAGGGCTTGCGGCAATGGCGAACCCCGTTGGTGCTGGAGCTGGACGATGGCCAGCTGGCGGTGGTCGAGTCGGTCACTGAAGAGGACGACCTGGCGGTGGTATTTGCCGGCGACCAGGGCCTGACCTCACGCCTGCCGCGTGACAGCCTCAAAGGCCGCATTAACCGTGTCGCCCTGCTGCGCCCGGCGCGGCCGCTGCGCGACGTGCGCACCGACGGCTACACCGCGCCCTACGACCGCCACTGGTTCGCCCGCATCGTGCTGCGCGACCTGCGCCCGTATGGGCAAGTGATGGTCGCCTCGCTGGTGGCTAACGTGCTGGCCCTTGCGGGGGTGCTGTTCTCGATGCAGGTGTATGACCGGGTAATCCCGGCCGAATCGCTGCCCACCCTGTACGTGCTGTTTGGCGGTGTGGTGCTGGCGTTGGTGTTCGACTTCAGCATGCGCCTGCTGCGCCTGAAGGTGACCGACCTGCTCGGCAAGCGCGCCGACCTGCGGGTGAGCGACCTGGTCTACGGGCATGCCTTGCGCCTGCGCAACTCGGTGCGGCCGAAGTCCACAGGGTCGTTCATCTCGCAACTGCGCGAGCTGGAATCGATACGCGACCTCATCACCTCCAGCACGGCCACGGTATTGGCCGACCTGCCGTTCTTCCTGCTGTTCCTGCTGGTGTTCTGGTTGATCGGCGGTGTGCTGGTGTTCATCCCGCTGGTCGCACTGCTGGCCATGGTAGTGCCCGGGGTGCTGGCACAGCGGCGCCTGGCGCGGCTGGCCAACGCCTCCATGCGCGAGTCGGCGCTGCGCAACGCCATGCTGGTGGAAAGCATCCAGGGCCTGGACGAAATCAAGGCACTGCAAGCCGAAGCGCGCTTCGAGCGGCAATGGAACCAGTACAACGCGGCCTGCGCCCACACCAACCTGCGCCTGCGCACCCTCACCAATGGCCTGGTGACCTGGACGCAGAACGTACAGGGCGCCGTGTTTGCCGTGGTCATCGTGATCGGCGCGCCCATGGTGATCGCCGGCGACCTCACCACCGGTAGCCTGGTGGCGGCGTCGATGCTGTCGTCACGGATGATGGCACCGCTGGCGCAACTGACCCATGTACTGACCCGCTGGCAGCAGGCCAAGGTGGCCCTGCAAGGGCTGGACAAGCTGATGCAGTCCCCGGTCGACCACCCCGAAGGCGAGGCCCGCGTACACCTGCCAGCCATTCGTGGCGAGTACCGCCTGCGCCAGGCCAACTTCCGCTACAGCGAAGAATCGCCACCGGTACTGAATATCGGCCAACTGGACATCCAACCGGGCGAGCGCATTGCCGTGCTCGGGCGCAATGGCGCCGGCAAGTCGACCCTGCTGCAAGCCCTGGGCGGGGCCATGGACCTGGTGCAAGGCGAAGTCAGCCTGGACGGCATCGCGATGGCCCACCTCGACCCTGCCGACCTGCGCCGTGACGTCGGCCTGCTGCCGCAATACGCTCGGCTGTTCCACGGCACCCTGCGGGAAAACCTCACCCTGGGCGCCGGCCAGGCCAGCGACCAGGAACTGGTGGCCGCGCTGGCGGCCACCGGCGCACTGGACTTCGTGCGCCGCCTGCCCAAGGGCATGGACCACCTGATTCTGGAAGGTGGCCTGGGTTTGTCGGGCGGCCAGCGCCAGGCCCTGGTGCTGTCGCGCCTGCTGGTGCGCCAGCCACAGGTTTTGCTGCTGGACGAACCCACCGCCTCGCTGGACGACATGACCGAGCGCAAGCTGCTGGATAACCTCGAACGCTTCTGCCAGGGCCGCACCCTGGTGATCGCCACGCACCGCCTGAGCGTACTGCAACGGGTCGACCGCATCCTGGTGCTCGACGGCGGGCGCATTGTCATCGATGACACGCGCGATGCCGCGCTGGCCAAACTGCAAGGAGCCCAGGCATGAGCAACCATGAACTTCCGGCCTCCTATCTGGATGGGCAGGACGACCAGGCGGTGTTCCGCGCCGGACGTATCATCACGATTTGCGCAGTGATGCTGGCCGCGTTCCTGGCCTGGGCCGCCTGGTTCGAGGTGACCGAGGTGTCCACCGGCACCGGCAAGGTCATCCCCAGCTCGCGGGAGCAGGTGATCCAGTCCTTCGAGGGCGGTATCGTGGCGCAGATGAGCGTGGCCGAAGGCGACTTGGTCGAGCGCGGCCAGGTGCTGGCACAGCTCGACCCGACCAAAACCGCCTCCAGCGTTGGCGAAAGTGAAGCCAAGTACCGCGCCGCCAAGGCCAGCCAGGCCCGCCTGCAGGCGGAGGTAACCGGCAAGCCGCTGACCTTCCCCGACAGCCTGCGCGACTCGCCCGAACTGATCGACGCCGAAACCGCGCTTTACCAGACCCGCCGCCGCGGTCTGGAGCAAACCCTGGCGGGCATCCAGGACTCACTGCAACTCGTGCGCAGCGAACTGAAGATCACCGAAAACCTGGCCAAGATGGGCGCTTCCAGCCGGGTTGAAGTGATCCGCCTTAACCGCCAGCGTTCAGAGCTTGAACTGAAAGCCAACGAAGCCCGCTCCGACTACCTGGTGCGGGCCCGGGAAGAACTGGCCAAAGCCAGCGCCGAGGCCGACAGCCTGTCGGAAGTGGTGCGCGGGCGCAGCGACTCGCTTACCCGCCTGACCTTGCGTTCGCCGGTGCGCGGCATCGTCAAGGACATCGAGGTCAACACCCTGGGTGGCGTGGTGCAGCCCGGGGGCCAGGTGATGAAGATCGTGCCGATGGACGAACGCCTGCTGATCGAAACCCGCATCGCCCCGCGTGACATTGCCTTCATCCACCCGGACCAGGCGGCCAAGGTCAAGATCAGTGCCTATGACTATTCGGTGTACGGCGGGCTGGATGGCAAGGTGGTGGGCATTTCGCCGGACACCTTGCAGGATGAAGTGAAGCCCGAGATCTACTACTACCGGGTGTTCATCCGTACCGAGCAGGACAGCTTGCAGAACAAGGCCGGCAAGCACTTTGCAATTGTACCGGGGATGGTGGCCACGGTGGATATCCGCACCGGGGAGAAGACCATTCTGGATTACCTGATCAAGCCACTGAACCGGGCCAGGGAGGCCCTGCGCGAACGCTAGAGTACGACGTGATTTTTGTGTTGCTGGTGCGACCGAGCGCCGCCCGCGCGGCGCATCGCGAGCTCCTACGTTTGTTTCCGGCCAATTTTTTCTGTGGGATTTGTGCGCGAACGCCTTGGCGCATGGCTCGATATCGTGTCGTACAAACAAGGCGGGCGCGCGGGCCTGGCACAGCCATAACTGGCCCGAAAAAAACGTAGGAGCGAGCGCAGCTCGCGATGCGCCGCGCGGGCGGCGCTCGGTCGAGTCGACAACAAAAAAAAAAGGCGAACCCATCAACTTCCATCACCACCCTAAAGCCATCCACCAAAGGGCCGATAACCGGTTATCCCCCGTTCCCCACCGAAGGTCACCATGGCCACGCAAAATGCCCGCGCGGACTCGCTGTCCCTGCTGCTGTTCACCCTGCGCAGCGGCAAGCTGATGGCAATCAACCTGCTCAAGGTCAGCGAGATCATCCCCTGCCCGCCGCTGACCAAGCTGCCCGAGGCGCATCCCCACGTAAAAGGCGTGGCGACCCTGCGCGGCCATTCGCTGTCGGTCATCGACCTGTCCCGCGCCATTGGCGAGCGACCTCTTGCCGACCCGGACGCCGGCTGCCTGATCGTCACCGAGATCAGCCGGTCGCGCCAAGGCCTGCATGTGCAGGCGGTCAGCCGCATCGTGCATTGCCTGAGCACCGACATCAAACCGCCGCCCTTTGGTTCAGGCAACCGCTCGTTCATCACCGGCGTAACCCGGGTGGACAACACCCTGGTGCAGGTGCTGGACATCGAAAAAGTCATCCATGCCATCGCCCCACCCGTGGCCGAACCGCCCCATGGCACCTTGAGCGAAGAAGACGCCAGCCTGCTGGCCGCCGCCAATATCCTGGTGGTGGACGACAGCCAGGTAGCCCTGCAGCAGTCAGTGCACACCCTGCGTAACCTGGGCATCGAATGCCACACTGCGCGCAGCGCCAAAGACGCCATTAACGTGTTGCTGGAACTGCAGGGTACGTCGCAGGAGATCAACATCATCGTTTCCGACATCGAAATGAGCGAAATGGACGGCTACGCCTTCACCCGCACCCTGCGCGAAACCCCCGATTTCCAGCACCTTTACGTGCTGCTGCACACCTCGCTGGACAGCGCCATGAGCAGCGAAAAGGCAACCCAGGCCGGGGCCAACGCCATCCTTACCAAGTTCTCCTCACCGGAGCTGACCGATTGTCTGGTGGTGGCCGCGCGTACCGTGGTGTTCACCGAGCGCTGATATATTCAGCGACAACTTCCCCGGCTTGCCGCCGGGGGTGAGTCGGGCATAATTCGCGCCCCTCGTAAAAAAACTGCCGGAACCGCGTATGAAGTTCTTCAGCTCCATCCTGATCAGCTGCGTCCTTTTCAGCGGTAGCGCACAGGCCTCCAGCAGCCAGGCCTGGAACGAGCAGCGCCAACAGATGCTCAAGGCCTGCCTGGCTGCCAGCCAGTTCAAGGACGCCCACGCCCGTGGCAAGCCCGCCGAGTTCGATGACCAGGTGGGCATGAACGCCCTGCTGATCGAAGGCGTGTACCCACAGAAGCACATGCAGCAGCGCACCGGCACCGAGTTGTGCCTGTACGATCGCCAGCACCAGCGTGCCTTTGTCAGCGAGTGGAGCCCGGAGGCCAAGTGAGCGACAGCTTGCGATTCGGCTGTACCGGTTGCGGCAAGTGCTGCACGGGCCACCATGTACCGTTGACGCTTGATGAAGCGCGACGCTGGGCGGACGATGCCGGTCAGGTAGTGGTGCTGATCGAGGCGTTCATCACCGACGGCCCCGGCATGCCGGCTGATCAGCGCGAACATGTACTGCGCCGCTCCCATCCCGTGCACTGCGGCGACGGCGAAGCACGCGTGTCGGTGACCTTTGCCGCCTTCAACCCCGGGCGCTGCCGCAACCTCGACGACAACGACCTTTGCACCATCTACGACCAGCGCCCGCTGGTCTGTCGCATCTACCCGGTGGAAATCAACCCACACATTCCGCTGCGCCCGGACAACAAGGACTGCCCGCCAGAAGCCTGGCAGCAGGGGCCGGAACTGATCCACGGTACGCAACTGGTCGATGCGGAGCTGGAAGCGCTGGTACAAGCCTCGCGGCAGGCCGACCGGGATGACATTGCGGCTAAGGTGGCGGTGTGCCAGGCGCTGGGCATGACCACCAGTGCGCTCAAGGGTAATGGTTTTACGGCTTACCTGCCGGACATGGGGGCGTTTGCCACTGCGCTGGCGCAGGTGCATGGGGATGACGGGGGACAGTGGACCTTGCATGTGCAGGATGAGGCGCTGGTCGCGAGCTTGCAGGGGCTTGGTTTGCGCACTACCAGCGAAACTCCGGTGTATTACGCGTTCATTGGCTTCTAGCCTGACTCACTGCGAAAAGGCATACACGGTAATTGTGGGAGCGGGCGTGCCCGCTCCCACAGGAATCGCGCAAACTTTCACACAAGCCAGTAGCGCACTGACCTTAAGGCCCGAAACTGACAGCGCTGTCAGCCAGCGGTCACGCTGCCGACCCGGTTCGGGGGCTATAAAATTGAGTACAGACTACCGTTCCCTCCCCTCTGGCCAAGGTGCCCGCACCGATGCGACGTCCGTCCCGCTCTGTCATCCTCGCTGCCCTGGCGCTTCTTGCCCTGGTGGTCGCGGGCAGCTGGTACAGCCAGCGCCAGCCTGCACCCGCTGCCCGTGCGCAGGCGGCCATCCCCGTGCGCGTGGTCAGCGTCGGCCAGCAAGACGTGCCGCGCTACGCCAGCGCCATCGGAACAGTTCAGTCACTGCACAGTGTTGAAGTACGGCCACAAGTCGAAGGTGTACTCACCCAGGTGCTGGTCAAGGAAGGCCAGTGGGTCAAGGAAGGCGACCTGCTCGCCACCCTCGACGACCGCAGCATCCGCGCCAGCCTCGACCAGGCCCGCGCCCAGCTCGGCCAGAGCCAGGCACAGATCCAGGTGGCTGGCGTCGACCTCAAGCGCTACCGCCTGCTCAGCAGCGATGACGGCGTCTCGAAGCAAACCCTCGACCAGCAACAGGCGCTGGTCAACCAGTTGCAGGCCACGGTCAAAGGCAACCAGGCGGCCATCGCCAACGCCGAGGTCCAGCTTTCCTACACGCAGATCCGTTCACCTGTCACCGGGCGCGTCGGCATCCGTAATGTCGACCCGGGCAACCTGGTACGCACCAGCGACACCCAAGGCTTGTTCAGCGTCACCCAGATCGACCCCATCGCCGTCGAATTCGCCCTGCCGCAGCAGATGCTGCCAACCTTGCAAAGCCTGCTCAAGGCACCCACCCCGGCGCTGGTGCAGGCCTACATGGACGCCGACGGCGACCGCAGCCTGCTCGGCGAAGGCCACCTGGCACTGATCGACAACCAGATTTCCGGCACCACCGGTACCGTGCGGGTAAAAGCCGAGTTCGACAACAAGGACGGCCACCTGTGGCCGGGCCAGCTGGTCACCCTTCGCCTGCGCACCGCCGTGGAAGAAAACGCCCTGGTGGTGCCGCCACCGGTGGTGCAGCGCGGCGTCGACGGGCACTTCGTCTACCGCTTGGACGGCGACAAGGTCACCAGCGTGCCGGTGAAGGTGCTGTACCAGGACAGCGGGCTGAACATCATTGCCGGGGTCAAGCCAGGCGAGCGCCTGGTGCTTGATGGCCAGTCAAGGCTCAAGCCGGGCGCGCGGGTCGAGGTCACGCCTGATGCTCCTGCGCCGTCGGAAATGGCCGACCGCCGGAGCCAGCCATGAACACGCGCAACGGTGTTTCCGCCTGGTGCATCGACCACCCCATCGCCACCCTGCTGCTGACCTTCGCCCTGGTGCTGCTGGGGGCCATCGCCTTCCCGCGCTTGCCGGTGGCGCCGTTGCCGGAGGCAGACTTCCCGACCATCCAGGTGACTGCCCAGCTGCCCGGCGCCAGCCCGGAAACCATGGCCTCATCGGTGGCCACGCCGCTGGAGGTGCAGTTCAGCGCCATCCCCGGCATGACCCAGATGACCAGCAGCAGCGCGCTGGGGTCGACCACCCTGATCCTGCAGTTCACCCTCGACAAGAACATCGACACCGCTGCCCAGGAAGTGCAGGCCGCAATCAACACCGCCACCGCCCGCCTGCCGCAAGACCTGCCCAACCCGCCGACCTGGCGCAAGGTCAACCCGGCCGACAGCCCAGTGCTGGTGCTGACGGTCAGCTCTGACCAGATGCCCGGCAACGACCTCAGCGACTACACCGAAACCCTGCTGGCCCGCCAGCTGAGCCAGATCGACGGGGTGGGCCTGATCAACATCACCGGCCAGCTGCGCCCGGCAATCCGCGTGCAGGCGCAGCCCGAGAAGCTGGCCGCCATCGGCCTGACCCTGGCCGACCTGCGTCAGGCCATCCAACAGACCAGCCTGAACCTGGCCAAGGGCGCGCTGTACGGCGAGCACAGCGTGTCGACCATCGCCGCCAACGACCAGCTGTTCCACCCCGAGGACTACGCGCAACTGATCGTCTCATACCGCGACGGCGCCCCTGTGCACCTGAAGGACGTGGCCAAGGTGATCAACGGCGCCGAGAACGCCTACGTCAAAGCCTGGTCCGGCGACCAGCCAGGGCTGAACCTGGTGATCTTCCGCCAGCCCGGCGCCAACATCGTCGATACCGTGGACCGCGTGCTGGCCGCCCTGCCCAAGCTGCAAGAGATGCTGCCGGCCTCGGTCGAAGTGTCGGTGCTGCAAGACCGTACCCAGACCATCCGCGCCTCGCTGCATGAAGTCGAACTGACCCTGATGATCGCCGTGGCCCTGGTCATCGGGGTGATGGCGCTGTTCCTGCGCCAGTGGTCGGCGACCATGGTGGTATCCAGCGTGCTCGGCGTTTCGCTGATCGCCAGTTGCGCACTGATGTACGTGCTCGGTTTCAGCCTGAACAACCTCACCCTGGTGGCCATCGTCATCTCGGTGGGTTTCGTGGTCGATGACGCCATCGTAGTGGTGGAGAACATCCACCGCCACCTGGAAGCCGGCGATGATAGCCGAACGGCGGCGCTCAAGGGCGCCGGGGAAATCGGCTTTACCGTGGTGTCGATCAGTTTCTCGCTGATTGCCGCATTCATTCCGCTGCTGTTCATGGGCGGTGTGGTCGGGCGGCTGTTCAAAGAGTTTGCCCTGACCGCCACGGCCACCATCCTGATTTCGGTGGTGGTTTCGCTCACCCTGGCGCCAACCCTGTGCGCGCTGTTCATGCGCCGCCCACCCGCTGAACACAAGGGCGGCTTTGGCGAACGCTTGGTCAAGTGGTACGAAAAGGGTCTGAACCGCGCCCTCGCCCACCAGCGCCTGACCCTGGGTGTGTTTGGCGTGACCCTGGCGTTGGCGGTGGCTGGCTACGTGGCCATCCCCAAGGGCTTCTTCCCGTTGCAGGACACCGGTTTCATTCTGGGCACCAGCGAAGCGGCGGCGGATGTCTCGTACCCGTCGATGATCGAGAAGCATCAGGCGCTGGCCAGAATCATCGGAGCAGACCCGGCCGTGCGCGCGTTCTCCCATTCGGTGGGCGTTACCGGCAGCAACCAGACCATCGCCAACGGCCGTTTCTGGATCGCCCTCAAGCCGCGCGGCGAGCGCGATGTGTCGGCCAGCGAACTGATAGACCGGCTGCGGCCCAAGCTGGCCCAGGTACCGGGCATTGTCCTGTACATGCGCGCCGGCCAGGACATCAACCTCAGCTCCGGCCCGTCCCGCACCCAGTATCAGTACGTGCTCAAGAGCAACGACGGCGAGGCCCTGAACCTGTGGACCCAGCGCATGACTGACCGGCTGCGGGAAAGCCCGGCGTTCCGCGACCTGTCCAACGACCTGCAACTGGGCGCCAGCGTTACCCGCATCGACATCGACCGCCAGGCCGCCGCGCGCTTCGGCCTGACCACCACCGATGTCGACCAGGCCCTGTACGATGCCTTCGGCCAGCGGCAGATCAGCGAATTCCAGACCGACACCAACCAGTACAAGGTGATCCTTGAACTGGATGCGCAACAACGTGGCAAGGCCGAGAGCCTCAACTACTTCTACCTGCGCTCGCCGCTGAGCAACGAGATGGTGCCACTGTCGGCCGTCGCCCACGTGGCGCCGCCCAGCACCGGGCCGCTGTCGATCAGCCACGACGGCCTGTTCCCGGCGGCCAACCTGTCGTTCAACCTGGCCCCCGGCGTGGCACTGGGTGATGCAGTAAGCATCCTCGACCGCACCCAGCGGGAGCTGGGCATGCCCGACACCATCAGCGGCAACTTCCAGGGTGCGGCCCAGGCGTTCCAGAGTTCGCTGTCGAGCCAACCGTGGTTGATCCTGGCCGCGCTGGTGGCGGTGTACATCATCCTCGGCGTGCTGTACGAAAGCTTCGTCCACCCGCTGACCATCATTTCCACCCTGCCCTCGGCCGGCCTGGGTGCGCTGATATTGCTGTGGGCCATGGGCCAGGACTTCAGCATCATGGGGCTGATTGGCGTGGTGCTGCTGATCGGCATCGTCAAGAAAAACGGCATCCTGCTGATCGACTTTGCCCTTGAAGCCCAGCGTCATCAGGGCCTGACGCCGGAACAGGCGATTCATCAAGCGTGCCTGACGCGCTTCCGTCCGATCATCATGACCACCCTGGCCGCCTTGCTCGGCGCGGTGCCGCTGATGTTCGGTTTCGGCACCGGTGCCGAGTTGCGTCAGCCACTGGGCATTGCAGTGGTGGGTGGCCTGCTGGTGAGCCAGGCCCTGACGCTGTTCACCACCCCGGTCATATACTTGGCCCTGGAGCGCCTGTTCCATCGCCGCCAGGCTGCCCGTGCGGCAGCGCCAAGTGCCAGCTAGGACAAGACCATGCGTGTGCTGATCATCGAAGACGAAGAAAAAACCGCCGACTACCTGCATCGTGGCCTGAGCGAACAGGGCTTTACCGTGGACCTGGCGCGGGACGGCATCGACGGCCTGCACCTGGCCCTGGAAGGCGACTACGCGGTGATCGTGCTGGATGTGATGCTGCCCGGCCTGGATGGCTATGGCGTGCTGCGCGCCTTGCGCGCGCGCAAGCAGACGCCGGTGATCATGCTGACCGCTCGCGAACGGGTCGAAGACCGCATCCACGGCCTGCGTGAGGGTGCCGACGACTATCTGGGCAAGCCGTTCTCGTTTCTTGAACTGGTCGCCCGTCTTCAGGCCCTTACCCGCCGTAGCAGCAGCCACGAACCGCTCCAGGTGCAGGTGGCAGACCTGTGGATCGACCTGATGGCGCGCAAGGCCACCCGCGCCGGCCAGCGCCTGGACCTGACTGCCAAGGAGTTCTCGCTGCTGAGCGTACTGGCCCGGCGGCAGGGTGAAATCCTGTCGAAGACGGCGATTGCCGAGCTGGTCTGGGACATCAACTTCGACAGCGATGCCAACGTTGTGGAAGTGGCGATCAAGCGCCTGCGCGCCAAGCTGGACGGGCCTTTCGACAACAAGCTGCTGCACACCATCCGAGGCATGGGCTATGTCCTGGAAAACCGTGCGGGGTAATTCCATCGCCCTGCGTCTGTCGGCGCTGTTCATCCTGGTCGCACTGGGCGTGTTCGTGTTGATCGGCTCGGCACTTTACCGCCAGGTCGACCACAGCCTGGACTTGCTGCCGCAAGCCGAACTGGACGCACGCTTCAGCGTGCTCGAATCCACCCTCAACCGCTTCGGTACGCCAGACCACTGGGCCAAGATCAACAACAAGCTCAACCTGCTGAGCGAAGAAGACAAACGCATCCGCTTCTGGGTGGTCAGCAGCAACCCGGCCTACGAGTACGGCCACCCCAGCGAGCTGGTACGCGCCTTCGCCGAAGGCCCGCAGGGTATGCGCGACCTGCGCCTGCCGGACCGCCCCTACCCTTACAAGGTGCTGGTCAGCGAACTGCCAGCACTGGGCGAGCGGCCACCGCTACGCTTTCTGATCGGCATCGACACCGAAACCTTCTGGCAGGCGCAGCACAGCCTGCTGGTGGCGATTGTCGGGTTGGCGGTGCTTGGCGTACTGCTGGCCTCAGTGCTGGGCTACTGGGTGGCGCGCATTGGCCTGCGCCCGTTGCTGGCGTTGTCCAACGAGGCCCAGGCCCTGGCCCCGCCACGCCTGGACGGGCGCTTGAAGACCCACGCGCTGGCCCCGGAACTGGCGCAGTTTGCCGGCGCCTTCAACGCTGCGCTCGACCGTGTCAGCCAGGCCTACTCGCGGCTGGAAGCCTTCAATGCTGACGTTGCCCATGAACTGCGCTCCCCACTCACCAACCTGATCGGCCAGACCCAGGTCGCACTCACCCGAGGCCGCAGCGCCGAGCATTATTTCGAAGTGCTGCAATCCAACCTGGAAGAGCTGGAGCGCCTGCGCAGTATTATCAACGACATGCTGTTTCTGGCCAGTGCCGACCAAGGCAGCAAGGCCACTGCCCTGACCCAGGCCTCGCTGGCCGAGGAAGTGGCGACCACGCTCGACTACCTGGACTACATCCTCGAAGACGCACAGGTCAGCGTGAACGTAAGCGGCGATGCTCACGCCCCCATCGAAAAAGCCCAACTACGCCGGGCGTTGATCAACCTGCTGAACAACGCCGTGCAGCATACGGCGCCGCACCAAGAGATCCGCGTGCAGATCGATGCCGGGCCGGAGCAGGTCAGCATCGCCGTGAGCAACCCGGGGCCGGCGATTGACGATGAGCACCTGCCGTTGCTGTTCGAGCGCTTCTACCGGGTGGATGCGGCGCGCAGCAACAGCGGTGGGGGTAACCATGGGTTGGGGTTGGCCATCGTCAAGGCGATTGCGCTGATGCATGGGGGAGAGGTGTTTGTGCGCAGTGCAGCGGGGGCCAATACCTTCGGTATTCGCTTGCCGATCCATACCTGACTGCAGAACGCGGTCCCTGTGGGAGCGGGCGTGCCCGCGAACACGGGCGAAGCCCGTGCCATACACTGCGGTGCCTGCTTCGCGGGCTCGCCCGCTCCCACAGAGAACCGTGAAAGCGCTCTAGACTGCGGATTTGCGGCGAAAGCCCTATTGGTTGTTCATAGATCGTTACCTTTTGCGCAACAGTGCTTATCGCACTCAGGTCTGTTTCCAGTGTATTGAAAGGACTAACTTTACCCCCGTCCTCATTAGCACTTGCACCGCAAGAAGGTAGTTTCAAATGTCCAACAGTATGGGTATTGCCAGCGTCTTCGTCCTGTCTTCCCTGTTGTTGTCGCCCCTGGCCATGGCCGAAGAATCCAGCGCTTTCGTCACCCGTAATGCAGAGCTCGCCGCCGTCCACCAAGAAGCCCGCGACGTTGTAGCTGCAAACAAGTCTGACGCCGCCAAAGATGCAAAACAGACAGCCTCCAAAGTTTCTGTCGATGCCAATGCCGACAGCTGATCAAGCGCTGTCGCTGCTCCAGATTTCCCTTGGCTACGCCATGGGCACCACCGGTGCCGATATGTTAGCCTTTTAAAGCCGCTGCCAATCAGCGGCTTTTTTTATGTGCTTTAACGCTCAGCCCGGCTGTAACGTCTACTTATAAGAAAGACGCACATTCAAAAATAAAAACTGCCCCACCGTCACATCAAAGGAGCTAGTACCGGTGCCTTCCGCGTTTCGTTTAACCCCGCTGTTCATTGCGTTGACTGCAACGATCCCTTTCGCCGCCCAGGCAGATGAAGACAAGGCTGATGGCTTCATCGAAGGGTCGTCGTTCAACCTGCATTTCCGTAATGCCTACTTCAACCGCGACAACCACAACGCCGGCGTGCGCGACACCCGCGAGTGGGGCCAGGGCGCGGTTGCGCGCTTCGAGTCGGGCTACACCCCGGGTGTGGTCGGCGTTGGCCTGGACGCCCATGCCATGCTGGGCCTTAAGCTCGACGGCGGTGGCGGCCATGCCGGCACCAGCATCCTGCCCGAGCATATCAAGGATGACGGCGAGCTGGGCGCTGCCCCGCACTCGTTCTCCACGGCGGGCGCTGCAGTCAAGCTGAAAGCCTTCGACACCGAGCTGAAAGCCGGTGACCTGTTCCTGACCAACCCGGTGATCGCTGGCGGCGAAACCCGCATGCTGCCGCAGACCTTCCGTGGCGTGAGCCTGACCAACACCAGCATCGACAGCCTGCTGCTCGAAGGCGGCCAGGTGAGCTTCACCCACCCGTACAACCAGAGCGGCCATCGCCGTATCGACACCTACTACGGCGCGCTGAACGAACACGACAAGAGCAAGCACCTGAACTGGGCCGGCGCGTCGTGGAGCGGTACCGAAAACATCACCGCCAACCTGTACGCCGCCGAGCTGAAGGACATCTGGAACCAGTACTACGCTGACTTCGACTACACCTACGTGGTCAACGACCTGGTCAGCCTGAACCCGGGCGTGCACTTCTACCACACCCAGGACACCGGCCAGGCCCTGCTGGGCAAGATCGACAACAACACCTACAGCGTTCACTTCACCGTCAACGCCGGGTTCCACAGCGTCACCGCCGCCTACCAGCGGGTCAACGGCAACACGCCGTTCGACTACATCAACCTGGGCGACAGCGTGTACCTGGACAACTCGCGCATGTACTCGGACTTCAACGCGCCGAACGAGCGTTCGTGGAAGCTGCAGTACGACTATGACTTCGCCGGCGTCGGCGTGCCTGGCCTGACCACCTCGCTGTCGTACTCGCGCGGTGAAGCTGACCTGACCAAGGCGGTGAAAGACACCACCCACTATGACTATTACCGTGAAGATGGCAAGAACGCCATGCACTGGGAACGTGACCTGGACGTGAAGTACGTGTTCCAGGAGGGTGACCTGAAAGACCTGTCGGTGCTGGTGCGCTATGCCACCCACCGTGGTAGCCAGGGTTATGCGTCGATCGACAGCAACAGCGACAACGATGAAGTGCGGGTGATCGTGGATTACCCACTGAACGTGTTCTGATCCCGTTTTTTAAGCTTCATACATAACCCCTGTGGGAGCGGGTTTACCCGCGAAGAAGGCACCGCGGTGTTGGGCACCGGCTTCGTCGGTGTTCGCGGGTGAACCCGCTCCCACAGGGTCTGGTGTGAATCTGAAATACAGCACACTGTGATTCCGTCGGACAAATCTTGTCCGACAATCCGTGCTTCCCTAAAATGTCGCCGCCGCGAATGGCCCTGCCCACGCAGTAGCGAGCATGCCCACCCGATTACCGCGTTTCGCATTCCTCAGGTCGCACCCCGAGCTGACCCTCAATCTGGGCAGTTGCCTTGCCGTGCTCGCCATCGTCGCCATCGTCAGCTACCTGCTGGCGCGTGAACGCGATAGCGTCGAGCTGTCGGCCATTCGCTCGTCCAACAACATCGTTCAGTTGATCGAAAGCGACATCCTGCGCAACGCCGAACTCTACGATCAGTCCCTGCAGGGCCTGATCTGGGCTGTCGGACGCAAGGAACTGCCGGAAATCCCCGGCCCGCTACGCCAGCGCCTGCTATTCAATGAAGCCTTCGTCGACCGCAAACGCGGTGATGTGCTGTGGCTGGACAAACAAGGCAACGTAGTGGGCGACTCCACCAGCAGCGTGCCGCGCAAGGCCAACTTCGGCGATACCGGGGTGTTCAAGGCGCATCAGAACAACGCCAATCTCGGTTTGCTGGTGGGCCCGCCGTTCAAGGCCAAACTGGGCGACCTGGACTGGTGTATCAGTTTCAGCCGGCGTATCTCTGGCCCCAATGGCGAATTCGCCGGGCTGGCGGCAGGGGCACTGCGCCTGTCGTACTTCAGCGAATTGTTCCAGCGCCTGGACATCGGCGACGACAGCAGCATCAACCTGTTCAATACCGACGGGCAGTTGCTCGCCCGCCAGCCCTCGCGCACGCAAGACCCACTAATCGGCACCAACTATGCCGGGCGGCCCAACTTCAAGCGTATTCTCAGCGAACAGAGTGGCAACTTCACGGCACGCTCCGGGAGCGACGGCAACTCACGCATCTACACCTTTGCCCGTGTCGCGCAGTTGCCGCTGATCGTACTGGTGGTTCACTCGGCAGACGAGGTGTTCCAGTCATGGCGACGTACCGCGATTCTAGTCAGCGTCGCTACCGGCGTGCTCTGCGTGGGCATTCTCTGGCTGACCCTGCTGCTGGGCCGCGAACTGCGCCGCCGTCAGGATGCCGAGCAAGGCCTAGCAACCCTGGCTGCCACCGACAGCCTGACAGGCCTGGCCAACCGTCGCCGCCTGGACCAGGTGCTGCGCCATGAATGGGCTCGCGCGCAACGCAACCGCAAGCCCCTGGCCGTGCTGATGGTGGATGTGGACCATTTCAAGGCGTTCAACCAGCGCCATGGCCATGCCGGTGGCGACCATGCCCTGCGTGAAGTGGCCAAAACCATAGAAGCGTGCATCCGCCGCCCGGCCGACCTGGCTGCACGTTATGGCGGGGAGGAGTTTCAAGTGGTGCTGCCGGAAACCGACCTGGCCGGCGCCCGACTACTGGCCGAACGCATACGCGCCAGTGTCGAGGCGCTAGCGCCGTTTGCCGATGATGCCCACGCGGTGACGGTGAGCATCGGTATCGGCCTGTCCGGCACCCAGCACGACCTGGCCAGGGTGCTGGGCGCTGCGGACGAAGCGCTCTACCGGGCCAAGGCCATGGGCCGCAACCGGGTAGAGGGGCCTGAGGCTTAAGAACGGGCGCGGGCAGCGTTGCGCAGGGCCTTGACCTGGTCATGGTTGCGCTGCACGCCTTGCAGCTGTTTTTCCACCAGGCTGTAGGTCATGTCGCTGGCGGTGCGGCCCAGTTTCACCAGCTTTTCGCGGGCTTCCTTGTAGGCTTTGAGCGCGTGATCCTCGCCCCGCTCCACCTCGTTGAGTACCGCTTCATCATCCTTGCCGGTGACCATCGACTTCAGGTTGACCCAGCCACGGTGCAGGTCGCCGCTGATGCTGGTGGAGGTTTCCGGGTCGCCGCCCAGACGGCGCACTTCGCTTTGCAGTTCGCCTGCGGCATTGGCGCACTCACCGGCACGCTGGACGAAGAACGCTTTCAACTCTGGGTTCTTCACATCATCGGCCGAGGTCTTGAAGCCTTTCTCGCCATCCTTGCTGTACTCGATCAGGTCGTTGAGCACATCGATCACGTCTTTGTTGGGGTTGCTCATGGTACGAACTCCTTGGCAGTTGATAGTCATCTGTAAGGGAGCAGTGTTCGTGCCAAGCCTTATACAAAAAATAATTCCATTATTTTCAATAAGTTATGCAATTAAGATGAACACTGATGAGGGCGTTCTGCATGATTGCCGCTTGGGCCCTCGTGCAGATTGCAGTATGGTCGGCGCTTTTCCACAGCCAGGTGCATCAAAGATGAAGCCGGAAACCCTCGAACTGCTGGTGACCCGGACCATGCCGTTTGGCAAGTATCAGGAACGGATCATTGCCGACCTGCCGGGGGACTACCTGGCGTGGTTTGCGCGCAAGGGCTTTCCGGCGGGGGAGCTGGGTGGGTTGCTGGCGTTGATGCATGAGATCGACCACAACGGGTTGGGTGATCTGTTGGTGCCTCTGCGGCAGAAACATCGGCGGTGACCTGTGCTGGCCCCTTCGCGGGCTTGCCCGCGAAGAGGCCAGTAATGCCTCCAGAAGTCTCTAGCCTTTTACAGGAGCCTCCGCCAACTCCACCCGCTCGCTCTTCTTGATCACCGCATACACCACCGCCGTCACCAGGCTACCCGCCACAATCGCCAGCAGGTAAAGCAGTGCATGGTTGATCGCATTGGGAATCAGCAGCACGAACAAGCCGCCATGCGGCGCCATCAGCTTGCAACCGAAGTACATCGACAGCGCCCCGGTCAATGCGCCACCCACGACACTGGCCGGAATCACCCGCAACGGGTCCTTGGCAGCAAACGGGATCGCCCCTTCGGAGATGAAGCACAGCCCTAGCGCCAACGCCGCCTTGCCTGCCTCGCGCTCGCTCTGGGCGAACTTGCGCCGGGCCAGGAAAGTGGCGATGCCCAGGCCTATCGGCGGCACCATGCCGGCGGCCATGGTCGCCGCCATCGGTGCGTAGCTCGACGACGCCAGCAACCCCACCGAGAAGGCATAGGCGGCCTTGTTGATCGGCCCGCCAAGGTCGACGCACATCATGCCCCCCAGCAACAGCCCCAACAGGATGGCATTGGTGGTGCCCATGCTGTCGAGGAAGTGCGTAAGCCCTTCGAGCATGGCCGCCACCGGCTGGCCCACCACGTAGATCATCACCAGGCCGGTGAACAGGCTGGCCAGCAGCGGAATGATCAGGATCGGCTTCAGCGCTTCCAGACTGGTAGGCAGGCGTGCCCAGCGGGCAATGGCCTTGGCACTGTAACCGGCAAGAAAGCCCGCGACGATGCCACCGATGAAACCGGCCCCCAAGGTGCTGGCCAGCAGGCCACCGATCATGCCCGGCGCAAGCCCCGGGCGGTCGGCGATGGACCAGGCGATGTAGCCCGCCAACAGCGGTACCATCAGCTTGAACGCGGCCTCGCCACCGATCTGCATCAACGCCGCCGGCAAGGTGCCCGGCTCTTTATACGCCTCGATGCCGAACACGAACGACAGGGCAATCAGCAGCCCACCGGCCACCACCATGGGCAGCATGAACGACACCCCGGTCAGCAGGTGCTTGTACACACCGGTCTTCTCGCCCTTTGTCGTACTGGCAGCCGCTGCGGCATCGGCGGTGCTTTCCACCTTGGCTTCGGCCAGGGCCTTGTCCAGCGTGGCGCGGGCTTGCTTGAGGGCGATGCCAGTGCCACAACGGTAGATCCGTTTGCCGGCAAACCGCGCAGTGGGCACTTCGATGTCAGCGGCCAGCAGCACCACATCCGCCTCTGCGATGGCCTCGGCAGACAAGGGATTGCGCGCCCCGACCGAACCCTGGGTTTCGACCGTGAGTTGATAGCCCATCTGCTGTGCCGCTTGCAGCAAGGCTTCTGCGGCCATGAATGTGTGCGCGACGCCGGTCGGGCAAGCCGTGACCGCAACGATTTGCGTGACAGCGCTGCCAACAACGACTGGGGCGTCTGATGCCGCCACCAACGGCTGGGCATTGGCGGCTGCCTCATCGAGGAAGCCTTCACGGTCGGCCAGCGCCTGGGAAGGTGTGCTCTGGTACACACGCTTGCCGACGAAGCGGGCCAGGTCCACTGCGCCAGTGCTGACGACCAGCACCCAGTCGGCCTCGGCGATCTGCTGCGCACTCAGTTGCCGCTCGGGGTGCCCGGCCTCCTGCACTTCGACACTGGTACTCCAGCCACGCCGCTGGGCAGCGGCGGACAACAAGCGTGCGCTCAGCACACTCGACACCTGGCCGTTGGGGCAGGCGGTGACAATGGCAATGTTCATCGGCAACCCTCTTGTTGTTCTGTCAGTTGCACGGCAGCTTCCAGACGCGCCAGTTGCTCGCGGTCACGGATGCCGAAGCCAACCTGGGTGACGGCCTGGGCGGCAATCGCGGTGGCGCGGGTCAACGTCTGCGCAGGCAGCTCGCCCTGCAGCAGGCCATGGACCATGCCGGCTACCAGCGAATCCCCCGCCCCCACCGTGCTGGCGACCCGCACCTTGGGTGGGCTGGCGTGTACGGCCAGGTCGCGGGCGAACCAGCTGACCCCCTGCTCACCTGCAGACACCACCACATGTTCGACGCCGCTGGCCAGCAGGTGCTCGGCGGCTGCACGTTGCTGCGCCGGGTTATCCACAGCCAGGCCGAGTACCTCGCCCAACTCTTCGGTATTGGGCTTGACCAGCCAAGGTGCGCTTTGCAGGCCCGCACGCAAGGCTTCGCCGCTGCTGTCCAGCGCGACCTTCAGGCCCGATGCCTTCAACTGGTCGAGTAACTGGCGGAACCACTCGGCATTGATGCCACGCGGCAGACTACCGGCCACCACCACCGCATCATGGCCTTGGGCGACCTGTTCCAGGCGGCGCAGCAACGCGCTACGCGCTGCCTCATCCACCTCCGGGCCCTGGCCGTTGATATCGGTGACGCGGCCATCGGCCTCGACCAGCTTGATGTTGCTGCGGGTTTCGCCCGGCACGCGAACAAAGCAGTCGGCAAAGCCGCGCCACTGGATCAGCGCTTCGAATGGCTGCAGGTTGTCCTGCCCGAGAAAGCCGCCGACGGTCACGCTGTGCCCCAGGTCGGCCAATACCTGGGCAACGTTCAGCCCTTTACCCGCAGCGTGGCTCTGTTGCACCTGGCTGCGGTTGACTTGCCCCGGGCGCAGGGTGTCCAGGCCGATGGTGATATCCAGCGCCGGGTTCAGGGTGAGGGTAAGGATCTTGGCCATTTCAGAAACGCTCCACCAGCGCGCGAACCGCCGCAGCGCTGTCTTGTTGCAGGGCCTCGCGCGCCAGGGCGCGGGCCGTCTGGTGATCGGCCTGGCGAACCAGGGCCTTGACTTCGGCGATGCTGCGCGCAGACACGCTGAGCTCGTCAACGTCCAGCCCCAGCAGCACAGGCACCGCCTGCGGGTCGGCCGCCAACTCGCCGCACACGCCTACCCACTTGCCATGGGCATGGGCAGCGCGCACGGTCATGTCGATCAGGCTGAGCACGGCCGGGTGCAAGCCATCGGCCTGGGCCGAAAGGCTTGGGTGGCCACGGTCGATGGCCAGGGTGTATTGAGTCAGGTCGTTGGTGCCGATGCTGAAGAAGTCCACTTCACGCGCCAATTGCGGCGCCAGCAAGGCCGCCGAAGGCACTTCGACCATGATGCCCAGTTGCAAGTCGGCCACCGGGGTTTCTGCACGCAAGCGCTCGACCATGGCCCGCGCCTCGCGCCACTCGTGTACCTGGCCAACCATCGGGAACATGATACGCAGCGGGCGATTGTCGGCAGCCTGCAGCAAGGCACGCAGCTGGTCTTCCATGATGTGCGGGCGCTGCAGCGTCAGGCGCACGCCACGCACGCCGAGGAAAGGGTTTTCTTCGGCGGCGATCGGCCAGTACGGCAGCGGCTTGTCGCCGCCGACATCGAGGGTGCGCACCACCAGCGGTCGCCCGTCCAGGCCATCGAGCACGCGGCGGTACTCGGCTTCCTGGGTCGCCACGTCCGGGGCCTGGGGGTGTGCCATGAAAATCAGTTCAGTGCGTAGCAGGCCGACGCCTTCGGCGCCCTGCTCCACCACCTTGGCGATGCCATTGCTGTCCCCGATGTTGGCGAACACCTCGACAGCGTGGCCATCGCGGGTCACGGCGGGTTCGAGGCGGTTGGCCCAGGCGGCCTGCAGGCGTTGCTCGCGGGCATCACGCTCGGCCAGGGCGCGTTGCAATTCTTCTTCCGGCGGCGCCACGTTGACCACGCCGCGCTGGCCATCGAGCAAGAGCGGCGTGCCGGGCTCAAGCAGCAGGACCGCAGCCCCCGCGCCCACCACTGCAGGAATGCCCAGCGCACGGGCGACGATGGCACTGTGGGCAGTGGCGCCTCCTTGAGCGGTGACGATGCCGGCGACCCGGCTTGGGTCCAGCCGCGCCACATCGGACGGGCCGACTTCGGTCATCACCAGTACGTAAGGTTGCTCCGGCTCAACCTGGGCCTGCACACCGCACAATTGCGCCAGCACGCGGCGGCCGATGTCGCGCAGGTCGGCGGCGCGTTCGGCCAGCAAGGCATCGTGCAACGCCTCTTGCTGACGGGCTGCGGCTTCGATTACCGCCATCCAGGCTGCCGCAGCACTTTCGCCTTGGGCAAGGCGCTGTTCGACATCGTCGGTCAGGGCCGGGTCGGCGAGCATTTCCTGGTGGGTGACGAAGATCTCGCCAATGGCTTTGTCGCTGCGCGTCACCAAAGCCTGCAGGTCGCTGTCCACCGCCGCTATGGCCTGACGCAGCTTTTGCCGCTCCAGAGCACTGGATTCGCCACGTAGCGGATAATCGAACTCACGCTCGACACACACATGCGCCGGGCCGCTGGCAATGCCGGGGGCAGCGCCCACGCCCTGGATACGGCTACCGGCCACGGGGGCTTGCAGCACGTCGGCCGCAACGCTGGCAATGGTTGCTTCACGTTGCGCCAGCGGCTCAACCTCTTCGCCCAGGCCCTGTTCGATGGCCGCCAGCAGCACCGGCAAGGCATCGGCGGCGATGCCCGGTTCGGCCACCAACTCCAGCGTCTGGCCTCGGCGGGCGCCCAGGCTGAGCAGCTTGCTCAGGCTCTTCACCGACACCGCCGGCTGCGCACTGTCGACCACGCGCACGCGGATCTCGCCCTCGAAGCCTTTGGCCAGTTGCGCCAACACCTTGGCCGGACGCGCATGCAAGCCATGCGGGTTGGCCAGCACGATGCGCGCACTGGGCCAATCTGCTGGCGCCTCGCCCCCCAGCACTTCCAGTACCGCACGGCTGCTGGTGGCCTGGTAGAGCATTTGCCCACGCCCTTCGATCAGCACTTCGCACAGGCGCTCAAGCAAAGCCTGATGGGCCGCGCCGAGGCTGGCCAGGCAGAACAGGCCATTGAGCGGCTGGTCACGGTAACGCAGTGGCTGCTGCGGGGTGATGAAGGCCAGGCCCGGTTGGCGCACCTGACGCTCGCTGTGCAGCCACCACAGGCCCTCGCCCAATGGCAGCGGCTCGGCCTGTTGCAGCACGGCGGCAAAACCGCTGTCGACACAGTCGGCGCGCTGCAGCAGGCGGGCACCGCGCCAGGCCAGTTCGTCGAAATCCTCAGCGGGAACGTTCAGGCCGACCAACTGCGCGTCCAGCGCCAGTTCCTGAGGCGCACCTTGCAGCAACTTGAGCAGCGCTTCGGCAGAGCTGGCCCGGCGTAGCGCTTCGGCCAGGTCGGTCTCACCCAGGGCACGGGTGAGCAGCTGCAGCAGGCGCAGGTGTTCATCGGAGCGTGCAGCAATGCCAATGGCCAGGTAGACCCTTTGCCCATCCCCCCAGTCTACGCCTTCGGGAAACTGCAACAGGCGCACGCCCGTGGCATGCACCAGATCGCGGGTTTGTGGCGTGCCATGGGGGATGGCGATGCCCTGGCCAAGGAACGTTGAGCCTTGGGCCTCTCGGGCCTGCAGCCCTTGCAGGTAACCCTCGGCGACCAGGCCGTCAGCGACCAGCCGGTCCGCCAGCAGGCACAACGCCTCGGCCTTGTCGGCGGCCGTCTGGCCCATGGCTATCTGCTCCTTGGCGAGCTCGAGCATGACCTTCTCCTTTTGCAGTTCCCGGTCGGGTACTGGAGTATTGTTGTGAAATTCACATGAAGGGCCAGTTCACAAGCTTCAAGTCTCAAGCTACAAGCTGTATGAAAAAAGCGAACCATGCACAGGCCGCATCTTCTTGTAGCTTGCAGCTAGCAACTTGCAGCTGTTCCGCCGAGGCAGAAAATTCGGCGGCTGAAACGTTTAATCTGACCAGGCGGCCACGTTACTCGATAATCTGCCCGGTAAAAAGCCCCATCCTGTCGGACAATTGCGACAATGGTCGTCTGCGCGTGATGCCTGCGCTGGGTCAAAATGCCCGGTCCGGCCTTACAGCCAGCCCCGGAAATAACAAGGAAAATTCGGTGAAACTCAGCGATATCGCCCGCCTGGCCGGTGTGTCCGTGACCACAGCCAGCTATGTCATCAACGGCAAGGCTGAACAGCAGCGCATCAGCAACACCACCGTCGAGCGCGTGCGTGCAGTGGTCGAAGCCCATGGCTTTACCCCAAACCCGCAGGCCGCTGGCCTGCGCAGCCGGCACACCCGCACCCTGGGCTTCATTCTCCCGGATCTGGAGAACCCCAGCTACGCCCGCATTGCCAAGCAGCTGGAGCAAGGCGCCCGCGCCCGTGGCTACCAGTTGCTGATCGCCAGCAGCGACGACCAGCCCGACAGCGAGCGCCAGCTGCAGCAACTGTTCCGTGCCCGCCGCTGCGACGCGCTGTTCGTCGCCAGCTGCCTGCCACCGGAAGACGACAGCTACCGCGATTTGCAGGACAAAGGCCTGCCGGTGATCGCCATCGACCGCCGCCTGGACCCTGCGCACTTCTGCTCGGTGATCAGCGACGATCGTGATGCCAGCCGCCAACTGGCCGCCAGCCTGCTCAGTGCCGCCCCGCGCAGCATTGCCCTGATCGGCGCCCGCCCTGAGCTGTCTGTCAGCCAGGCGCGTGCCGGCGGCTTCGACGAGGCGCTGCAAGGCTATGCCGGTGAAGTGCGCCGCTATCAGGGTGAAGCGTTCAGCCGCGCGTGCGGCCAGCGCCTGATGCAACAGCTGATCGACGACCTGGGCGGTCTGCCGGATGCCTTGGTGACGACCTCGTACGTACTGCTGCAAGGGGTGTTCGATACCCTGCAGGCGCGCCCTGCCGATTCGCGCCAACTGCAGCTGGGCACCTTTGGCGATAACCAGTTGCTCGACTTCCTGCCACTGCCGGTCAATGCCATGGCCCAGCAGCATGGCCTGATTGCCGCCACCGCGCTGGAGCTGGCACTGGCCGCCATCGAGGAAAAGCGCTACGAGCCGGGTGTGCATGCCGTTGGTCGTACCTTCAAGCAACGCATCACTGCAGCCTGACCATGCGCCTGATTGACACCCATACCCACCTGGACTTCCCCGACTTCGACACCGACCGCCCGCGCCTGCTGGCCAATGCGGCAGCGCGTGGGGTGGAACGCATGGTGGTGCTGGGGGTGTACCAGGCGAATTTCCAGCGGGTGTGGGACCTGGCCTGCACCGATCAGCGCCTGTTCGCGGCACTCGGCCTGCACCCGGTCTACCTCGACCAGCACCGCCCGGAGCACCTCGTTCAGTTGCGCGAATGGCTGGAACGCCTGCGCGGCGATACACGGCTGTGCGCCGTGGGTGAATTTGGCCTGGACTACTACCTTGAAGACCTGGACAAAACCCGCCAGCAGGACCTGTTTGAAGCGCAACTGCAGATGGCCTGCGACTTCGAGCTGCCTGCGCTGTTGCATGTACGCCGCAGCCATGCGCAAGTGATTGCCACGCTCAAGCGCTACAAACCGGTGCGGGCGGGGGTGATCCATGCGTTTGCCGGCAGCTACGAAGAGGCGCGCGAGTACATCAAGCTGGGCTTCAAGCTCGGGCTTGGCGGCGCCGCGACGTGGCCACAGGCACTGCGGCTACGCAAGACCCTGGCGCGGCTGCCGCTGGAGAGTGTGGTGCTGGAGACCGATGCGCCAGACATGGCGCCGGTGATGTACCCGGGTGTGAGGAACAGCCCGGAGCATTTGCCAGAGATTGCCGGGGCGCTGGCCGAGGTAATGGGAATTGATGTCGGGGAGCTGGCAGAAGCTAGCAGCCGCAATGCTTGTGAGTTGTTCGGCTGGTAGATGCTTTGTTGCCTGTCATGGCCTCTTCGCGGGCACGCCCGCTCCCACAGAGACCGCGGCAACCCTGAGTTCGGCGCCGTACCTAAGGGAGCGGGCGTGCCCGCGAAGAGGCCAGCAAATTCAGTTCAGACCAGCACCGTCCACAGCGCAAACCCGGCATACCACAGCACCGCACAACGCAGCAGCAGTTCCCACAAGCTGTCCAGCCGCCCCAACCCGCGCAGGCTGTCTTCTTCCTCGGGAATATCATCGGCAATGCGCCCGACCCTGGCCACCAGGTGCGCGGCACTGATGTGCCAGTTGAGCACCTCGTGCAACATCACGCGGGTGACCGAGAGGAAGTTGCCCACCAGAGCAAAGCTCAACGCCAGTACCCGCACCGGCAGCCAGTCCATGACGTGCCGCAGCTGTTCGGCCCGCGCCTTCAACGCAGGCTGCTTGCTGTGCTCGCCGCACAGCGCCAGCAGGCGATAAGCCAGCGCCGCCCCAGGCCCCAGCACGAAATACCAGAAGATCACCGCGAAAAAGCCCTGGTACACCTGCCACAGCAGGTTGCCCTGCACCCTTACCAGCAAGCTGTGCGGCTCGTCGGCGGCCAGCCCCAGGTCACGCTCTGCAACATGCAGCGCCGCCTGGTCATCACCACGCCGCCAGGCATCGCGGAACGGCCCAAGCGAGGCCTTGGCATCACCACGGCCCAGGCTATAGACCAGCACCAGCAGGTGCACCGGCAACGCCAACAGCCCATACGCCACCGGCTCCAGCACGTGCAGCAGCAACACCAGCAGCATGACCGGTGCCAGCACCAGAATGGCCAGCGTCCACCACGGATGTACCTTGCCGCTACGCTCCAGGCGCACCAGTTCGCCAAGGAAAAACCCGTCGCGCTGCACGCGGTGGCGCAGGGCCGAGAACTTCTCGACCCACAATGCCAGCAACAACACCAGAAAACTCATGCCTTGTCCTCGTTGTGCAACAACGCTTCGCGGTAGCGCGGCCAATCGAAGGACGGGCCGGGGTCGGTCTTGCGTTGCGGGGCAATGTCGCTGTGGCCCTGAATGCGGCTCAGGTCGATGGCCGGCCAGGCGCTACGAATGTGCCGGGTAAGTTGTTCCAGCACGGCGTACTGGGCGTCGGTATAGGCCTGGTCGTCAGTGCCTTCCAGTTCGATACCGATGGAGAAATCGTTGCAGCCTTCGCGCCCGTCAAAACACGAAACGCCAGCGTGCCAGGCGCGATCGAGCAACGACACGAACTGGGTCACCACCCCGTCACGCTCGACGAACAGGTGCGCCGACACGGTCAGGTGCTTGATGCTGTTGAAGTAAGGATGATCATCGGGGTCCAGGCGGTTCTGGAAAAACTGCTGGACCTTGCCGGTGCCGAAACAGGCTGGAGGCAGGCTGATGTTGTGGATCACCAGCAGAGAAATCGATTCGCCTTCAGGGCGGGCATTGAAGTTCGGCGAAGGGCAGTGGGTGATTCCGGTTCCGTGAAACCAGCCAGTGGCACGGTCCAATTGCATGGGGCAGATCCTGAAAACGCCGTGAACAGGTCAACAGTATGCCCTGCGCTCAACACCGTTTGCATGTGAATCATTGTAATGTTGCCGTCTACTGCACCCAAGGTTGCCGCAACCCGTCTAGCACCGCCCCCAGCGCCCGCTCGAACAACAAACCGTCATCCAGCATCCGTACGTCCCCTCGGCGCAATGCCTGGGCCAGGGCGGTGCTGTTCCACTCGCACACTTTCATGCCGGTACGGTTGGCGAATACCAGCCTGTCGTGACTACCGACGTGCGCCACCAGTTTGCAACGCAACGGTTCGCCGTCATCCATGACTTCAACCCAGCTGCCGATGCGCAAGCGCTGCACATGCTGCAGCGCTGCCGCCTGCCCATCGGCAAATTGCAGTGGTGCACAGGCCGGTTCTTCGGCCATCGCCAGCACGATGTCCTCGTCCACCCGCACTTCGGCAAAGGGCTTGTCATGGCCCGCCGGTAGCTCAGTGCCCGCACAGGCATGCAGGTGCAACTGCTCCAGTTGCAGGAAGAACTCTCGGGTTGCTGCCGAATCCAGCGCCACGCTGGCCAGGCCATCGCGCAGCGCCTTGAGCAGGCCCGGCACCTGCTGCAACAGTTGTTGCGGCTCATGCCCCGGGGTGATGCTGGCCAGTAGCGCATCCACGGTCTGCAGGGCATCGCGCCAGCCCTGGGAGGCTTCACCCTGCTTCAGCCAGGCCAACTGCAGTACCTGGCTCCAGGCTTGCACCAGCATCTGCACCACCACCAGGGGCAATACCCGACCGCGCAGGCGCTGGTTGAGCACCTGCTGCACCTGGTGCAGCGCCTGCAAGGCACGGGCCCGCCCCTCTTCGGCGTCGCGGGTGCGCTGTTCAAGCAGCTCGTTGCGCCGCCGTTCCTCCTGGTTGGATGCAAGAAACTCATCGAGAAGATCGGCAAACAGGCCAGCATCTTCGGCAAAATCATTGAGCAGGCGCTGGACTGTGCTTTCTACCCGCAGGTGAAGGCTGTCACGCAGGCCTTCGCTGCCGCACGCCCAGCCAATGGCCGCGCCCGCAATCTCGTTGATCAGCCGGCGCCCAGGGTGGCTGGCCCGGCTGAACAGCCCCTTGTCCAGCAAGGCTACCTTGAGCAAGGGAATATGCAGGCGCACAAGCAGTGCGCGCAGGCTGGCGGGCAGGTTGTCATCACGCTGGATGAACGCGAACACCAGGCCGACCAGATTGATCACGTCCTCATCGTCCACGGCGATGCGCCGGCGCGTGCCGCTGCGCACACTGACCCGCAACAGCAGTTGCTCAAGCTGCTGGCCAAGCTCGAAGTCATCTGCCTCGTGAGTGGCGGGTACATAGTGTTGCAAGTGCGACAGCAGGCGTATCAGGTCGGCCGTGCTGATCGGCTGGGCAGCAGCCACCGCCTGCAATCGCGGTGCGAACTGCCCGCGCAGCGGGGCCAGCAGAATTTGCAATGAGGCGAAATACGCTTGCCCTGCCGCGTCTGCCCCAACGTCCTGGCCTTGGCTCAACGGCCCTCGTCGTGTGCGCAAGCGCCTGTCTTCGGCGCGCCGGCGCGGTGCAGGCTGCAACTCCGGCAGTACGCCGGCTGCGGCCAATAGCTGGTTGGCGTCGGCATAGAGGATGTCGGCATCACGCAGCACATAGAGCTCGAACAGCTTGAGCAGCACCAGCTTGACCCGTAAACCAACCCCCAGGTTGCGCCCCGCGTCCAGGAAGTACCCGCACAAAGCGGCCGGGCCCAACGGGTTGTGCTGCTCATGCAGGGGGCGATCGAGCAGCGCCTGCAAGCGCAGGCGCAGTTGCTGCAGGGCAATACCATCGCGTGACAGCACCCGCGCAACCATGCCCTCCATGGCCGCAGCCCGTTCCCGTTGGGCCTTGCTCCGCAAGCTGCACGGTTCGGCCAGGTGCGCCAGCGGGTCGGGCTGGCCGATGCGTGCGTAGGTGTCATGGAAGGTATCAAGAAAGCCGCGTTCGATGCTTTTGCGCTTGAGCCTCAGATCACGCATGGCTTCGAAGTACAGATGCTGGTCATAACGGTCGAAGGCCTTGTCAGCCATTTCGAAGAGCGTGTCATCGGCGTTGTCGAACAGGTCCTGCAAGCCTTGGCGCAACTGCAAGGCAGCCTTGTCGCGCACCTGCAGCAACAACACCGGAAGGCAAGGAAGAGGCATACGCCCCCCTGGGTCGATGGCCGCCGCCAAGGGCACCACCTTGCCTTCTTTCTGCATCCTGGACTCCTTGCAGGGTGTCTTGCCCGACAGGGGCTGATGATCGTCAAAGCTATGACGCCAAATACTGGGCGCTATTATCGGTAAAAAATCGCATCGCTGCCAGCGCCGTTTCGCCGAGCGGTTAATGACCCGAATGGGCTTGAATGGCTCACAACGCCGACCAACGGACATCGCCAAGGCGGCTGTACACACCAGCCCCCTGCCCTATAATCGCGGGCATCTAGCTAGTGGAGCCGAACATGCCGAACCTACGCCTCGCCGACCTGACCGCTGAAATCGAAGCCAACGTGCGCCGTGCACTGTTGGAAGACATCGGCAGTGGCGATATCACCGCGCAGCTGATCCCGGCCGAGCGCCTCGCCAAGGCGACCATCATCACCCGCGAAGACTGCGTGATCGCCGGTACCGCCTGGGTCGATGCCGTTTTTCGTCAGCTCGACCCACGCGTGGCGGTGCACTGGCAGGTGGCGGACGGTGAGCGGGCGACTGCCAACCAGCCGCTGTTCCACCTCGAAGGCCCGGCCCGTTCGCTGCTGAGCGGTGAGCGCAGTGCGCTGAACTTCCTGCAGATGCTGTCGGGGGTAGCCACCCGTGCGCGCTTCCTGGCCGACCTGGTGGAAGGCACCCAGGTGCGCCTGCTGGACACCCGCAAGACACTGCCGGGCCTGCGCCTGGCGCAGAAGTACGCGGTAACCTGCGGCGGCTGCGACAACCACCGCATCGGCCTGTACGACGCGTTCCTGATCAAGGAAAACCACATCGCTGCCAGCGGCGGCGTGGCCGAAGCCGTGGCCGCTGCACACCGTATTGCGCCAGGCAAGCCGGTTGAGATCGAAGTGGAAAGCCTGGATGAACTGCGCGAGGCGCTAGCCGCTGGCGCAGACATCATCATGCTTGATGAGCTGAACCTGGACGAAATGCGCGAAGCAGTGCGCATCAACGCGGGCAAGGCCAAGCTGGAGGCCAGCGGCGGGGTCAACGAAACAACCCTGCGTGTGATTGCCGAAACCGGCGTGGACTACATCTCGATTGGTGCCATGACCAAGGATGTGAAGGCGGTCGACCTGTCGATGCGGTTGAGCCTGTAAGCTGATTGCGGGCAATAAAAAAACCGGCTTTTCAGCCGGTTTTTTTAGGGGTGTTACCCGATCAGAACGAGGCGTTGGCCAGGCCGTCCAGGTAACGTTCTACGTCCAGAGCAGCCATGCAGCCGGCACCCGCCGAGGTGATTGCCTGGCGGTAAACGTGGTCTGCCACGTCACCTGCAGCGAACACACCCTCAACGTTGGTGGCGGTAGCGTTGCCTTCACGGCCGCCGTTGACCACCAGATAGCCGTCTTTCAGGGTCAGCTGGCCTTCGAACAGCGAGGTGTTCGGGGTGTGGCCAATGGCGATGAACACGCCGTCGACCTTGATTTCGTCGCTGCTGCCGTCGTTGTTCTTCAGGCGCGCACCGGTCACGCCCATGTTGTCACCCAGCACTTCGTCCAGGGTGGCGTTGAGCTTGAGCTCGATCTTGCCTTCAGCCACACGGGCGTTCAGCTTGTCGACCAGGATCTTCTCGGCGCGGAAGGTTTCGCGACGGTGTACCAGGGTCACCTTGCTGGCGATGTTGGCCAGGTACAGCGCCTCTTCCACGGCCGTGTTGCCACCGCCAACCACGGCGACCGGCTTGTTGCGGTAGAAGAAACCGTCGCAGGTGGCGCAGGCCGAAACGCCCTTGCCCATGAAGGTTTCTTCCGACGGCAGGCCCAGGTAACGGGCGCTGGCACCAGTGGCGATGATCAGTGCGTCGCAGGTGTACTTGCCGCTGTCACCCTGCAGGGTGAACGGCTTGTTGGCCAGGTCGACGGCATTGATGTGGTCGAAGACGATTTCGGTTTCAAAACGCTCGGCGTGCTCTTGCATGCGCTGCATCAGGGCCGGGCCGGTCAGGCCGTGGGGGTCGCCCGGCCAGTTGTCGACTTCGGTGGTGGTGGTCAGCTGGCCACCGGCCTGCATGCCGGTGATCAGCAGCGGCTTGAGGTTGGCGCGGGCAGCATAGACTGCGGCGCTGTAACCGGCAGGGCCGGAACCGAGAATGATGACGCGCGAATGACGTACTTCAGACATGTCGAACTCCTGTCGAGCGGGCCGCACGGGCCGGCATCGGTGCACCGGCTGCGCCAGCTGGAAATTTAAAACGGACCCACGCAGCACTTGGGGAAGGCTACAACGCGCAGGCCCGAAAAGCGGAAAGTTGAGCGCACTGTAGCGAGGTCGCAAAGATTAAGGAAATATCCTTAGACAATCCACCTCATAGGCACCGTCTATTCGTTGATTTCATCGATATCCCAGACCCCGGCGCTTTTGTTACAGACCGTTTCCCGCTTGCCAGCTGCCTTTCGTCGGAGCGGCAAACTCGGTAAGGTCAGCGCGTTTTCCTTCTCTGCGGAGTCTCCCGATGCAAGCCCCTGTCCTCTCCGGCCCCCACTACCTGCGCGAAGGCCTGAAACTGGTGCTGAGCCCCAACCTGCGGTTGTTCGTGCTGCTGCCGCTGGCGGTCAACCTGCTGCTGTTCGGTGGCCTGATCTACTTCGCCGGCCATCAGTTCGGCCTGTGGCTGGACGCGCTCATGCCTACGCTTCCGGACTGGCTGAGCTTCCTCAGCTACATCCTCTGGCCGCTGTTCGTGGCCTTGCTGATACTGATGGTGTTCTTCACCTTCACCCTGGTGGCCAACATCATTGCCGCACCGTTCAACGGCTTTTTGGCGGAGAAGGTCGAGGTGGTGGTGCGCGGCCAGGATAACTTCCCGGCGTTCAGCTGGGGTGAGCTGGTGGCCATGGTGCCGCGCACTTTCAGCCGCGAAATGCGCAAGCTGGGCTACTTCCTGCCACGGGCTATTGGCCTGTTCATCCTGTCGTTCATCCCGGTGGTGAACGTGGTGGCCGCACCACTGTGGCTAATGTTCGGGGTATGGATGATGGCCATCCAGTACATCGACTACCCGGCGGACAACAACAAGATGAGCTGGCAGGACATGCTCGCCTGGCTGCGCAGCAAGCGTTGGCAGAGCCTGGGCTTTGGCGGGATTACCTACCTGGCGTTGATGATTCCGGGGGTGAACGTGGTGATGATGCCGGCGGCGGTGGCGGGGGCCACGTTGTTCTGGGTGCGGGAGCGCAACTGACCCCCGCCCCCATCAGATCAATCATTGCCTGGCCGGGGCTTCACTGCCCCAACCGGCTGGAAAACTGCCCCACCACATCCACCACCCGTTTCGCCCCGTCCTGGATTTCGACAATCACGCTACCCGTCTCGTCAGCCAGTGCCAGCCCCTGCTCGGCCTGGCGCTTGCTGGTGTCGATGATCGCCACCGCCGCCTGCGCCAGTTGCTCGTTCTGCTTCACCACCCGGGCGATTTCCTCGGTGGCGGTGCTGGTACGCGAGGCCAGTTGACGTACTTCGTCGGCAACCACGGCAAAACCCCGCCCCTGCTCGCCGGCACGGGCCGCCTCGATAGCGGCATTGAGCGCCAGCAGGTTGGTCTGCCCGGCGATGTCGCTGATGGTCTTGATGATGGAACCGATTACCCGCGACTGGGTATCCAGAGCCTGAATGCCCTCGGCCGCCTCCTGCATCGAGGCTTCCAGGCCACGCATCACGCTGACGGTCTGGGTAACCACATCGGTGGCCTTCTGGGCGCTGACATCGGTACCCAGCGAGGTGTTGTAGGCAACATCTGCTGCCTCGGCCACCGCCTGTTCCTGGTTGACCTGGTCGGTAATCACCGTGGCGAACTTGACCACTTTGTACAGCACGTCATGGGCGTCGAAGATCGGGTTGTACGAGGCCTCCAGCCAGATCACCCGGCCGTGGGCGTCGATGCGCTTGAAGCGCTCGGCAACGTATTCACCACGGCGCAGCTTGTCCCAGAACGCCTGATAGCCGGCCGAATTGGCCTCTTCCGGCTCGCAGAACATGCGGTGGTGCTTGCCGCGAATCTGTTCCAGGCGATAGCCGACGGTGGCCAGAAAACGGTCATTGGCAGTGAGGATGGTGCCATCCAGGCCGAACTCGATAACGGCGGTCGAGCGCATCAACGCCTTGATCAGGCTTTCATACTCGCGTGAGGTCTCGATGGTGCGGGTAAGGTCGCTAGAATGCAGGGTGAAGTACTTGATACGCCCTTCGCTGTTCTTCACCGGCTGCAGGATCGAGCGCAGCCAGGCTTCCTGGCCATTGCCGCGCAGCAGGCGGAAGGCACCGTTCAGGTGCTCGCCACGGGTGATCGCGCTTTTCATGCGTTGGTAGAAATCCAGCGACTTCACATGCGCGGGGACGATGTCCTCGATGTTGCGTCCAAGCAATTGTTCGGCACGGTAGAGCATCTCGCTCTCGAAGTTGCCGTTGACCATCTCGATCCGTCCCTGGGGGTCGAGTTGAAGTACCAGCATCTCGTTGTCGAGGCTACTCTTGACCTGTTCCACGGACATCAGGTCTTCGCGCAGTTGCCGGATTTCTTGCTTGAGCTTGCTGTTGAACATCACCGCACTCCTGGAGCGCATCACCTAGTCGAATGCATCTTCATCGGCTGCCGGTTGCACCTTCTTGAGTGCCGCACCAGGAAATATTCAAAAAGGCGCAAGCGTCGGCGGTCGGGCGTCATCTGCATGTCACATGGCCGTCACATTGGCGCAATCCAGCAGGCGGAAACTTTTTGTCATGAATACACCCGCCCTACGCGTTACCTTGGTCAGCGAAACCTTCCCACCCGAAATTAACGGCGTGGCCAACACCCTTGGCCGCCTTGGCGAAGGGCTGCGTCAACGCGGCCATGAGGTCGAGGTAGTGCGCCCGCGCCAAGCCGGCGAAGCACCCGTGCACAACGCCCCGCACCTGATGCTGTGCCGTGGCTGGCCGCTGCCTGGCTACCCCGGTTTGCAGTGGGGCGAGGTGTCGATGCACAAGTTGCTGCGCCGCTGGCGCCGGCAGCGCCCGGATGTGCTGTACATCGCCACCGAGGGGCCGCTGGGTCTCAGCGCACTGCGCGCGGCCAGGCGCCTGGGGATCGCGGTGGTCAGCGGTTTCCACACCAACTTCCCGCAGTACTCCGGCCAGTACGGCCTGGGTTTGCTGGCGCGCCTGCTCACCCACTACCTGCGCTGGTTCCATAGGCGCACGGCGATCACCCTGGTGCCCAGTGTCAGCCAGCGTCTGGAGCTTGAGCGCCGTGGGTTCGAGCGCCTGGAACTGCTCGCACGGGGTGTCGATGCCTGCCTTTTCAACCCGTCGCGGCGCAGCCAGGCGTTACGCGAAAGCTGGGGGCTCGCCCCGGACGATCTCGCCGTGGTGCATGTCGGTCGGCTCGCTGTGGAAAAGAACCTTGGCTTGCTGCGGCCTTGCCTTGAGGCATTGCGGAAGACTTATCCACAGAAACGCCTGCGTCTGATCCTGGTGGGTGACGGCCCGCAGCGCGCCGCCCTCCAACAGCAGATGCCGGATGCTGTGTTCTGTGGCGCCCAGCGCGGCGAGGTACTGGCCGAGCACTATGCCAGCGGTGACCTGTTCCTGTTCCCTAGCCTGACCGAAACGTTTGGCAATGTGGTGCTCGAAGCCATGGCCTCGGGGTTGGCGGTGGTTGCCTATGACGAGGCGGCGGCTGCGCAGCATATTCGCCATGGCCACAGCGGTGCGCTTGCCATGCCGGGGGACCAGGCAGCGTTTGTGGATGCGGCTTGCTGGCTGTTGGAAGAAGAAGAGACGTTGCGCCGGGTACGGCTGAATGCGCGACAGCATGCCAGCCGCCAAGGTTGGCCGGCGATTGTCGAGCAATTCGAAATCTACTTGGATGCAGCGTCAAAAAGGGATGCCATACGCCTACTGAGCACTGACTCAATGGCAATGAAGATCAAGCCTGAGTCACCCTCAACGCGCATCTAGACGAGTTTCATGCCTACCCGTTTCCTTGTAGGCTCTCAAGTTATCCCTTGCCTCCTCCAGTCTTACGATATTTCTGGCTTCTCGCACATGTTGATTGGTCAGCACATCAACAATATAGCTTTTGCCTTCAGCGAAAATTATCTTGCTGCCTTCACCGCCCCGCTCAGCGCTTTGTATCCGCGACTGCGTTATCTGGTTGTTCTGTTTTTGAAACTTCAGGCTCTCGTCTAACATGCGCTCACCGACTTTGACGTCCGCTGGGCTGAGTGTGTGTTTTGCCACCACGGCCCCACGGGAGCCTAGAGGTGGCTTTTCCAGCTGAGCGATTCCTTTAAAGATTCTTTCTCCATGCTTAGCTTTAACATATTCATACATTACAGAATCTGCCGCGCTCACGGCCTTTCTTCCAATATGGTTGAGCACACTCTTGAGCCGACTCAGGATATGGCCAGAAGGATCACTGTAGTTGACCGGATCACCCTTGCAATAGGCATAGGGGTTGACTCCAGCCGCCCCGAACGGGCTCCAGTCATCAGCGGCGGTGAAACGCATTAATACAGGGCTGAATAAACGATAGCCATTACCCAACAGATATCCGCCCAGCGCCGTCTCAGGTAGCTGACCCGCGAAACCAGGTATCCCGGGATGCGGCATGTCATGCCCGTACGGTGAATAGCAGCGCGCTTTCATATTCTGCTGCGGGTTAATCAAAAGAACGGATGCCAGCACATCACAGGCGAGCAAAACGGGCATTGGGGAATTTTCCAACAGCACGGCGTGGGCTTGTGCATCTGTACTTATCAGACGCCGCTGCGCTTGCACATCATGGATCAGCGCCAGACGGTCCTGTTGATAAAACAGCTTGATCGCCATCTTCCAAACCTCGTATCCCAGGTTACGGATCTAAAGTTTGGCGACACCTGCCCCTGACGGCTACTGGCAAAAATGTCAGTGCGCCTGCGTATGCAGGAAGGGCCGCGACGCGGCCCTGGATACTTACCCCAACGCCTTCTCGATCGCCTGCACAACCGCTGGATCATCCGGCGCCGTACGCGGCGAGAAGCGCGCCAGCACCCGCCCATCCTTGCCCACCAGAAACTTCTCGAAGTTCCAGGTGATGTCGCCGGGGAACTCAGCCCCCTCACCCGCCAGCAGGCGATACAACGAATGGCGCTGCGGCCCGTTGACCTCCAGCTTGCCCCCCAGCGGAAAGCTCACGCCGTAGTTGAGGCTGCAAAATTCCTGAATTTCCTTTTCGCTGCCTGGCTCCTGCCCGGCAAACTGGTTGCACGGCAGGCCAAGCACGTTGAAGCCCTTGTCCTTGTAAACCTGGTAGAGGTTCTCCAGGGCCTTGTATTGCGGCGTGAGCCCACACTTGGAGGCAACGTTGACCACCAGCACCACTTGGCCCTTGAACGGTGCCAGGGGCAGTTCCCCGCCGTTCAGCGCGTCCAGTTTCAGGTCGTGAAATGCACTCATGATGACATCCCCTCTCAGGTTCCCGGTTGCCGCAGGCGAATTCCGCCCACTAAAAAGGCGCTCGTCCAAACCGTCCACCTCCCGTAGGAAGGCAAATCGGCTTGCCCGAGCGCCTGGCGGCTTTCTGAGCTTAGCGCAGAAAATCAGTGGTGATGGCCACCTTCACCGTGGATGTGACGGTGAGCGATTTCTTCGTCGCTGGCGTCACGCACGTTGACAACCTTGACCTTGAAGGTCAGGCGCTGGCCGGCCAGCGGGTGGTTGCCGTCAACAGTGACGTCGTCGCCGTCGATGTCGCGGATGGTGACGATCTGCATCTGGCCATCCGGCGCCGAAGCGTGGAACTGCATGCCCACTTCCAGCTCGTCGACGCCTTCGAACAGGCTGCGGTTCAGGGTGCTGACCAGTTCGGCCAGGTATTCGCCGTAGGCGTCTTCCGGCTCGATGGAAACTTCCAGTTTGTCACCGGCCTGCTTGCCTTCCAGGGCTTTTTCCAGGCCCGGGATGATGTTGCCGGCACCGTGCAGGTAAACCAGCGGCGCGCCACCGGCGGAGCTGTCGATGGTCTCCCCGGCGTCGTTGGTCAGGGTATAGTCGATGGAGACAGCCTTGTTGGCGGCGATCAGCATGGGGCAAGACCTTTTGCAAAAGAATGTAGAGCGCACAAGTGTAACGAAGCCATCGTCCGATTGCGAACGTGCGGCGGACGAGCAGCGGCCCATCAGTCGGATCACCGGCTTCCACCAGGACGAAGAAGGCCACTGGGTGGCCGAACTGTCTTGTGGCCATACCCAGCACCTGCGCCACCAGCCACCGTGGCAGGCACGCCCCTGGGTGCTCGACCCGGCCCAGCGCGCGCAGCACATCGGCCAGCCTTTCGCATGCGGCTGGTGCGCACAAGGGGCCGATAGCGCTACCCTTGGCCGTTAATTTCTTGCACCGCTTATTTCGAGAAGCACGCATGCAGACATTTTTCATTGCGCCGACCGACTTCGGTGTCGGCCTGACCTCCATCAGCCTGGGCCTGGTGCGCACCCTGGAGCGCGCGGGCCTGAAGGTCGGCTTCTTCAAGCCGATCGCCCAGCCCCACCCGGGTGACACCGGCCCCGAGCGTTCCACCGAACTGGTGGCCCGCACCCATGGCATCAAGCCCCCGGTGCCCCTGAGCCTGGCCCATGTCGAGCGCATGCTCGGCGATGGCCAGCTGGACGAGTTGCTCGAAGAAATCATCCGCCTCTACCAGCAAGCCTGCGTCGGTAATGACGTGGTGGTGGTCGAGGGCATGGTGCCCACCCGCCACGCCAGCTATGCGGCGCGGGTCAACCTGCACCTGGCCAAGAGCCTGGATGCCGAGGTGATCCTGGTCTCGGCCCCGGAAAACGAAGTGCTGAGCGAACTGTCCGGCCGGGTCGAGTTGCAAGCCCAGCTGTTCGGCGGCCCGCGCGACCCGAAAGTGCTCGGCGTCATCCTCAACAAGGTGCGCACCGACGAAAGTATGGCCGACTTCGCCACCCGCCTGCGCGAGCACTCGCCCCTGCTGCGCGGCAACGATTTCCGCCTGCTCGGCTGCATCCCCTACCAGCCTGAATTGAACGCCCCGCGCACCCGCGACGTGGCCGAGCTGCTCGGTGCCCAGGTGCTCAATGCCGGCGACTACGAGCAGCGGCGCATGAGCAAGATCATTATTTGCGCGCGCACCGTGGCCAACACGGTGCCGTTGCTGACCTCGGGTACCCTGGTGGTCACCCCGGGCGATCGCGACGACATCATCCTTGCCGTCAGCCTGGCGGCGATCAATGGCGTACCACTGGCCGGGTTGCTGCTGACCAGTGACAGCAAGCCCGACGCGCGCATCCTCGGCCTGTGCCGCGGCGCGCTGCAGGCTGGGCTGCCGATCCTGTCAGTCAGCACCGGCTCGTACGACACCGCCAACCAGCTCAATTCACTTAACCGCGAAATCCCTGTGGACGACCGCGAGCGCGCCGAGTTTATTACCGACTTTGTGGCCAGCCACCTCGACGCGGCCTGGCTGCACCAACGCTGCGGCACCCCGCGTGAAATGCGCCTGTCGCCAGCTGTGTTCCGCTACCAATTGATCCAGCGGGCGCAACAGGCCAACAAGCGAATTGTCCTACCCGAAGGCGCCGAGCCCTTGCTGGTGCAGGCTGCGGCCATCTGCCAGGCCCGTGGCATTGCCCGCTGCGTGCTGCTGGCCAAGCCCGAGGATGTCGACGCCGTGGCACGCGCCCAGGGCATTACCCTGCCGCCAGGCCTGGAAATCCTCGATCCCGAGCTGATTCGCGGGCGCTATGTCGAGCCCATGGTCGAGCTGCGCAAAAGCAAGAACCTCAACGCGCCAATGGCCGAGCAGCAGCTGGAAGACCCGGTAGTGATCGGCACCATGATGCTGGCCCTGGACGAAGTGGACGGCCTGGTCTCGGGCCTGGTGCACTCCACCGCCAACACCATTCGCCCTGCCCTGCAACTGATCAAGACTGCGCCTGGCTCAAGCCTGGTGTCGTCGGTGTTCTTCATGCTGTTCCCCGAGCAGGTGCTGGTGTACGGCGACTGCGTGATGAACCCGCACCCGAGCGCTGCCGAGTTGGCAGAGATCGCCCGGCAGAGCGCCGAGTCGGCGCAGGCCTTCGGCATCGCACCACGGGTGGCGATGATCAGTTATTCCAGCGATTCAGCCAGCGATGAGGAAGTGGAGAAGGTGCGCGAAGCGACACGCCTGGCGCAAGGTGCAGCGCAGGCGTTGCTGATCGATGGGCCATTGCAGTACGACGCGGCGGCCAACCCGGCGATTGCACGGGACCTGGCGCCGGACAGCCCGGTGGCCGGCCGTGCCACGGTGTTCGTGTTCCCCGACCTGAATACCGGCAACACCACGCACAAGGCGGTGCAACGCAGTGCTGACGGGGTGAGCCTGGGGCCGATGCTGCAGGGGCTGCGCAAGCCGGTGAACGACTTGCCGCGCGGGGCTCAGGTTGACGATATCGTGCACACCATTGCGCTGACGGCGATTCAGGCCAGCGTAGTACGCTAGAAACAGGGGCTGCTGCGCAGCCCCGGCGATCAATCAGGGATACTGCTGAACCTGGCCTTGCTGCTGGTCATACTGCTGACCCGGAATCGGCTTCAGGTTCACTTCCACACGGCGGTTCTGCGCACGGCCATTGGCGTCGGCGTTGCTGGCGATCGGCTGGTCCGGGCCCATGCCACGTACCGAGATACGCGAGGCATCCACACCCTGCGAGGTCAGGTAGGTGCTGACCGCCTGCGCACGGCGCTGGGACAGGTCCATGTTGTGCTGGCGGCTGCCGGTGCTGTCGGTGAAACCGACCACTTCGATGGTGTTCTGGTTGAACTGCTTGAACGAACCGGCCAGGTTGTTCAGCGGCGAGTAGAAGCTAGGGGCGATGTTGGCCGAGTCGGTGGCGAAGGTGATGTTGCCCGGCATGATCAGCTTGATCTGGTCACCCTGACGTTGCACTTCCACGCCAGTGTTGGCCATTTGCGCACGCAGCTCTGCTTCCTGCTTGTCGGCGTAGTAGCCGTAACCGGCAGCAGCAGCACCCACCGCAGCAGCGCCGATCAGCGCACCCTTGCCACGGTTGTTGTGGTCGATGGCGGCACCGGCGATGGCGCCGGCCAGCGCGCCCAGGCCGCCGTACTTGGCGGTCTTGCTCATCCCCGTGGAGCCCTGCGCCTGACCCTGGTTGTCATAGGGGTTCTGGCCGGCACAGCCGGTCATCAGGGCAGCGGCAGTTGCGACGATAATCAGACGACGCATGGTGAACATGGACAAGCTCCTACTGAAATTCATAAATGCGGCAGATCTCAAAGGGATCTATGCCAGCCTTGGATTGCCTCGGCAACGAAAAATTCCATGAAAGTGCCTTCATGTGCCATCAGGCACGTACGAAGGGATTTTCGCGCATTTCATCGCCCAGCCGAGTATCGGGCCCGTGGCCAGTCACCACGATGGCCTCTTCGTCCAGCCGGTACAACCGCTCCTTGATGGAACGCACGATTGCCCGCTGGTCCCCACCCCACAAATCGGTGCGGCCAATGCCCCGGCGGAACAGGGTATCGCCCGCAATCAACAGCTTGGCATCGGCGAACCAGAAGCTCATCGAGCCCGGGGTATGGCCTGGCGTATGCAGGGCCACACCGCAACCGCAGGCCAGCTCTTCATCATCGCCCAGCCAACGGTCGGGTGACGGCACCGGAGTATAGGGAACGCCGAACATCTGGCACTGCATCTCCAGGTGGTCCCACAGCACCTGGTCGTCCTTGTGCAGGTGCAAGGTAGCGCCGGTCAGCTCCTTGAGCTTGCCCGAAGCGAGGAAGTGATCGAAGTGCGCGTGGGTGTGGATGATGCTCACCAGCGTCAGGCCGTGGGCCTGCAGGCGTGCCAGGATTTTGTCCGGGTCACCGCCCGGGTCGACGACGATGGCCTTTTTGGTCAAGGGGTCGCCGATCAAGGTGCAGTTGCATTGCAGGGGGCCTACGGGGAAGGTTTCGCGGATGAGGGTGGTCGGGGCAGTGTTCATGAAGGGCCTGTCTTGGACGCTGCAGCGCCTGTGAGATCGAGCGCCGCCCGCGCGGCGCATCGCGAGCTGGCGCTCGCTCCTACGTTTGTTTCGGGCCAATTGTACCAGCGAGATTCGCGCGCGCCCCCTCTGGCGCATACGTTGATACCGTGTCGTATGAAAAAAGGCAGTCGCGCGCGCCTCTAGCAGGGATAACTGGCCCGAAACAAGCGTAGGAGCGAGCGCCAGCTCGCGATGCGCCGCGCGGGCGGCGCTCGATCTCAAAGGCGCCACACATCTTAAGGCAGGAACAACCTGAACAACCCGCCCCCCAGCGCCCCGCCATTGGAAATTTCGATCCGCCCGCGCACCCCGCCGCTTTCATGCAACGCCGCAATCCGCGCCGCAAAATACAGCCCCAGGCCGGTACTGCCGCTGGTCGAGTCGATGCCCTGGATGTACTCCTCCTGGCGCTCGAGCATGTGTTTTGGATAACCCGGGCCATCATCGTTCACGCAGATGGCCAGCTGGTTGTCGGCCTCTTCGATCGTGATCAGCAAAGCGTGCCCGGCATAGCGGGTGGCGTTGGTGATGACGTTGGCGATCACCGAGGCCACCAGTTCGCGGTCGAAGAAACCCAGCGGGTTGTCGGTGTCGATGCGCCAGGTGGCGAGGATGTCGTTGTGCTTGAGCACTTCCTGGTGCGCCGCCAGCTGAGCTTCGATGAAATCGTCCAGTTCGTGGTAGTCCGGGCACACCGGCAACTGGTTGATACCCAGTTTGTACAGGCCCAGCAACTGCACCAGCATGCCGTTGAGGTGGCGAAACTCATGCTCCATGATGCCCTGCTCGGCACCACCGCGCAGCGCTTCGGGCAGGCGTTCTACCCACTGGTTGTGGGACTGGATCAGCGCCGACAACGAACTCTTGAGGTCGTGCACGGTGGAGGCGATCACCGTGGAAAAATCCAGCCCCTGATTGTCTTGATTCATGCGCCGAACACTCGGATGTGCAGTTTGCGGTAACGGTCATAGCGATTGTCGCTGGCAGGGATACCGGCCACGCTGGTCAAGGCGTCCTGGCATTCCTGCATGATCGCGGGCTGAGGGTTGTCACCGCCAATACGCAGCAGCGCCTGGGCGGTGTTGAGGGCGATGCTGATGTTCTTCGGCTGCATACCCAGCGCCTTGCGGAACAGTTGCAACGCCTCGCCAAGCTGCCCTCCTTGGTAACTGCGCACACCCTGGCGATTGAGGGTGACCGCTTCGGTAATGGCGTTGAGCACCGTGGGGTCGTCGGTCAGCTTGCCCACTTTCTCCATGACCTTGGGGTCATCACCATAACTTTCCACACAGCTTTTCAGCACGCCGATGGCGGCAGCTTCCTGCCCCATTGCCTGCAACTGTGCGGCAACGGTCAGGGCCGAATCGACCGAAAAAAACTGGTTCATCTTGTCCAGGCGCTGGATCGCCTGCTCGGTCAGCTTGGCAGCCGTTTCCGGGTCGCCCGCCTGCTGCAGGCTGGCGGCTTTCATCATCCGCGCACGCACCTGCAAACCCTGGTCTTCGGGGTTTTCCTTGGCCACTTCGCTGAGCGTGGTGTTGATCTCGACCCGGGTACGGGCGTCCAGACCGAAGCCTGCATTCTTGCTCATCAGGGCCTGCACCAGGCCCAGGTTGTTTTCGGCGTCCTTGTAGCGCGAGCTCTGCCCTTGGTTCACCGCATGGCGGAACGCCTTCGACGCGCTCTCGAAGTCTTCGTTTTCCAGCGCCAGCTTGCCCAGTGTCGACTGCCGACGCACCGACAGTGGCGACAGGCGTACCGCCTCTTCCAGCAGGTTTTGCGCACGTCGGGTATCACCCTGCGCCACCAGCACTTCGGCCATGCCGTCGTAAAGCCCTGGCATGATCGGGAACGCCTTGAGTGCCTGCTCGTACACGCCCTGGGCCTGGGCATTCTGGCCACGCTTGTGCATCAGGGCGCCCAATGCAGCGTACACCCACGGCTGCGGGCGACTGGCCAGGATGGCCTTGAGGAACTTTTCCAGCTCCTCGAAGCGGTTGAGGTTGCGCAAGGCATCGGCCCGGTAGCGCAGACACAGGGGTGCCAGGCGCGGGTCCTTCTTGCACAGTTCGGCACAAGCCGCCAGCACTTCAGCCGGGCGACTGCGGTCCAGGGCCTGAAGAATCGGCTTGAGCAAGGTTTTGCGCTGATACAGCTTCTCGACGCGCTGGGCCAGGCCAACCCGGTTGAACGGTTTGGTCAGGTAGGCATCGGGCTCGTGCTCGATGGCACTGAGGACAATGGCTTGGCTGCTCTCGGCCGTGACCATGATGAACACGCACTCATGGCTGATGTGCTTGTCGATGATCAGGTCTTCGAGCACCTGTTGACCGTTCTTCTTGCCATCACCCAGGTGAAAATCCTGCAGGATGAAGTCATAGCGTTTCTGCGCACACATACGCAGCGCCTGCTCGCCGCTGTCAGCGGTGTCCACGTCGCGCACGCCCAACTCGCGCAGCATGGAACGGGTCGACGTGCGAAAGTCGGTAAAGTCGTCGACGATCAGAAAGCTTTTTTGCCCGTACTGCAGCATCAACACGACCTGCCTTGGAATGATTGAAAAATCGCGCGAGGCGATGCCACCGATCGCTGTATCGGCAGCCGGTCGGGAAAGATGAGGGTAGCGCATTGGCGGCCACAAACCATGGCCTCAGGCCATCACTTTAGCGGGCAACGACCGGCAGGGCCAGCATCATGCCAGCAACCCCAGGGATTTGGCCTTGGCCACCGCCTGCGTACGCCGCTCGACGCCCAGCTTACTGTTGATGTGGCTGGCGTGGGTCTTGACCGTGTGCAGGGAAATGAACAGCCGCTCGCTGATCTGCTGATTGGAGCACCCCTGAGCGATCAGTTCGAGCACAGCCAGCTCACGGCCACTCAACGTCTCGCCGCTGCCCGTGCTGGCGCTTGGCAGCGGTGGCAGGCGCTTGAGCAGTTCGGCCTGAACCGGGCACGCGGCACCTGCCTGCAGTTGCTCGTGAAGCCATTGCGGGTGTTTTTCCAGCAGTGGCTGGAACGGTTGCAGCACGCCGCCACGGGCGGCCTCAAGCAAGCCTGGCAGCAACTGCGCGGCCTGCCCTTCGCGGCCTTCGTCCATCAGCAGGGAGAGCCATTGGCACAGGGCGCTGACGGTGAGCATCATGCCGCCACTGGCCTGCCCGCGCTCGACCAGGCTGGCCAGGCGTTGCACGGCGTCGTCGCCACGTAACTGGATACGCTCGAGCAGCGCCTGCTGCAGCGCAATGTGCAACGGCAGCAGTGGGTGGAACTCCGGTGCTGCCGCTGGCTGCTCACCGCCGTAGGTCTGGCCCAGGCGCAGCAGCCACGACTCGGCCAGGTCGGTGCGCCCCTGGGCCAGCCAGAGTTCGCATTTGACCAGGGTAATCATGGCCAGGTAGTAAACCGGGGGCACGTCCCAGATATGCATCAGGCGCTCAGCCTCGGCCAGTTCGGCAAAGGCCTCGGCAAAGTGCCCTTCCCGCCCATCGAGCGTGGCGATCACGCAATGGCCGATGAGCACACTGATATCCCGGCAGGCCCGTGCCTCGCCCAGCCCCGCGCGCAACCGCGCACGGCCCTGGGCAGGCTGCAGGCGCGAAACCAACAGATAGCCTTCGTAAAGCGTCAGGCGTGCGCGCACGGCATACAGCCGCTGTGCCGAAAGCCCTTGCAGGCGTTGCAGCCCTTGGCGCACTTCGTACAGCGCCCGCAATACTTCGCCACGGGCGTGCAGTACACGCGCCCGGTCGTAATGGGCCAACGCCTCGAACAACGGGTTGCCGACTCGCTGGGCCAGCTCCAGGGCTTCCCGGTTCCAGCCGCGGGCCCGCCAGAAATCACCATCGGCGATGGCCAGGTTGGACAGCATCGAGAGGCACACCAGGCGCTGGCCATAGCGCTTGCTTGGCAGGCTCTGCAGCGCTTCGCTGCAATAGGCCAACGTGCGCTCGCGGTCACCACGGCCTCGGGCAATCACCCTACTCAGCGCCAGCCACTGGGCCAGCATCGACTTTTGCGCGGTCGCCGAAGGTGCGGGCAGGAAGCGGCTGAGGTAGCCGGCAAGCTCCTCGGCCGCGTCCAGTTGGCAAGCCAGGCCCAACGCCCAGCTGTACAGCACGATCAGCCTTGGCGTGCTGATCAGCAGGCTGTCGGGCAAGTCCATCTTCCAGCGCAGCAACATGCCGACGTTCTGTTCGGCCAGCAGTTGCTCCTCGGACAGGCTCTGCACCAGGTCGGCGGCCACATCAAGGTGGCCGGCACGCAAGGCTTGCTCCACCGCCTCGTCCAGCAGGCCCTGGGCTTCGAACCAACGGCTCGCCCGCAAGTGCAAGCCGGCCAGCGGTTCGTTGGCCTGGCGACTGCGCAGCAAGTCGGAGAACAAGTGGTGATAACGGAACCAGTGGCCGTGCTCGTCCAGCGGCACCAGAAACACCTGGTGCGCCTGCAGGAAACGCAGGATCTCGGCGCTGTCGTGGCGGCCCCGCACAGCATCGCAAAGTTGGGCGCAGAAGCGCTCCTGGCACGCGGTTTCGTACAGGAAAGCCTGCACATCGGCGGGCAGCATATCGATGACTTCTTCGAGCAGGTAGTCGCGAATCAGCCCTTCGCCACCATGCAGCGCCTGGGGCAAGGCCTGCTCGTCGGCGCTGTCGCTGGCCGCCAGTTGCCAGAAACGCAACCCGGCCACCCAGCCATCACTGCGCTGGATAAGGTTGTCCAGGGCCTGGCCACGCAAGCCCGTGGGCTGGCGACCGATTACCGCCAGCGACTCTTCGGCGGTAAGGCGCAAATCCTGTTCGTTCAGCTCGACAAGCTGACGCGACAGCCGCAGGCGCGCCAGGTGCCAGTCCGGGCGCTGGCGACTGGTAACCAGCAACACCAGGCCGGCCGGCAGGTGGTTGAGGAAGAACTGCAGGCAACGGTCAAGTACAGGCCCTTGGGCCAGGTGATAATCATCCAGAACAAGCAGCAAAGGTGTATCCGCTTGCAGGTACAACGCCAGCTCGTCGAGCAGGCCGTCAAGCCACTCTTCGAAGGCGAACGGCTGATGGCGCTGGCGCATTTTCAGCAAGCCCATGGCCTGGCCACCCAAGGCCGGGCAGTATTGCTGCAGCCCTTCGAGCAGGCGCTCAAGGAAGCGGCCTGGGTCTGCATCTCGCTGGCTCAGGCCAAGCCATAGGCTGCGCCAGTGTTCGGGCAGTGCCTCGCAAAACTCGATGGCCAGGGAGCTTTTGCCGAAACCCGCCGGGGCGTTGACCAGCAGCAGGCGACCGCCGAGGCCGGTGTACAGACGCTGGCACAGGCGCGGACGCGGCACATGCCCCTCCGGCAGGGGGGGCCGAAAGAAACGCCCGTCCAGCAGGCCCAGGGCCTGACTGGCGAATCCATGCGTACGGGACAGGTCTGTCATGGCCGGCTCGTTCTGGTTGGAAGACTACGGCGATATGGATGCTTGCGAGACTAGCCGGTAACGCAGCGCATTTGAAGATGATGGGCGCATTTGCCCCGGGAAAGACTGCGACAAAAAGCGACAAGGCTGATGGACAAGTGCTGGGGCGGGGGTTTGGGTGGGTATTCAGCAGATTTATTGCCTGTTCGGGCCTCTTCGCGGGCACGCCCGCTCCCACAAATCTTGTGCTGGTTTCGGCTACGGCGCAATCCTGTGGGAGCGGGCGTGCCCGCGAAGAGGCCGGGGCATGAAATGGAAACGCCCCGGCAAGCCGGGGCGTTCTGGGGATCACACGGAGTCTCTCAGGTTACCGAATACCCGACTGCCGCAGCGCTGCTGGCTGGAAGTCAGCCTTGCTGGCACTGAAGCCAAAGTCGTAGGCACGCTTTTCTTCGTTCTTCATGCCTAGGGCCAGGTAGCGCCCCGATTGCAGGTCGTAGATGGTCTCCAGGGTGTACCACGGTACCTCATTGTTGTAATACGGCTGGGAATGAGCTTCGGAAACGCGCCACAACTGGTTGCGACCGTCGTACTGGTCGATCACCGCAGCCTGCCAGGTGTCTTCGTCGATGTAGAAGTCACGCTTGGCATAGATGTGGCGCTGGCCTGGCTTCAGGGTCGCGACCACATGCCACACGCGGCGCAGCTCGTAGCGGGCAAGGTCCTGGTTGATGTGCCCGGCCTTGATGATATCGGTGTACTTCAGCTTGGGGTCGTCCAGCTTGAAGGCGTTGGAGGCGATGTACAGCTCTTTCTTGCCTTCCAGCTTCCAGTCGTAGCGGTCTGGCGCACCGTTGAACATGTCCAGGTTGTCGGAGGTACGCAAGCCATCGGCAGCGGTACCCGGGCCGTCATACGACACCTGCGGCGCCTGGCGCACACGGCGCTGGCCGGCGTTGTAGATCCACGCCTTACGCGGTTCCTTCACCTGATCGAGGGTTTCGTGCACCAGCAGCACGGTACCGGCCAGGCGCGCAGGAGCGGTCACTTCCTGCTTGAAGTAGAACAGGATGTTGCCCGGGTTGTTCGGGTCGTAATCCTTCATCTTGTCGCGGAAGACGAACTGGTCGGAGAAGTACACCGGGTTGAACGAGCCGTTCTGCTGTGGCGTGGCCTGGGTCACCAGGCGGCTGACGCTGCCACCGCGGTAGCGGGTAATGTGGTTCCAGATCACCTCCAGGCCGCTTTGGGGAATCGGGAACGGCACGGCCGTGCGGAAGTTGTTCAGGCCGTTGCCGCCTTCCACCAAAGTGGTCTTGGTGGCGTTTTCCTTGATGGCCGCAAACACATCAGCCGGGACGGTCGAGCCGCGATGGGTTTTGAATACTGGGATCTTGAAGGTGTCCGGGTAGCGCTTGAGCATGGCCAGTTGGCCTGGCGAAAGCTTGTCTTTGTACTGCTCGGCGTTCTGCGCGGTGATGGTGAACAGCGGCTTCTCGCTGCCATATGGATCGGACAGGAAGCCCTTGCCGTCGACACTGCCTGCGCTCTTGGACAACGGCTCCCAAGGGCCGATCGAGCCATCGGCGTTACCGGCCTTTTCGGCGCCCATCGGGGTCAGGGTACTGCCCAGCTTGGCCGCCTCGTCGGCGGATACCGCAGCCATCACGCTGGTCGCCAGCAGGGACAGGCCCAGTACACCGGCTTGCAGCAGACTTCTGGTCTTGTTCATGTCGTGTCGTCCTGGATCTGTGTGCTTAGAAGTTCACGCCGAAGCTGAGGGCGACGAAGTCGCGGTCATCCACGGTGGTGTACTTGCCGTCAAAGAAGTTGGTGTACGACAGGCTCGCCGTGTAGGTGTTCTGGTACTCGGCGTCCAGGCCCAGGCTGACCGCCTTGCGGCCCTCCTCGAAGTTACCGCCAGGGCCTGGCGAGTAGCCGGAGACATCATGGGACCAGGCCACGCTCGGCTTGAGGTTGACCCCGGCGAATACGTCGTTGTAGTCCCAGATAGCGCGGGCGCGGTAGCCCCAGGAGGTGCTGGTGGTGAAACCATCGCTGTTGCAGTTGCGCGACAGGTTGGCGGTAGAGCTTCCCAGGCCGGAGCCATTGATAGTGGAGCCGTTGAGCACCGTACACATGCCACCGGGCAGTTCGCCAGGACCGTAGACCGGGTCACGACCATAGCGTGCCTTGCTGGTGCTCTCCAAGCCGCCTACATGGGTAACACCAACTTCGCCCACCACGGTGAGCCGGCTGGCGCCCATGACCTGGTCGAAGAAGTGGGTAAAGGTAGTCTGGAACTGCGTGATCTCCTTGCGCTTGTAACCATGCAGGTCCTGCCCCGGCGTACCTTGAAGCACGGAGGCATTGCCGAAACCAGTCAGGGGCGTAACGCCAGCAAAGAGGATATCGGTAGAGTTCAGCTGCACCGGCGCATTGGGGCGGTAGCTAAGTTCACCACTCCAGGCAGTACCGGTTGGCAGAGTTGTGGAGAAGCTCAAGCCGTACAGGCGAATATCCTCAGGATACTCGACGAAGTACTGAGAGTTCCCCGCAATGAGCAAGGGGCGAAGCCCCGAAAGCGCTGTCGGCGTGAGGCTGTTGGCAAACGCGAATGCGGCCGGGGAAGCACCGGTCGCACTGAAGATCGGCGCGCGACTGTGGTAGTTCATGAAGTACGCACCAAACTCGGTATCCAGCGGCTCGAACATATAGCGGAAAGCCACACCGAACTGGCCACTGTCGCGGGCATCACGATCAGCACCACGCCTTACCAGCACCCCCTCTTCGTTGTAGTTGACATTGTTGGCGGCAAGCACGCCCCTGGCGATTGCGGGCAGTGCGTTGAGGGTTCGGCTACTGCTCAGCACACGCAGGTTGTCGGTACAGCCGTCGGCAATGATGTCCGGCTGCGAGAAGAAGGTGCCGCAGTTGTCGACAACCGTCTGGTCCCATTCGATCTGGTAGAAGGCCTCGGCCGACAGGTTGTCGGTCAGGCTTTGCGACACATAGAACATGTTGACCGGAATCAGGCCTTCCTTGATTTCGGCCCCCGGACGGCGAAATGCCGATACGTCGATGGGGTTGATCGAGTTGATACCGCCGCCGATGAAGGTACTTTCACCCCAGCTCACCACCTGCTTGCCCAGGCGCACCGAGCCTGGCTGATCGCCGATGGAGTAGTTGTGGTAGACAAAGGCATCGAGCAGTTCGGCGCCAGACGACTTGGCGCCCTCCTTGCGGTTAGAGTCGCTGATGTCCTTGAACTCACGGCTTTCGTCCTTCAGTTCGAAGTCGTACCAGTACTTGCCGCGCACGAACACACCGGTATCGCCGTACTTGAGCTCCAGGTCATGGATGCCCTTGAAGATCTTCGAGAAGGTTTCGCCCTTCTTGAAGTTCAGGTGGCCATCGTCGGAGGTCTGCGACAGGCCCTTGCCGCCGTTGTTGACACCGATCAGGTTCTTGTTGGGGTTGGCCGTCGACCAGCTGGCGCCGATGGAGAGCGAGGAGTCGAACTGGCCTTCGATTTCACCAATGTTGAAGCTGACAGCGAAAGCAGGACTTGCGAGCGTGGAAGCAAGGCTGACGGCCAAGGGCAACTTGGCCCGGCGCCAGAACAGGTTTGCAGATTTCATCGACGCTACTCCATGTACTTTTTTGTTATGGCAGTGAGTCCTTTCAAGAACGGCCCGAGCGACCGGTTTGCAGGTTTGCACCTGCGACGACACGGCTTGCGCGTGTCGCCCTCCCCCATTCCTGAAAATCCCCTGGCCCCGACTATAGCCAGCAAGGCACAGGCGCTTGATCCCTCTAAAGTGTGATTTGCGCTCCATGCCGCCAACTCGCTGCATTGTTGTCCCGGTTGCGGGCTGGCAGTGCTAAAGGATGGCGCATTTCAGCCGTTTGGCAAGGCGTGAAGGCCTCTAGCGTGCGGGTCGCGTTCTGGCGTTCGCGACCCGCACGGCGGTTACAGCGTGGACAGGAAAGCGCTGTTGCTGGCTTGCCACTGGACGATGTCCTGGCGGATGCGTTTCTTGTCGAGCTTGCCGACACTGGTCTTGGGAACTTCAGTAACAACGGCGATCTGGCTAGGGATCGCCCACTTGTTGATGTGCCCTTGCTCGACGAACGGCTTGAGGTGTTCCTTGAGCGCCTTGGCATCGATGGCCTGGCCGTCGCGCACCACCAGCAGGGCAAACGGCCGCTCGCCCCACTGCGGGTCGGCCACCCCGACCACCGCCACTTCACGTACGGCCGGGTGGCGGCTGATCAGGTCTTCCAGATCGAGCGAGGAAATCCACTCGCCACCGGTCTTGATCACATCCTTGATACGGTCACGGATGTCGATGTAGCCCATGCCGTCGAGGGTGGCGACGTCACCGGTGTGGAGCCAGCCGCCCTGCCACAGCTCCTCGCTCTTTTCCGGCTCCTTGAAATACCCCATGGTCAGCCACGGCGCACGCAGCACCAACTCGCCCTGGGTCTCGCCATCGGAAGGAAGGAAGTTGCCGTCGCCATCGACAATCGCCGCTTCGACCAGTGGCACCGGCACGCCGGCCTTGATGCGGTAGGTGATGCGCTCGTCTTCACTGCCAGCCTGCAACTCGTCGTTAAGGTGCGCGGCGGATATCAGCGGGCAGGTCTCGGACATGCCGTACGCTGCGGTTAGCTGGATACCCCGGGCCAGGGCTGCCTGGTAGAGCGAACGGTTGAGCGCGCTGCCGCCGATGATGATCTTCCAGCCGCCGAAGTCCTGGCCCTGCGAGGTCGGGCAGTTGAGCAGCATCTGCAGAATGGTCGGTACGCAATGAGAGAAGGTGACCTTCTCCTCGCGCCACAGCTTGACCAGCATGTCTGGCTCGTAGCGCCCGGGGTACACCTGCTTCATACCGAGCATGGTGGCGGCGTAGGGAATGCCCCAGGCATGCACATGGAACATCGGGGTAATGGGCATGTACACGTCGTTGCTGCCCAGCAGGCGCACGCTGTCGATACTGCCGGTGACCGAAGCCTCGGCCAGCGTATGCAGCACCAGTTGCCGGTGGGTGAAATACACGCCCTTGGGGTTGCCGGTGGTGCCGGTGGTGTAGAAGGTGGTGGCCACCGAATTTTCGTCGAAGTCGGGGAAATCGTAGTGCGGGCTGGCAGCGGCCAGCAATTGCTCGTATTCGCCCACCAGGTTGGGTAGCTCGGCGGTCTTGTCCGGGCCATCGGTCAGCAGCAGGGTCTTGTCGACGGTGGTCAGCTGCCCGGCAATACCCTGGTAGAGGCCGACGAAATCGCTGTTGACCAGCACCACGCGGTCTTCGGCGTGGTTCATGGTGTAGAGGATCTGCTCGGGCGACAGGCGCACGTTGATGGTGTGCACCACGGCGCCGATCATCGGGATGGCGAACATGCATTCCAGGTAGCGGTGGCTGTCCCAGTCCATCACCGCCACGGTGTCACCGGCCTTTACTCCGGCCTCGGTCAGCACATTGGCCAGGCGTGCGATACGTTCGTTGAGCTGTGGATACGTCAGCCGCAACTGGTCGCGATAGACGATTTCACGGGTCTTTTCATAGCGGCTGCCAGACATCAGCAGGCGCTTGATCAGCAGTGGGTAGGCGTAGGCGCCCTCGGCGGGCTTGATGATGCGGGTCTGCAACATGGGTATCCCTTTTCTGAAAAGCGAGCCGGACAAGTCTGACAACTACTGTAGTGCCGCAATGTGACGGCTAAATCAGCCGAAGGAATGATTTGCGAGCCAAAGGTATGAGTGGCAGGCGTTGACGGGCGGTAACCCCGGGCTAGACACTGCGCCTGTAGACGCGGGCGTGCCCGCGAATGGCCATAACACCAATATCCCGCCCAGCCACCGGAGCCCCCCATGCCCAGCCCGCGTCGCGCCGTGTTTCTTGATCACCACTCCCTGGACCTTGGCGACCTCGACCTTTCGCCCCTGAAGCAGCAGTTCGATGAATTCGAGCTGTTCGCCGCCACCCGTCCCGACCAAGTGGCAGAGCGCCTGCAAGGCGCGGTGGCGGTGGTCAGCAACAAGGTAATGCTCGACGCTGCGACCCTGGCCGCAAACCTGCAACTGAAGCTGATCCTTGTGGCCGCCACCGGCACCAACAATGTCGACCTGGCAGCGGCGCGCGCCCAAGGCATCACCGTCTGCAACTGCCAGGGTTACGGCACACCGTCCGTCGCACAGCACACCCTCGCCCTGCTGCTGGCCCTGGCCACCCGACTGTGCGACTACAACCAGGCAGTAGCCGACGGCCAATGGGCCAAGGCCAGCCAGTTCTGCCTGCTGGACTTCCCCATCATCGAGCTGGAGGGCAAAACCCTCGGCCTGCTCGGTCACGGCGAGCTCGGCGGCGCGGTGGCGCGGCTGGCCGAGGCCTTTGGCATGCGGGTACTGAGCGGGCAGATTCCCGGCCGCCCGGAACGTGACGACCGGCTGCCACTGGACGAACTACTGCCGCAAGTGGACGCCTTGACGCTGCATTGCCCACTGAACGAGCACACCCGGCATATGCTCGGTGCCCGCGAACTGGCCCTGCTCAAGCCCAGTGCGCTGGTGGTCAACACTGCCCGTGGCGGCCTGATCGACGAACAGGCGTTGGCCGACGCCCTGCGCCAAGGCCACTTGGGCGGCGCGGCCACCGATGTGTTGAGTGTGGAGCCGCCGGTCAACGGCAATCCGCTGCTCGAACCGGGCATCCCGCGCCTGATCATCACCCCGCACAGCGCCTGGGGTGCGGTAGAGTCGCGCCAGCGTATCGTCGGCCAGCTCAGCGAGAACGCCCAGGCCTTCTTCGCCGGGCAGCCACGCCGCGTGGTCAGCTGAGCCCGGCGCCCGCCTCTGCTACACTGCGCCACTTTTTCCAGGAGGCGTCGTCCATGGACCCGCGCAGTGAAGTGTTGCTCCGCCAGGCAGAGCTGTTCCAGGGGCCGCTGCTGATCGCTGGCGCCCCCGCCGACGGCCTGCTCGCCCAATTGCCTCAGGCCAAGGCCTGGACTTGGCACGCCGGCGATCAGGCCATGCTCGACAGCCGCTTCGCCGGCCGCAGCCATTTCGGGGTCGAGCCGCCTGAAATGGCATTCGACAGCGCCGTGCTGTTCCTGCCCAAGTCCCGTGAGCTGGCGGCCTACCTGCTGAATGCCCTGGCATCGCGCCTGGCCGGTCGTGAGCTGTACCTGGTCGGCGAAAAACGCGGCGGCATCGAAGGCGCGGCCAAGCAGCTACAGGCCTTTGGCAAACCGCGCAAGCTGGACAGCGCCCGCCACTGCCAGCTATGGCAAGTGACCATCGAGCAGGCACCCGAGGCCAAGCCACTGGCAAGCCTGGCCGAGCACTTCGAGCTGGCGCTGGAAGACGGCCCTTTGCAGGTGGTCAGCCTGCCGGGCGTATTCAGCCACGGCCGCCTCGACCGCGGTACTGCCCTGCTGCTCAAGCACCTCGACGGTCTGCCAGTCGGCCATGTGCTGGACTTCGGCTGCGGCGCAGGGATATTGGGCGCCACGGTCAAGCGCCGTTATCCACAAAGCCGGGTAACGCTGCTGGATGTGGACGCCTTCGCGGTAGAAGCCAGTCGCCTGACGCTGGCTGCCAACGGCCTGGAGGGTGAGGTGATCAGCGGTGATGGCATTGATGCTGCACCTGCCGATCTGAGCCTGATTCTGAGCAACCCGCCGTTCCATACCGGGGTGCACACCAATTACCAGGCCTCGGAGAACTTGCTGAAAAAATCTGCCGTTCATCTGCGAAAAGGTGGGGAAATGCGCTTGGTCGCCAACAGCTTCCTGCGCTACCAACCGCTGATCGAAGGGGCACTGGGCAACTGCCAGGTACGCGACGAGGCCGACGGCTTCCGTATCTACCGCGCAACCCACGGATAAAAAACAGCACTTGCCGAAAGCGTTTTGCCTAGGCAGAATCCGCACCGTCCTAGGGGAGTAGTCTCCCGCGAGCGCACTGCTCGCCCGGTACGCGTCAACATACTTGGTCCACAGACCATGGCGCGTGCGACCCACCATGCCAGCCTGCATGGAGAGATCCGCGTAGACGGATCCAGGGTTTGACAAGACCTATGACACGCACACCTTACCCGGGGCGGGGAGGCTGTACGTGTCATAGCCGTGTCGACCCGCCCCCGTAGGAATCCTGATGCTGGAATCTCTGTTGGTCCCCACCGCTATCGTTGCCTTGGCCGAAATCGGCGACAAGACGCAACTGCTCGCTCTCATTCTTGCTGCCCGCTTCCGCAAGCCTTGGCCAATCATCGCCGGCATCATCGCCGCCACGCTGGCCAACCATGCGGCGGCCGGTGCCGTGGGCGCCTGGTTTGGCAGTTTCTTCAGCGACTCGGCCCTGCACTGGATCCTGGCCGCGAGCTTTACCGCCACCGCGCTGTGGACACTGGTACCGGACAAGATGGATGACGAGGAAAACCCGGCACGTCGCTTCGGGCCGTTCCTGACCACGCTGATCGCGTTCTTCCTGGCCGAAATCGGTGACAAGACCCAGGTTGCAACCGTGATGCTGGCTGCGCAGTATCCGCACCTGATCATGGTCATTATCGGTACCACGCTGGGCATGCTGATTGCCAACGTGCCGGTGGTTCTGGCGGGTAACTTCGCGGCAGACAAGCTGCCACTGACGCTGATTCGTCGCCTGGCGGCCACGGCGTTCTTCGTGCTGGCGATCGTGGCCGTCTATTCGGCGATGAAGGCCAGCGGCTGGATCGGCTAAATGCTGAAGGGGCCGCTCTGCGGCCCCTTGCAGCCTTACTGCTTGGCCGCTGCCTGATACAACGGCATCACTTTCGGAATCGCTGCCTGCAACGAAGCGATACGGCTTTCAGAAGCCGGGTGAGTGCTCATGAACTCTGGCGGTGCGCCTTCGGAAGCCTTGCTCATCTTGTTCCACAAGGTGATCGCGGCATTCGGGTCATAACCCGCACGGGCCGACAGTTCCAGGCCGATCAGGTCGGCTTCGTTTTCATTGGCCCGGCTGTTGGGCAGGGTCATGGAGTAGTTCACCACGGCATCGGCCATGGCCATGGTGCCCTCGCCCAGGCCCAGGAGGGCACCGGCACCCTGGCGGGCCATTTGCACGCCATAGGCCTTGGACATCGCCTCACGGCTGTGCTCACGCAGGGCGTGGGCAATTTCATGCCCCACCACGGCGGCAATTTCAGCATCGGTGAGCTTGAGCTGATCGATCAGCCCGGTGTAGACAATGATCTTGCCGCCTGGGCCGCAGTTGGCATTCAGCTCGTCGCTCTTGATCACGTTGACTTCCCAGTTCCACTGCGCGGCATCCGGGCGGAACTTCGGCGCCTGGGCGATCAGGCGGTTGGCGATGACCTGCACGCGTTTGGCATCGGCGCTGGACTTGTCGAGCACACCCTTGCTCGATGCTTCGCCCAAGGTCTGCTGGTACGACTGGGCGTACATCTGGTTGACCTCATCGGTCGAAAGCATGCTGAACATGTACTGCTGGCGCTGTACGCCGACAGCACCGCCGCTGGTGGTGTTCACCGCCTGGCAGCCGGCCAGCAGGATGCCAGCACTCAACAGGCTGACAACAAAAGACTTACGCATGAAAACACTCCCTATCCACATGCGGCGTATCCTAGGCCGACTCGCCTGTGGCTGCCATAGCCGCAGGGAAGATTTTATCGACCAGCGCATCAGGCTGGGGTCAGGCACTCCGGCGCATCCAGCTTCGGGTCATTGACGAAATTGGCCAGGGCCCGCTCGCGCAGCTGTGCCGCAGGGCTGGCCAACAACTCGTGCAAGCGGGTAACCGGCGTATCCGGGTCGAGCCAGGCCGCCTGCCCCGCCTCATCCAGTATCAGCGGTCGACGCTGGTTCATGGCCGCCTGGGTCACCACCGCACAGCTAAGCCACACCTGATCCTGCACGGGATAGGCCTCCCACACCGCCGCAAAGTACAGCGACGAACCCTCCCCCGGGGTCAACCAGTACGGGCGTTTACGCACGCTGCCACGCCACTCGTAAAAGCCGTTGGCCGGCATCAGGCAGCGGCGCTGGCGAAACGCCTCGCGAAACATGGGTTGCTCGGCCAGCGTTTCGGCGCGGGCATGGGCGGGGGTGCGGGACAGGTCGGTAAGCCAGGCCGGGGTCAGCCCCCAGCGCGCCTTGGCCAGTTGCAGCTGGCCGTCGAGCTGGCGCTGGATCAGCACCGTGGCACCGGGAGCAATGTTCCATTGGGCCGGCTGGCCTTCAGGAAAACCAGGCAGGCTGGCCAGCGCCTGGGGCCAGCGAAACAGGGCGTAACGTCCACACATGGGCGAATTCAGAACCTAGCAGATCAAGGTACCGGGGAAACTCTCCGGTTCGTCGCCAACCAGTGGCTGGGCATCATTGTACGCATCGATCAGTTGCCGTGCGTACTCGGCCTGCTCATCCGCTACCGCAAGCCCCAGCAAGCCTTGCATCGGCAACTCGCCCACGCCGCCCATCAGGTCACGGCCCACCAGTTGCACGTCGACACCCTCACTGGCCAGCATCCCGATCAGCATTTCGGCTTCGAGCAGGTTTTCCGGTTCATAGATCCGCCGCATCAGTCGTTCTCACCGAAGACATCCAGCATCCACTCCTCGCCATGAACCTGCAGCACGAAGCGGATAGGCTTGCAGCATACCTGGCAGTCCTCGATGTACTCCTGATCGCCGCCGGACAGGTCCACCGTGGTTTCGACTTCTTCGCCACAATAAGGGCAATCGTAGATCGCAGTTTCCAGCATCGCGGCCTCCGGGGTGACTTATGCGTATAATTGCCGGTCTATTTACAGGGCCAGTGTGTGTCCGAGCCGTTTTTCGGAGCCCGCCCCTACCTTATTACCCTAGCCGTTTCCAACAAGAGAGCATGATGGGCGAATTCGATGCCATCCGACCGTACGACGACGCTGAGGTCCCTGCCGTTCTGGCACGCCTGCTCAGCGACCCGGCATTCCTCGATATCCTCACCCACTTCCGCTTCCCGCGTGCGGCCGGTGCTCTCGGCTGGTTGCTCAAACCGCTGATTGCCCGCCGCCTGCGCAAGGAATTCGCCGGCGTTACCTGCGTGTCCACCTTGCAGGACAAAGTCGAGTACTACGTCGACCAGACTATCGACCGTGCTACCGACGGCGTCACCTATTCGGGCGTGGAGCAGCTCAAGGCCGGCACTGCCTACCTGTTCCTGGCCAACCACCGTGACATCGTCATGGACCCCGCCTTCGTCAACTATGCGGTGTACCACGCCGGCCTGCCCACGCCGCGCATCGCCATTGGTGACAACCTGCTGCAAAAGCCCTTTGTCAGCGACATGATGCGCCTGAACAAAAGCTTCATCGTGCACCGTTCGATCAGCGGCCGCCGCGAGAAGCTGGCGGCTTACCAGTTGCTCTCGGCCTACATCAACCACTCGATCCGCAACGATGCCACCTCGATCTGGATCGCCCAGGCCGAAGGGCGGGCCAAGGACGGTGACGACCGCACCGACTCGGCGATCCTCAAGATGTTCCACATGAGCCGCAAGGACGAGCCGTTCGGCGCGGTGATCCAGAGCCTTAACCTGACGCCCGTGTCGATCAGCTACGAATACGACCCGTGCGACCAGGCCAAGGCCCGCGAGCTTTACATCCGCGCCACCACCGGCACCTACAAGAAGGCGCCGGGCGAGGATGACAACAGCATCGCCAAGGGCATTACCGGCTACAAGGGCCGGGTGCACATCAACTTCGCCCCACCGGTGACCGAATACCACGAGGACACCAAGCAGCTGGCGGCGGAAATCGACCGGCAGATCCTGGGTGGTTACCGGCTATTCCCGGTGCATTACCTGGCATATGCGATGTGGGACGCCAAAGATGAAGCGCTGCAGGTGCCAAGCGCCGAAAAAGTGTTCCCGGCTGATGAGCTGGCCAAGGCCAAGGAAGAATGGCAGCGCCGGCTGGATGCCTGCCCTGAAGAGCAACGGCCATACCTGGTGGTGCAGTATGCGACACCGGTGCGTAACCAGTACCAGGTCAGGCAACAAGCGCCGGTCGCCTGATAGATTGCTGGGGGCTGCTTTGCGGCCCCAATGGCTATCAGACCCAGGTACTGAACCAGGACAGCAACAACGCCATCGCCAGGCACGAGAAACCGAGGATATAGAAGTACTTCGGCACCCGCAGGTCGAACGCGTCCACAATCCCCTCATCCACCGCCATGTATTCACGGGTCTCGGCATCACGCCGCCGCGCACTGTGCAGCAGCAACCCACCCGGACAGGTCAGCAGCAGCGCCAGCAGGTTGATCCACTTGGCGGGGTGGGCGGACAGAAACCCCCAGAGCACTTGCAAGGACATCAGGCGACCTCGGTGTGAGCAGCAACAAAGGCCCGCATTTTACCCAAGTTGCACCCCGGTACCCTGCGTGGGCGACAAAGTGTCATTAAATTTCATCTGTCATTAGCTCGTCATCAGAACAGGCCACCCTATCGGCCTTTCATGACCCGGAGCTTGTTCATGTTGCACGCCGAAAACCAGGACCGCCTTTACCTCGTCGCCCAGAGCGATGAACAACAGGCGCTGATCGATGGTTTTGCCATCAACGTGCAGGACCGCCAATGGCTCGTCTACTGTGCGCTAGGCGGGCACGTGCACGAAGACTTGCCCGAAGTGGATGCCGGAACCGGCTTCAGCCTGCTGGATTTCCACATAGAAGCGGCTTGAACCTGCACAGACAAAAAAACCCGCTGCCGGGCACCCAGGCAGCGGGTTTTCTTTTATTGCCGAAGGCTTACTGCCCCAACACCTGCCCGATGGTCGGGTCTTTGAACATACGGGTCAGCGCATCGCTCAGCACATCGCCCACCAGCTGGGTGTTGGTGTCCTGGTTCGGCGCCATGCCGAAACGCTGGTCCAGCGAAGCACCGTAACGGCCGCTGTAGCTGCGGCCGCCGTTGCGCACGTCGGCACGGAAAGTGGCGCCGATGGTGGCTTCGGTCACGTACAGGTTGTCTTTGGGCGACTGGTATTTCAGCTCGGCCAGGGTCACGGTCAGCTGCGGTGCGTTATAGGCATTTGGCGCCGGGGTAAAACCGAGCAGGCGCACGGCCGCTTCGGCCTGGGCTTGCAGCTTGGGCACCACGTCATTACCGCTGACGCTGATGGTGCTGGTTTCAGGGTACATGCCACCACGGGTACCCAGGGACTGCGAAGCCCGGCCGTCAACCACCCGGACCACCACCGGCTGGCCATGGCCGATCGGCGTGAGCTGGGCCTTGAGCGTGGGTTGCGGGTTGAGTTGTTGCGGGCTGTGGGCACAACCGACCAGGCTGAGGCTGGCCACGGCGATCAAACCGAACAACAGACGTTGCAACATGCGCGTTTCTCCAGAAAATGCGGCTAAGGCGCACAGTATACCTAGGCACGCATCGACCAGTCATCGGTCCGGCCCGCTTGTCACAATCGTTTCATGGCCTCGCCCTTATCCTTGCGCCAAGCCCTCACGCAAAGGACTCCCCGTCATGGCCTCGCTCTGGACGCTGCTCTTCCAACGCCCGCGCCACAATGCCTATGCCCGCCTCGATGCCCACGGCAAATGCGTGGCCTTCAAGCAATGCGGCCAGGCACCCAGCGGCAGCGACTGGGTCCGGATTGGTGAAATCCGGTTGGCCTGGCTGGGCCACGAACTGCCTGCCGACGCCCGGGTTTGCGCCCGCGCAAGCCGCCGCTGGCACCAGCGCATCCTCGCGGCCTGACAAACGCTGCAATAAAAACCACGAATGGCGACATTTCTGCCCGCGACATCGCTATAATCTCCCCCCGATTATAAGGACGTCTCCTGATCGGGCCCCGCACTCGCCGATTGACCCCGGCAACTTCACCGCTTCGCCCACAGAGAGCCTTCCACTCAGGTCTTGCATCGGCTGTCGTGCCTGCTTTTCCGGCCCTTCACACTGCATGAACCTGCGGGTTGCCATCGCGCAGTCCCCCTTTGAGGTTCACGTCTCCAAAAGAGCGTGAAAAAACGGTTTTCACAACTTCACAAGAGTGTGGCGAGCAAATGAACAGTCTGGCATGTGCAAAAGCGGCAGATGTGTCCCGAACAGCCCTGAACAGGCGGCAAATGCGCTCATCCCGTATGAGTGTCTGAACCGATCCATAACGCACGCACGACACCTTGACCATAAGTCGAATTGCCGCACCTGTGGCAAACGGCGTTCAATACCCGAACCCGAAGACTGATTGGCGGTGTCCGCGGAAGTTGCAAGAACTGCGAAAAGTCGGACATGGCGACCCTGGCGAACCCAGGTCCTATGCTGTCAATTAGGTAGCTGTAGATTGTGGAGACGCGTTAAATGGCGCAGAACGAATCGGTTGATGTGGTACTGGTAGGCGCGGGCATCATGAGTGCCACCCTGGCCGTACTGCTCAAGGAGCTCGACCCGACCCTGAAGCTTGAGGTCGTCGAGGCGATGGACTCCGGAGCCGCGGAAAGCTCCAACCCCTGGAACAACGCAGGCACCGGCCACGCCGGTCTGTGCGAGCTTAACTACACGCCCCAGGCCGCCGATGGCAGTATCGACATCAAGAAGGCCGTGCACATCAACACCCAGTTCGAGGTTTCGCGCCAGTTCTGGGCTTACCTGAGCAAGAAGGGCAACTTCGGCTCGGCACGTGCGTTCATCAACCCTGTCCCGCACCTGAGCTACGTCGAAGGTGACAAGGGTATTTCCTTCCTCAAGAAGCGCTTCGAATTGCTCAAGCAGCACCATGCCTTCGCCGACATGGAATACACCGAAGACAAGGCCGTGATGAACGACTGGATGCCGCTGATGATGCCTGGCCGCCCAGCCGACCAGCACATCGCCGCTACCCGCGTGGCCAAAGGCACCGACGTCAACTTCGGCGCCCTGACCAACAAGCTGCTCAAGCTGCTGGGCGACTCGCAGGACGCACAGGTCAAGTACAGCAAGAAGGTTGTCGGCCTGCGCCGTAACGGCAGCGGCTGGACCGTGAGCATCAAGGACGTCAACAGCGGCGGCAGCCGTGAAGTGGACGCCCGCTTCGTCTTCCTCGGCGCCGGTGGCGCGGCCCTGCCGCTGCTCCAGCTGTCGGGCATCCCGGAAAGCAAAGGCTTCGGCGGCTTCCCGGTCAGCGGCCAGTGGCTGCGTTGCGACAACCCGGAAATCGTCAAGCAGCACCAGGCCAAGGTCTACAGCCAGGCCGCTGTGGGCGCCCCGCCGATGTCGGTACCGCACCTGGACACCCGCGTTGTGGACGGCAAGACTTCGCTGCTGTTCGGCCCGTATGCTGGCTTCACCACCAAGTTCCTCAAGCACGGTTCGCTGATGGACCTGCCGCTGTCGGTACGCATGGGCAACATCGGCCCGATGCTGGCCGTGGCCCGCGACAACATGGACCTGACCAAGTACCTGGTCAGCGAAGTGATGCAGTCGATGGAGCAGCGCCTGGAGGCCCTGCGTCGATTCTACCCGCAGGCCAAGGCCGAAGACTGGCGCCTGGAAGTAGCTGGTCAGCGCGTGCAGATCATCAAGAAAGACCCGAAGAAAGGCGGCGTGCTGCAGTTTGGTACGGAGCTGGTCTCGGCCCAGGACGGCAGCCTGGCCGCACTGCTCGGCGCATCGCCAGGTGCTTCGGTCACCGTGTCGATCATGCTGGAACTGATCGAGCGCTGCTTCCCCGAGCAGGCCAAAGGTGCCTGGGCTGCCAAGCTCAAGGAAATCTTCCCGGCGCGCGAGAAGGCGCTGGCGACCGATGCCGCTCTGTACCACAAGATCAGTGCCGACAACGACGTGGCGCTCGACTTGGTGGAAAGCAGCCCGGCAGCCAAGCATTACGCTTAAGCCGGCCTGAAACGAAAAAACGCCCCTCGGGGCGTTTTTTTGTGCCTGGGCCGTTATCAGCCGCGGGCGTTATCGATGATCTCGATGTACTCCGGCGCATTGCGCTGGTCGGCAATCTGCTCGACGAAGGTCTTGCCGTGCTCGTCCTTGCCATCCAGGTCCAGGCCCGCTTCGACGAAGAAGCCGACAAAGCGCTCGAAGTCATCGACGCGCAGGCCACGGTAGGCCTTGACCAGCTTGTGCAGCGACGGCGAGGTCACGCCATCGGCCGGCTCGAACTGAAGAAACGACTTGATGTAGTCGTCGCTGATTTCGTCACCGATTACCTGTTTCTTGTCTTTACGCATTGCCGACTCCAACTGGACCATCACGGAATTTCGAAGGCCGGCAGTGTACCCCCCGCAGGCCGCGTGCCTCAACGCGTACGTACGGTACCGGTGTGCAGGTCGGCCCAGATATGACCGTTGCCATAGGTCAGAAACTGCACGTAGAGCGTTTCGTTGCGCAGCAGGTCCATGATCACCCGATAGTCGCTGACCGGGTAATTCAGGCTCAGAGTGCGGTTTTTTTCGTCATACACGGGTTTCTTCAGGCTCTTGGCCGCCTCACCATCGAACGTCAGCAGCACCTGGGCAATGGTCGCGCCCTTGCTCAGCGGCTTGCCTTTCAGGCGCACCTGCAACGAAGACGTGATCGGGATCGGCTGCTGATCGGACTGGCGCTGGGCACCCACCACCACGGAGTAGTCGGTCACTTGCAGCAATTGCTGGCCGGTCGGCGCCTCCTGGCGTAAAGACAGGTCGTCAGGTGGCAGGAACTGACTGTGCAGCGGTGCGGCGGCGAGTGGCAGGCTGACTGCCAGCAGGAGGGGAAGAATCGCACGCATGTGAGGCTCCTTGTATGAAGGAGCACTCTAGCATGCCGTGTGCAGGCACTATCAATCGAACTGCGCGCGCATCCAGGCCTGGTACTCGGCGACACCCTCTTCGCCTTCACGCGGCGCCCAGTGCGCATGCTCGCCCTCGCCCACTGGCCGATAAGGCCCGGCCTTGCATTCGAACAGCATGCTGTCTGGCTCCAGCACCACCAGGCCATGGTAGGTGCCCGGTGGCAGGTCCACGCCCAGGCAGTCGCCGCCCGCCTGCAGCACCCGCCTGGCGGTTACCACGCCCTGCTCATCGAAGATCAGCAGGCCCAGGCGGCCCTTGAGCACGATCAGGGCTTCAGCCTTGTCGTCGCTCAGGTGGCGGTGCGGCGGAATATAGGTACTCGGCTGCAGCCCCACCGCCATGCGGTGGCAAGGCTCTTCCATCTCATGGAAGGTGTGATGCTGCCGCCCGCGCGGGTTGGCGGCAGCCTTTTCGGCCAGCCCGGCGAACAGCGATTGGTCGATGAACGCAGGCTGGCGCACGGTCACAGCCCCTTGACGGCGAAGATGCCGTTCGCGTTGCGCCAGTAGCCTTTGTAGTCCATGCCGTAGCCGAAGATGTAGCGGTCGACGCACGGCAGGCCCACGTAGTTGGCCTTGAGGTCCGGGCTGGCCTTGCGGTCGTGGTCCTTGTCGATCAGTACCGCAGTGTGCACAGAGCGTGCGCCGGCATGCTTGCAGAACTCGATGATGGCGCTGAGGGTGTGGCCTTCGTCGAGGATGTCATCGACGATCAGCACGTCACGGTCGATGAACGACACTTCCGGTTTGGCCTTCCAGAACAGCTCACCGCCGCTGGTCTGGTTACGGTAGCGGGTGGCGTGCAGGTACGAAGCTTCCAGCGGGAACTGCAGGTGAGTGAGCAGTTTGCCGGCGAAGATCAGGCCGCCGTTCATCACGCAGAACACCACCGGGTTCTTGTCGTGCAGGTCTTTGCAGATCTGCTCGCCGACGTTGGCGATGGCCGCTTCGACTTCGGCTTCGTTGTACAGGCAGTCAGCTTCACGCATGACTTGACGGATATGCTCGAGATCGGCGGACATGGCGCTCTCCGGGGGGTGCATTTTGGAAAAGCGGGCAAAGGTACGCATCCGCTCGTCACAGATCAAGCATTTATGGACTAACGTCCTGAATGACCAGACGACAGCACAGGCTGAATAGATTAATCTAGCGCGGTTTTTTTGCCCGCCTTTCGGAGCCCCCCTATGCCCACTCGTGAGATCCGCCATCCGCTGATCCGCCACAAGCTCGGCCTGATGCGCCGTGCCGATATCAGCACCAAGAATTTTCGCGAACTCGCCCAGGAAGTCGGCGCGCTCCTGACCTACGAAGCCACCCAGGACCTGCCACTCGAAACCTACGAGATCGACGGCTGGTGTGGCAAGGTGCAAGTTGAAAAAATTGCCGGCAAGAAAATCACCGTGGTGCCTATCCTGCGCGCCGGCATCGGCATGCTCGACGGCGTGCTCAGCCTGATCCCGGGCGCCAAGGTGAGCGCCGTCGGCGTTGCCCGCAACGAAGAAACCCTGGAAGCCCACACCTACCTGGAAAAACTCGCGCCGGATATCAACCAGCGCCTGGCCCTGATCATCGACCCGATGCTGGCCACCGGCGGCTCGATGGTCGCCACCATCGACCTGCTGAAAAAGGCCGGCTGCAAAGAGATCCGCGCCATGGTGCTGGTTGCCGCGCCAGAAGGCATCGAAGTGGTGGAAAAAGCCCACCCGGATGTGCAGATCTACACCGCCTCGATCGACCAGCGTCTGAACGAACACGGCTACATCGTGCCAGGCCTGGGCGATGCCGGTGACAAAATCTTCGGCACCAAGCAAAAGGACGCCTGACCATGCAGGACGGCTTCAACGACCCGCTCTGGCGCCAGGTCGTTTCGGGCGCGCAGATGCTCTTCGTGGCATTCGGCGCGCTGGTGCTGATGCCATTGATCACCGGCCTCGACCCGAACGTCGCGCTGTTCACCGCCGGCATCGGTACCCTGCTGTTCCAGCTGGTCACCGGCCGCCAGGTACCGGTGTTCCTGGCCTCCAGCTTTGCCTTCATCACCCCGATCATCCTCGCCAAGGGCCAATTCGGCCTGGCCGAGACCATGGGCGGCGTGATGGCCGCAGGCTTCGTGTACACCTTCATGGGCCTGATGGTAAAAATCAAAGGCACCGGGTTCATCGACCGCATGCTGCCGCCGGTGGTGATCGGCCCGGTGATCATCTCCATTGGCCTGGCCATGGCACCGATTGCTGCCAACATGGCAATGGGCAAGGCCGGTGACGGCAGCGTGCTGCTACCGTACAAGACCGCCATGATGATCTCGATGCCGGCGCTGCTCACTACGTTGATCGTCGCCGTTTTCGGTAAAGGCATCTTCCGCCTGGTGCCGATCATCGCGGGCGTGCTGGTGGGCTTTACCCTGTCATTCGCCTTTGGCGTGGTCGATACCGCCAAGATCGCGGCTGCGCCGTGGCTGGAGATTCCCAACTTCACCGCACCGGCGTTCAACTGGCAGGCCATCCTGTTCATCGTTCCGGTAGCCCTGGCTCCAGCGATCGAGCACATTGGCGGGGTGATCGCGGTGGGCAGCGTGACCGGCCGTGACTACCTGAAAAAGCCTGGCCTGCACCGCACCCTGCTGGGTGACGGCCTGGCCACTACCGCAGCCGGCCTGTTCGGTGGCCCGCCCAACACCACCTACGCCGAAGTGACTGGCGCGGTGATGCTGACCAAGAACTACAACCCTAAGATCATGACCTGGGCGGCGGTCTTCGCCATCACCCTGGCATTTATCGGCAAGTTCGGCGCGCTGCTGCAGAGCATCCCGGTGCCGGTGATGGGCGGCATTCTGTGCCTGCTGTTCGGCTCGATCGCGGCAGTGGGCATGAACACCATGATCCGCCACAAGATCGACCTGGCCGAAGCGCGCAACCTGGTGATTGTGTCGGTCACCCTGGTGTTCGGTATCGGCGGCGTGCTGATCGGCAGCGGTGACGGCCCGGATGACTGGGGCCTGAAAGGCATCGCCCTGTGCGCCATCGTGGCGATTGCCCTGAACCTGATATTGCCGGGCAATGATGGCTGGAAGCACAAGAAGCTGGATGATCAGTTGCCTTGATCCAGCTTTAACCTGAACCGACCTCTTCGCGGGGAAACCGCGAAGAGGTCGGTTCAGGCAACCATCAAATTAGGCCTTTTCGCACATCTGCGCCAACACCCTCACCCACTCGGGGTGATCATTCAGGCACGGCACCAGCACCAGCTCCCGCCCGCCAGCCTCGACAAACTGCTCGCTGCCACGCATGCCGATCTCTTCCAGCGTCTCGATGCAATCGGCCACGAACGCCGGGCACATCACCAACAACTTCTTCACCCCTGCCTTGCCCAACTCATCCAGCCGCGCTTCGGTATAGGGCTCGATCCACTTGGCCCGCCCCAGGCGCGACTGGAACGACACCGACCACTTGCCATCCGGTATGCCCATCTTCTGCGCAAAGGCCTTGGCTGTGGCCAGGCACTGCCCGCGGTAGCACACCGCACGCATCTCGGCGCTGGCATCCTTGCAGCAGTCGGCTGCCTGGAAGTCGTGTTTGCCGGTCGGGTCCAGCTTCTTCAGGTGCCGCTCCGGCAAGCCGTGGAAGCTCAGCAACAGGTGGTCGTAATCCTGCTCCAGGTACGGACGCGCGCTGGCGGCCAGCGCCTCGATGTAGTCCGGATGCTCGTAGAACGGCTGCAGCACGCGCATCTGCAACGGTAACTGACGCTCGTTGACCGTCTGCCTGGCCAGCTCGACCACAGTGGTCACCGTGCTGTCGGCGAACTGTGGATAAAGCGGTGCCAAGGTCACCTTGCGTACACCCTGGGCCGCCAGGCGCTCCAGCACGTCTGGCAGGGCCGGCTGGCCATAGCGCATGGCAATTTCCACCGGGCCGTGGGGCCAGTGTTCGACCATGGCCGCCTGCAGACGACGGGTCAGCACCACCAGCGGCGAGCCCTCCTCCCACCAGATCGAGCCATAGGCATGTGCCGACTGCTCCGGGCGCTTGACCAGGATCAGCGACACCAGTAGCCGCCGCACCGGCCAGGGCAGGTCGATCACGTACGGGTCCATGAGGAACTGGTTGAGGTAACGGCGTACATCGGCCACCGAGGTGGAGGCCGGGGAACCCAGGTTGACCAGCAGCAAGGCGTGATTGGTCATGCAGCGTCCTATGTCAGAGGCGGCTGGACAAGTTGTCCAGGGCCGATTGCAGATCGTTGAAGCGGAAGGTGAAACCAGCTGCCAGCAAACGTACCGGGCGAGCCCGCTGGCCGCCCAGCAGCAAGGTCGACAGCTCGCCCAGGCCAGCCTTGAGCAGCAGTGCCGGCACCGGCAGCAACGCCGGTCGATGCAGGGCACGCCCCAGGCGCCTGGCAAACTCGCGGTTGCGCACAGGCTCAGGGGCGCAGGCATTATAAGGACCGCTGGCATCCTTGTGCTGCAAGAGAAAATCAATCAGGGCGACCTGGTCGTCTATATGGACCCACGGCATCCACTGCCGACCATCGCCCAAAGGCCCGCCCAGCCCTAGCTTGAAGGGCACGCGCAGCCGCGACAAAAAGCCGCCATCGCAGGCCAGCACCAGCCCGGTGCGCACCAGCACCACGCGGATGCCCTGTGCCTGGGAACGCAGGGCCGTTTCCTCCCAGGCAATACACAACTGGCTGGCAAAATCTTCACGCACCGGCGGTGTTGCCTCGGTCAGCTCGCGCTCACCGCCATCACCGTACCAACCGACCGCAGAGCCGGAGATCAGCACGTCTGGTCGCTGCTCGCGGGTACCCAGCCAGCTCAGCAACTGCTCGGTCAGGGTAACGCGGCTGGCCCACAGCAGGTTACGCCGGGCTGCTGTCCAAGGCCGGTCGGCAATCGGCGCGCCGGCCAGGTTGACCACCGCATCGAGGTGATCGTCCGCTTCCAGCTGCTCCAGGCGGGCAATGCCACGCACACCACTGCCACACATTTTCGGCACTTGCTCAGGTCGCCGGCTCCACACCGTCAGGCGATGGCCTTGACCAAGCCAGTGCTGGCAGAGGTGCCTGCCTATCAACCCGGTACCGCCTGTCAGCAATATATGCATGGCTGTGTCCTCGCAGAATGCGGCGGTGGTCTATTTTTAACATCAAGGCACTTTTTTGACCCGACGCTCTCGGATAAACATAGGCCAACCTGCCCGCCAAAGCGGAATAACCTTATACAAAAATTCTGGATTGTACAGGTTTGCCTGACAGCGTAGTCTGCTTACAGCAAGGTTTGAAGAGGCCATCATGACAGTACCTATCGCCATCATCGGGGCCGGTATCGCCGGCTTGTCAGCTGCCCAGGCCTTGCAGAAGGCGGGGCAATCCGTGCATTTGTTCGACAAAGGCCACGGCAGTGGCGGGCGCATGGCCAGCAAGCGCAGCGAAGCCGGCGCGCTCGACCTCGGCGCGCAGTACTTCACTGCCCGTGACCGGCGTTTCGTCGAGCAGGTACAACAGTGGGTTGCCGCTGGCTGGGCCGAGCAGTGGAAGCCGCAGCTGTACAATTACCGTGACGGCGAACTTACCCCCTCCCCCGACGAGCAGACGCGCTGGGTGGGCGTGCCCCGCATGAGCGCCATCACCCGTGGCCTGCTCAAGGATGTGACGGTGAACTTCGGCTGCCGCATCGCCGAGGTGTTCCGCGGCAAACAGTACTGGCACCTGCAGGACACCGAAGGCTGCAGCCATGGCCCCTACAGCCGCGTGGTGATCGCGGTACCGGCACCGCAGGCTACGCCGCTGCTGGCTGCCACACCAAAACTGGCTGCCGTGGCCGCTGGCGTGCAGATGGAGCCCACCTGGGCCGTCGCCCTCGCCTTTCAGGCGCCGCTGGATACGCCGATGCAAGGCTGTTTCGTGCAAGACAACCCGCTCGACTGGCTGGCCCGCAACCGCAGTAAACCCGGCCGTGACGAGCAACTCGACACCTGGGTGCTGCACGCCACGTCTGACTGGAGCCGGCAACACATCGACCTGCCCAAGGAAGAAGTGATCGAACAGCTGTGGGGCGAGTTCGCCGAGCTGGTCGGCTGCGTGGTGCCCGCACCTACCTTCGCCCTGGCCCACCGCTGGCTCTATGCACGCCCCAGCAGCAACCACGAATGGGGCGCACTGGCCGATGCCGACCAGGGCTTGTACGCATGCGGCGACTGGTGCCTTTCCGGGCGCGTCGAGGGCGCGTGGCTCAGCGGCCAGGAAGCGGCACGGCGACTGCTCGAACACCTGGAATGATGTAGCGCCGTACAAAAATAATGGTTTGCATAACGTCAGTGCTGTGCTGGAATAAACCTGTACAATTTTTTTGTCATGTACAGGTTTACCGGAGGCAGCCATGCACGACCCTTCCCCCCACAGCAAGCCGCGTATCGCCATCAGCGCCTGCCTGACGGGTCAAAGCGTGCGCTATAACGGCGGCCACAAGGCCTCCGACCTGTGCCTTACTCAACTGGAAAAACATTTCGACTGGCAGCCGGTGTGCCCGGAAGTGGCAATCGGCCTTGGTGTTCCCCGTGACCCTATCCGCCTGGTAGGCAACCCCGATCATCCCGAAGTGGTCGGCACCCGCAACCCCGGCATGGACCTGACCGGCCCGCTGCGCACGTATGGCGAACAAATGGCCGACGAGCTCGACGACATCTGCGGCTACATCTTCATGCAGAAATCACCGTCTTGCGGGCTGGAACGGGTCAAGGTCTATCAAGACAACGGTCACCCGGCCTTCCAGGGAGGACGCGGCGTCTATTCGCAGGCGTTCTGTGTGAAACGCCCGGACCTCCCCGTGGAAGAAGAAGGGCGCCTGCACGACGCCGTGCTGCGAGAGAACTTCATCAGCCGCGTGTATGCCTACGCCGAGTGGCAGCGCCTGCTGGCCGAAGGCCTTAGCCGTGGCGCGCTGGTGCGCTTCCATTCGCGTTACAAATACCTGGTGATGGCCAACAACCCCCAGGCCTACCGCACTCTCGGGCGCCTGCTCGGTAGCATGAGCCGCGATGACGACCCGCAAAGCATCGGCCCGCGCTACTTCAGCCAACTGATGCAGGCCCTGCGTCGCTGCGCCAGCCGCGGAACCCACAGCAACGTGCTGCAGCATCTCTGCGGCTATTTCAAGGACAGCCTGACGCAACAGGACAAAGCCGAGTTGCAAACAGTCATCAGCCAGTACCAGCAAGGCGTGGTGCCGCTGGTCGTTCCGCTGACCCTGCTCAAGCACCATTTACGCAACCACCCTGACCCCTACCTGCAGCAGCAAGCGTACCTGCAGCCACACCCGGAAAGCCTGGGCTTGCGCAATGCGGTCTGAGAGCTTGCTGCCCATCGGCGAACTGGCCCGCCGCACTGGCGTCAACCCGGTCACCCTGCGCGCATGGGAACGCAGATATGGCCTGCTAAAGCCCCAGCGCACTGAGAAAGGGCATCGCCTGTATCCGCTGGAACAGGTCGAACGGGTCGAGACCATCCTTGGTTGGCTGCATCGAGGGGCATCGGTCGGCCAAGTGCGCGAATTGCTCGAGCAACCCACCAGCACAACACCTCCAAGTGGAGACTGGCAGGCCAGGCAGTCATTGTTGATAGAGGCTATCGCCAACCTATCGCAACGTGCACTCGATCAACAACTCAACCAGGCCATGGCCCTGTACCCAGCCGTTACGCTGTGCGAGCAATTACTCATGCCGCTGCTCGACCTGCTCGACCTGCGCTGGCGCAATTACTTCAATGCGCAGCTGGAGCAGGTTTTTTTCCACAGCTGGCTGCGCAGCAAACTTGGCGCCCGGGTCTACCACGACAACCAACTGTTGCAGGGCCCTGCTGTGCTGCTGGTAGAAGACAGTGAGCGTGCCTTCAGCCCCGGGCTATGGCTATGCGCCTGGCTGTTGACCAGCAATGGCTTCCCGGTCGAGGTGTTGGAACACCCTGTCACCGGCCTGCACCTGCAACGCGCCGTAACCGCGCTCAACCCCCGCGCCGTGCTGCTGCACCTGGGGCCACGCATTGATGGCAAGGCACTGCAGCGCACCCTGCTCAGCCTGAACGTAGCAACCTTGGCCGGTGGCCCGACGCTGGCGCTGCATGAAGCCCAGCTGCGTGCCCTCGAACTGCCCAACCTCGCCCTGTTCGACACCCCCCAGGCGGCATTGCGTTTGCTCCAAACCCATAACCGCCAGCCTGTAGAGACCATTGCACCATGCACTTGACCTGGCTGCGCAGCGACCTGCGCATCAATGACAACACTGCACTCAGTGCCGCCAGCGAGCGCGGCCCGACCATCGCACTGTGGCTGGTCAGCCCCGGTCAATGGCAGGCCCACGACGATGCTGCCTGCAAAGTCGACTTCTGGCTGCGCAACCTGCGTGATGTGCGCCAGTCGCTTGAAGGCCTGAATATCCCGCTGTTGATCCGTACCATCGACACCTGGGACCAGGCCCCCCATGCCGTGCTCGAGGTATGCCGCCAACATCAGGTGCAAAGCGTGCACTGGAACGAAGAATACGGCATCAACGAGCAGCGCCGCGACGATGCCACCCGTGTCCTGCTGGAGAAGTCAGGTATCCAGGCCCACAGCTACCTCGACCAGCTGTTCTTCCGCCCTGGCACCCTCCTTACCCGCAGTGGTGGCTACTTCCAGGTCTTCAGCCAGTTCAAGAAAACCTGCCTGGAGCACCTGCACCGCAGCCTGCCAGCCATGGCCCACCGGGTGAAGCGCCAGGCACCGCTGCAGATCGACAGCGACCCTGTTCCGCACCATGTGGAAGGCTTTGAAATACCTGCACAGACCTTGCGTGAGCATTGGCCGTCAGGTGAAGCCGAAGCGCAGGCGCGGTTATCTCGCTTTCTCGACGAAACCATCGACGACTATCAGTCACTGCGAGACCTGCCGGCCAAGCCCGGCACCAGCCAGCTTTCCGCGTACCTGGCCGCTGGCGTGATTTCGCCACGCCAATGCCTGCACGGCGCACTGGCGAGCAACCGAGGCGAGTTCGACAGTGGCAGTACGGGCGTGCAAACCTGGATCAATGAGTTGCTTTGGCGGGAGTTTTACAAGCACATCCTTACCGGTTATCCGCAAGTCTCGCGCCACCGCGCCTTCCGCGCCCAGACCGAAGCCCTGCCCTGGCGCGATGCACCGGCAGACCTGGAGGCCTGGGAACAAGGGCGTACCGGCTTCCCGATCATTGATGCTGCCATGCGCCAACTGCTGCACACCGGGTGGATGCATAACCGCCTGCGCATGATAGTCGCCATGTTCCTCAGTAAAAATCTGCTGATCGACTGGCGTAAAGGCGAGCGGCACTTCATGCGCCACTTGATAGACGGCGACCTGGCCGCCAACAACGGCGGGTGGCAATGGAGCGCATCCACCGGCACTGACGCTGTCCCCTATTTCCGGATTTTCAACCCCGTATCGCAGTCGCAGCGCTTCGACCCGGACGGGCATTTCATTCGGCACTGGCTGCCGGAAATGTGTAAGGTGAATCGAAAAAGTATTCACGAACCAGTGAAATCTGTGGATCTTTTTGCTAATACTTTGTATCAACATCCTATTGTCGATCTCAGTAGCAGTCGTCAGCGTGCACTTGAAGCGTTCAAGGGGTTACCGCGCAGGCAGGATTAGGGGATTAAGTCGTGCCTAACTCACGCAGTTTTTGGGTGACAGGCGCCAGCAAGGGATTAGGTCTGGCTTTGGTGGTACAGCTGCTCGAACAGGGGCATCAGGTTGCCGCCAGCGCTAAGGAAAGTGACGAAGTAAATGCATTGGCAGCACAGCACGGTCGGCGTTTCTTGCGTCTGCCGTGGCAGTTGCATGTCGAAGGTAAGGCGGCGGATGCTTGCCAGCAAATCTGCCATGCGTGGTGCTCGCTGGATGGTTTGATCATCAACGCCGGCACCAGCGAATATGTGGCTGACGATGTGGCGGACACCGAGCTGTTCGAGGCGATCGTCTCCAGCAACCTGCTGGCGGGCGAGCTTTGCCTGGCCAGTGCGCGGTCGTTGCTGGCAAAAGGAAACTCGCCGCAGGTAATGGCGGTGTTCAACCGCTATTCGTCGTTGCAGTTGTATTCACCAACCCAGGTGAGCGCTGGCTGGAACAGCATGCCACAGTGGATGCGCGAGCAGCGCGAAGCGCTTGATGCGCAGGGGGTTCGGTTGACGGTCGTAGGACCACAGTCATTGAAGACATCTGTGACTGCGACGCCGGCTATACCCGAGGAATGGACACCACAGAGCGCAGCTAAAGAATTGCTCCGGCGTTGGCCATTGGGGGAGCCGGAACTGGTGCTGGAAACGTTGGACCTCAGTAGCCTGTGGCCGCTGCCACAAAGGTAGATGATGCAGTGCCTGAACTGGCCCTATCGCCGGCAAGCCAGCTCCCACAGGGTCATCACATTGCTTGAAATGTGCACATTCCTGTGGGAGCTGGCTTGCCGGCGATAGGGCCGGTGCAGGAAAAATCAGAGCGCCATGCGGTAATGCAGGCTGTAGCTCTCTACCCCGTCGTTGGGCTCTTTGATACCGGCGTTGGAGTAGTGAATCGCACGGACTCCGATCTCATGCCCACCGGCAAAGCGCAAGCCAAAGCCGATGCGGTCTTCGAACTGGAATGCCGAGCCCAGCTCGTTGCTTTCCAGTTCTGTGCTTGAGAACGCAGCCACACCAATCCCCGCCTCGATGTACGGCTTCACCGACTCGCCGGCAAATTCATAAACGAACACTGGCGCAAAAGACAAGCTATGGTTGCTCGCCGTCTTGTCGCCATCCCAATAGGTATAGGCCCCATCCCAGTAGCCAGTCAGGCGGCCAACGCTGGTTTGCCACCAGCTTGCGTCCCAGTTCGATTGCAGCCCCAACCGGTAGACCATGGTCGAATCACCGGTCTGCCCTACTGAAAACGAAACGTCGGCAGCTTGCGCCGACAGTGCTTGCCCCAGGGTGAAGACGGCAGCCGCCGCCAAGCCGAGCAGTTTCTTCATGAGAAACATCCTTCATTGCTGTTATTAGTGTCCGCCTCATATCAGGCAAAGCGGTAGAAAGCGACAGTGGCACGATAGTTCAGCTATTTTTCACGTTTTTTTTACAACGCAAAGCTTTGCACATCGTCGGACTTATGCCACAGCACAGGTAGGATATTTCTGAGGAGTTGAGGGTCAGCGCTGGTCCAGAAGCGGGTATCGCGGGCCGGCCCTTCGGCCAGCAGGTCTGCCGCCCCCAGCAACCGTTGCAGTTGACGCGCCACGGCGGCACCTGTGTCGATGACCGCCACGTCCGCCGGCACCAAGTCTGCCAGCAATGGGCGCAGGAACGGATAATGGGTGCACCCAAGAATCAGCGTATCGCAGCCCGCGGCCAGCAGCGGCTGGATATAGCCACGCAGCATCTGGCGCAATGCCGGGCTTGTCAGGTCGCCAGCCTCTATCAGTTCAACCAACCCAGGGCAAGGTTGGGTAATAACCTGCACATCGTTGGCAAAGCGGTCGAGCAAGGCGGCGAACTTGGCACTCTGCAAGGTTCCCGTGGTGGCCAGCACACCGACCACCCCTGAGCGAGTAGCGGCCGCTGCCGGTTTCACGGCCGGTTCCATGCCCACCAGCGGCCAGGACGGATACAACTCTCGCAAGTCGGCCACCGCCGCCACTGTAGCGGTGTTACAGGCCAGCACCATGGCCTTGGCACCTTGCTCGTGGAAGAACCCGGCGATACGCCGGCAGCGGTCACGGATGTAGTCCGGCGATTTTTCGCCATAGGGCACATGGCCGCAATCAGCCACATACAGCAACGTCTCGTTGGGCAGCAGGCGCTGGATCTCGGCAAGCACGGTCATGCCGCCGACCCCCGAGTCCATCACGCCAATCGGCGCCGAACGGTTAGCCATCGCGCTTGCCACAAACCGAACAGGCCGGATCACGCTTGACGCGCAACTCACGGATGCGGGTGCCAAGGGCATCGATCAACAACAGGCGGCCCACCAGCGGCTCACCGAACCCAGCCAGCAGCTTCATCGCTTCCAGCGCCTGCAAGCTGCCCACCAGCCCCACCAGAGGGCCGATCACACCGGCTTCGCTGCACGTCAGCTCGGCTTCGCTGCCATGCCCGTACAGGCAGTGGTAGCAGGGGCTGTAGTCACGTCGTGGGTCGAACACCGACAACTGCCCTTCCAGGCGGATCGCCGCGCCGCTGACCAGTGGCTTGCCAGCCGCGACACACGCGGCGTTTACCGCCTCGCGGGTACCGAAGTTGTCGGAGCAATCCAGTACCAGGTCGACCGCCGCCACGGCGGCAGCGAGCGAGTCCTCGTCCAGTGCCTGGCGGTGGGCAACCAGGCTGATTTCCGGGTTGATCGCCTCCAGGCGCTGCAAGGCCGAGTCGACCTTGCTCATGCCCACGCTAGCGCTGTCGTGGATGACCTGGCGTTGCAGGTTGGTGAGGTCGACGGTGTCGAAGTCGGCCAGGTGCAGTTCTCCGACCCCAGCGGCGGCCAAGTACAACGCAACCGGTGAGCCCAGGCCACCGAGCCCGACGATCAGCGCCTTGCTCTGCTTGAGCCGCAACTGGCCATCAATGTCGATCTGGGCCAGCAGTACCTGCCGGCTGTAACGCAACAGTTCTTCATCACTCAGCATGGCAGGCGCCCCAGGGTAATGCGTTCATGGCCGCCCAGGTCCGTGCGGCTGGCAACCTCGATAAAACCGTGTTCCGCCAGCAAGGCGCGTACCGCTGCTGCCTGATCGTAGCCATGCTCCAGCAACAACCAGCCCCCGGGCAACAGGTGCGCAGGGGCCTGGGCAGCAATCACGCGCAGGTCGTCCAGGCCATCGACGCCAGCGACCAGCGCACTGCTGGGCTCGAAGCGCACGTCACCGGCCACCAGGTGCGGGTCTGCAGCTGCGATGTAAGGCGGGTTACTGACAATCAGGTCAAAACGCTCGCCGACCAGGCTGTCGAACCAGTGGCTTACCCGCACCTGGACATTAGCCAGGCCCAGGCGCTGGCGGTTGCGCTCAGCCAGTGCAGCGGCCTCTTCCACCCGGTCAACCGCAGTCACCTGCCAGGCCGGGCGATCGCTGGCCAAGGCCAGGGCAATCGCGCCCGTACCGGTGCCCAGGTCCAGCACCTTGGCTGGCGAGGCGGGTTGCAGTTCGAGGGCCGTTTCGACCAACAGCTCGGTGTCTGGCCTGGGGATCAGGGTATGCGGCGCCACTTCCAGGTCGATCGTCCAGAAGCCCTGCTGCCCGAGGATATAAGCGACCGGCTCGCCGCCACGGCGTCGCTGCAGGTAACCCGCGTAAGTCTCGGCATCTTCGCTACTGACGATACGCTCGGGCCAGGTGTGCAGGTAACTGCGTGACTTGCCAATGGCAGCCGCCAGCAGCAGTTCGGCATCCAGCCGTTCGGTAGGCGATTCGGGCAACTGCGCGTTGCGCAGCAGGCTGGCGATGATGGTCATCAGTCCCCCAGGGCGGCCAGTTGATCGGCCTGGTATTCGGCCAGCAGCGGTTCGATCACCGCCTCCACGCCACCACTGAGGATGTCGTCCAGCGAGTACAGGGTCAGGTTGATACGGTGGTCGGTCACCCGGCCCTGTGGATAGTTGTACGTGCGAATGCGCTCGGAGCGGTCGCCAGAGCCCACCAGCAGCTTGCGTTCGCTGGCGATGGCATTCTGTGCTGCGCTGGTCTGCATGTCGTTGAGCTTGGCCGACAGCCAGGACATGGCGCGAGCCCGGTTCTTGTGCTGCGAACGCTCTTCCTGGCATTCGACCACGATGCCGGTAGGCAAGTGGGTGATGCGGATGGCCGAGTCAGTCTTGTTCACGTGCTGACCACCGGCACCGGATGCACGGTAGGTGTCCACGCGCAGGTCGGCCGGGTTGATTTCGATGGCGGCCTGTTCGTCCGGCTCGGGCAGCACCGCCACCGTGCATGCGGAAGTGTGCACACGGCCCTGGGATTCGGTCTCAGGTACGCGCTGGACGCGGTGAGCACCCGACTCGAATTTGAGCTTGCCGTAAACGTTTTCACCCTCGACACGGGCGATGATTTCCTTGTAGCCGCCGTGCTCGCCTTCGTTCTCGGACAGAATCTCCAGGCGCCAGCCACGCTTTTCAGCGTAGCGCGAGTACATGCGGAACAAGTCGCCAGAGAAGATCGCCGCCTCGTCGCCACCGGTGCCGGCGCGGATTTCGAGGAACACGTTGCGACCGTCGTTAGGGTCTTTAGGCAGCAGCATGCGTTGCAGCTGCGCCTCCAGCGTCAACAGTTGCTCTTTGGCTTCACGCACCTCTTCCACGGCCATTTCGCGCAGGTCCGGGTCACTGTCCTTGAGCAGCGCCTGGGCGCCTTCGAGGTCGTCCTGCACTTTGCGCCACTCTTTATAAGCAGCGTAGACCGGCTCGACCTCGGCGTACTCACGGGAATACGCGCGAAAGCGTGTCTGGTCGGAAATGACCTCGGCGTCACCGAGCAGGGCGGTGAGTTCTTCGAAGCGGTCCTGGAGGATTTCCAGTTTGTTCAGCAGCGACGCTTTCATTGCGGGGATTTGTCCGTGGAGCCCTCGTTGAGGGCAAAGAGTTCCTGGGCCATGGCCAGCGCATCGAGGCGGCCCTCGGCCGAGAGCTTTTTCAACTGCACGCTGGGCGCATGCAAGAGTTTGTTGGTCAGGCCCCGGGCCAGTTGGGCCAGCACGTCTTCGGGGTTGCCGCCGTTAGCAAGCAGGCGCTGGGCTTTTTGCAGTTCTTCGTCGCGCAGGCGTTCGCTTTGCTGGCGATAGGCCTTGAGCACATCCACCGCAGCCAGTTCACGCAGGCGCAGCATGAAGTCTTCGGCGCCCACCGACACCAGCTCTTCGGCAGCCTGGGCAGCGCCCTGGCGGCTCTTGAGGTTTTCCGCCACCACGTCGTGCAGGTCATCGACAGTGTACAGGTAGACATCGTCCAGTTCGCCGACTTCAGGTTCGATGTCACGCGGTACGGCAATGTCGACCATGAAAATCGGCTTGTGCCGGCGCTGCTTGAGCGCACTCTCGACCGCGCCTTTGCCCAGGATCGGCAACTGGCTGGCAGTGGAGCTGATGACGATGTCGCTGTTGGCCAGCTCCTGGGGGATGTCGGCCAGCAGCACGGCATGCGCACCGAACTGCTCGGCCAGCGTGCTGGCGCGCTCCAGGGTGCGGTTGGCCACGACGATACGACGTACGCCCTGCTCGTGCAGGTGGCGGGCGACCAGGGTGATGGTTTCGCCAGCACCGATCAGCAAGGCCTGGCTGCGACCCAGGTCGGCGAAGATCTGTTTAGCCAGGCTGACCGCGGCAAACGCCACCGAAACCGGGTTTTCGCCGATTGCGGTGTCGGTACGCACCTGCTTGGCGGCGCTGAAGGTGGCCTGGAACAAGCGCCCGAGCAACGGGCCGACGGTACCTGCTTCACGCGCCACGGCGTAGGCCGACTTCATCTGGCCGAGAATCTGCGGCTCGCCGAGCACCAGCGAGTCCAGGCCCGATGCCACGCGCATCATATGCTTCACGGCATCGTGCTCTTCGTGCACGTAGGCGCTGGCGCGCAGTTCGTCGAGGCTGAGGCGGTGATAGTCGGCCAGCCAGTGCAACACGGCGTCGGCGGACAGGTGGTCCTGCTCTATATAGAGCTCGCTGCGGTTGCAGGTCGACAGGATCGCCGCTTCGCGGCTGGATGTCAGTCGGCAGAGCTGCTGCAGGGCGTCTACCAGCTGCTCTGGGGTAAACGCCACGCGCTCGCGTACGTCTACCGAGGCAGTCTTATGGTTGATACCAAGTGCAAGAAAGGCCATGCAAGATCGCTGGTTGTGACGGGAAGCCGATAATTGTCCTCTTTCGCAGGTTTTTGGACAACCACCGTTCGCTAAGTGTTCGCCGATGCAACTGTTGTGATGCGGGCATCGAGCGCCGCCCGCGCGGCGCATCGCGAGCTGCGCTCGCTCCTACGTGTGTTTCGGGCCAATTATTCCTGTGGGATTTGCGCGCGGACGCCTTGGCGCATGGCGCAATATCGCGTCGTACAAACAAGGCGGTCGCGCGCGCCTGCCACAGGCGTTACTGGCCCGAAACACACGTAGGAGCGAGCGCAGCTCGCGATGCGCCGCGCGGGCGCCGCTCGATTTGCGCACAACCACACCTCTCAAGACATGCGCCTTGCCAACCTCACACATTCTGGAACCCTCCCCCCCCTCAAAGGTCGGAGTTAACCAGACGCAGCACAGGTGGGTTTTGCCCCCGCGCTTGTGTCATCATGCTCCGACCGCCGGTGAGTCCTCCTATAAGCCTTTCTATGAACAAACCATACGCATTGCTGCTTGCCTTCGCCCTGCTCCAGGGCTGCCAGAGCCTGGCCCCGCAAAAGGCCGAGCCTCCCGTCGCCGAGGCCGCAAAGAGCGAGGCCCAAAAGCCCGTGGTGTATGGCTCGTTCAAGCAGGACACACTCTATAGCCTGCTGGTCGCAGAGCTGGCCGGCCAGCGCAACCGCTTCGACATCGCCTTGGCCAACTACACCGACCAGGCCGCCAAAACCCAGGACCCCGGAGTTTCCGAACGTGCCTATCGCATCGCCGAATACCTCGGCGCCGACGAGCCATCGCTGGACAATGCCCTGGTCTGGGCCCGCAACGACCCGCAAAACCTCGACGCCCAACGCGCCGCCGCCATCCAGCTGGCCCGCGCCGGCCGCTATGACGACGCCATGGCCTATATGGAAAAGGTGCTGCAGGGCCAAGGCGACACCCACTTCGACTTCCTCGCCCTGTCTGCCGCCGAAACCGACCAGAGCACCCGCGATGGCCTGCTGCAAAGCTTCGAGCGCCTGCTGGTGAAATACCCGAACAACGGCCAGCTGGTGTTCGGCAAAGCGCTACTGCTGAATCAGGACGGCAAGGCCGAAGAGGCACTGGAGCTGCTGGAGTCGCATCCGGCGCAAAACGGCGAAGTCGCCCCCATCCTGCTGCGCGCCCGATTGCTGCAGGCCCTGGACCGTGGCCCGGAAGCCCTGCCACTGCTACGCGGCGCTATCCGCGACAACCCGGATGACAAGCGCCTGCGCCTGACCTACGCCCGCACCCTGGTCGAGCAAGACCGCATCGCCGATGCCAAGGGCGAGTTCCTCAGCCTGGTCCAGCAGTACCCCGACGATGACGAACTTCGTTACTCCCTGGCGCTGGTGTGCCTGGAGAACAAAGACTGGGATGAAGCCGAAGGCTACCTGCAGGAACTGATCGAGCGTGACAGCAACGTCGACGCCGCGCACCTGAACCTGGGCCGCATCCGGGAAGAGCGCCACGACCCCGCAGGCGCCCTGCGCGAATACGCACTGGTCGGCCCTGGCCCCGATTACCTGCCAGCGCAACTGCGCCAGGCCGACATCCTGATTGCCAACGGCCGAGGCACCGACGCTTCGCGCCTGCTCGCCGAAGCCCGCGAAGCCCAGCCGGACCTCGCCATCCAGCTGTACCTGATCGAGTCGGAAAGCTACAGCAACAACAACAAGGACGCCCAGGCCAACCAGGTGCTTCAACAAGCCATCCAACGGTACCCGGACGACCTCAACCTGCTGTACACCCGCGCCATGCTGGCCGAAAAACGCGATGACCTGGCACAGATGGAGAAAGACCTGCGCGCCATCATCACCCGCGAACCAGAAAATGCCATGGCCCTGAACGCCCTGGGTTACACCCTGGCCGACCGCACTACCCGCTACAACGAAGCCAAGGCGCTGATCGACAAGGCCCATCAGTTGACCCCGGACGACCCGGCAGTGCTCGACAGCCTGGGCTGGGTCAACTATCGCCTGGGTAACCTCGACGAGGCCGAAACCTACCTGCGCCAGGCCTTTGCCAATTTCCCCGACCATGAAGTGGCCGCCCATCTGGGCGAAGTGCTGTGGGCCAACGGCAAGCGCCGCGAAGCCCGCCAGGTGTGGGCCAAAGGCTTCGAAGCCCAGGCCGACAGCCCCATCCTGCGCAAGACCCTCCTGCGCCTGACCGGATCCGAGACCCTTTAACGCCATGTTCCTGCGCCATTGCATCACCTTCACCCTGATCGCCCTGCTGGCCGGTTGTGCCGGTTTCGGTAGCCGCGAGGCCCTGCAGGGCCACGGCAACCCACAACAGTGGCGCGCCCATAAAGAACAACTGAGCAGCCTCGATGGCTGGCAGATCAACGGCAAGGTCGGCATCCGCGCCCCGCGCGACTCCGGCAGCGGCACGCTGTTCTGGTTGCAGCGCCAGGACTACTACGACATCCGCCTTGCCGGCCCGCTGGGCCGGGGTGCCGCACGCCTGACCGGCCGCCCGGGTGGCGTGGTACTGGAAGTGGCCAACCAGGGCCGTTACGAGGCCACGAGCCCCGAAGCCCTGCTGGAAGAGCAGCTTGGCTGGCAACTGCCGGTGTCGCACCTGGTCTGGTGGGTACGCGGCCTGCCCGCCCCCGACAGCAAGAGCAAGCTGACCCTGGACGGTGACAGCCGCTTGGCCAGCCTCGACCAGGACGGCTGGCAAGTACAGTACCTGAGCTACACCGAGCAGAACGGCTACTGGCTGCCCGAGCGCCTGAAACTGCACGGCAAGGACCTGGACGTGACCCTGGTGGTCAAGGACTGGCAGCCACGCCAGCTGGGGCACTGATCACATGCAAACGCTCACCCTGCCCGCTCCGGCCAAGCTCAACCTGTGGCTGCACATCATCGGCCGCCGCCCAGATGGTTACCACGAGCTGGAAACCGTGTTCCAGTTTCTCGAGCATGGCGACGAACTGAGTTTCGCCCTGCGTGACGATGGCGTGATCCGCCTGCACACCGAGATAGACGCCGTACCGCACGACAGCAACCTGATCGTGCGCGCAGCCCGCAAGTTGCAGGAGCAATCCGGCACCCCGCTCGGCGCCGACATCTGGCTGACCAAAGTGCTGCCCATGGGTGGCGGCATCGGTGGTGGCAGCTCGGACGCCGCCACCACCCTGCTGGCCCTGGCCCACCTTTGGCAGCTGGACTGGGACGAAGACCGCCTGGCCGCACTGGGCCTGAGCCTGGGCGCCGACGTACCGGTATTCGTGCGCGGCCATGCGGCGTTCGCCCAGGGCGTGGGCGAACAACTCACCCCTGTAGACCCGGAAGAACCCTGGTATGTCGTGCTGGTGCCGCAAGTGTCTGTCAGCACAGTAGAAATTTTTTCACATCCACAGTTGACACGTGATTCACTCCCCCTTAAGATGCGCCCCGTTCCCAAGGGAAACAGTCGAAATGACTGCCAACCGGTGGTAGAGCAGAATTACCCAGAAGTTCGCAATGCGTTGAATTCACTGGGAAAATTCACTGAGGCTCGACTAACCGGCACTGGAAGTTGTGTGTTTGGGGCCTTCCCAAGCAAAGCCGAAGCTGATAAAGTTCTGGCCCTTCTTTCAGCGACCCAAACAGGGTTTGTGGCGAAAGGAAGCAATGTTTCGATGTTGCATCGCAAGCTGCAAAGTCTGGTCAAGAAGTCGAGCGCATAAGCGTTCGCAGCAACAGATACAGGGGCGTCGCCAAGCGGTAAGGCAGCAGGTTTTGATCCTGCCATGCGTTGGTTCGAATCCAGCCGCCCCTGCCATTTTCCTTATACTCATCCAGGTATACCCTCAGCCTTCAGGTACTGCGCGTGTCCAAGATGATGGTCTTTACGGGGAACGCTAACCCCGATCTGGCTCGGCGTGTCGTACGTCAGCTGCATATCCCTCTCGGTGACGTCTCTGTCGGTAAATTCTCCGACGGTGAGATCAGCACTGAGATCAATGAAAATGTTCGCGGTAAAGACGTTTTCATTATTCAGCCGACCTGTGCCCCGACCAACGATAACCTGATGGAACTGGTAGTGATGGCCGACGCCTTCCGCCGCTCGTCAGCATCCCGAATCACCGCCGTGATTCCTTACTTCGGATATGCCCGCCAGGACCGCCGTCCGCGTTCGGCACGTGTAGCCATCAGCGCCAAAGTCGTCGCTGACATGCTCACTGTCGTGGGTATCGACCGTGTTCTCACCGTCGACCTGCACGCTGACCAGATCCAAGGCTTCTTCGATATCCCGGTCGACAACATCTACGGCTCGCCCGTACTGGTCGACGACATCGAGGACCAGCGTTTCGAGAACCTGATGATCGTCTCCCCGGACATCGGTGGTGTCGTGCGTGCACGTGCAGTCGCCAAGTCCCTAGGTGTCGACCTGGGTATCATCGACAAGCGCCGCGAAAAGGCTAACCACTCCGAGGTTATGCACATCATCGGCGACGTCGAAGGGCGCACCTGCATCCTGGTAGACGACATGGTCGACACCGCCGGTACCCTGTGCCACGCGGCCAAAGCCCTGAAAGAACACGGCGCTGCCAAGGTTTACGCCTACTGCACGCACCCTGTCCTGTCGGGCCGCGCGATCGAGAACATCGAGAAGTCGGTACTGGACGAGCTGGTGGTGACCAACACCGTTCCGCTGTCCGCCGCTGCTCAAGCCTGTGACCGTATCCGCCAGCTGGATATCGCACCGGTTGTCGCTGAAGCGGTGCGCCGTATCAGCAACGAAGAATCGATCAGCGCGATGTTCCGCTAAGCGGAACGCGTGTTGATGTGAAGCGCCCCGCCCCAACATGTGTTGGGGCGGGGCTTTTTTGCCATCCCCGTTGGCGCTGGTCGCAAACGCCCTCGGGGGGCTATTTTGGAGAAGCAAAATGACTGATTTCATCCTGAACGCCCAAGCGCGTACTGACCTGGGGAAAGGTGCGAGCCGCCGCCTGCGTCACTCGCAGAGCATCCCAGCCGTTGTCTACGGTGGCGATAAAGAAGCTCAATCCCTGACCATCCTGGCCAAGGAAATCACCAAGCTGTTCGAAAACGAAGCTGCCTTCAGCCACGTTATCGAGCTGAACGTTGACGGCGTTAAGCAAAACGTCATCATCAAGGCCATGCAGCGCCACCCAGCCAAGCAGTTCATCATGCACGCCGACTTCGTTCGCGTTGTTGCTGGCCAGAAACTGACCGCTGTTGTTCCAGTGCACTTCATCAACGAAGAAGCACCGGTCAAGAAAGGCGGCGAGATCTCCCACGTTGTTTCCGAGATCGAAGTTTCCTGCGAAGCCAAAGACCTGCCTGAGTTCATCGAAGTTGACCTGGCCAACGCCGAAGTCGGCACCATCATCCACCTGTCGGACCTGAAAGCTCCGAAAGGCGTAGAGTTCGTAGCTCTGGCCCACGGTGATGACAAAGCTGTTGCCAACGTTCACGCTCCACGCGTTGCTCCAGAAGCAGAAGGCGCTGCCGAGTAATCTACTCGCACGCCGGCGTTGATCGGGTTACAGTGCCGCGCGCCCTGTAACCCACCAACTCCAAGGAAGAGCCCCTGACGTGACCGCCATCCAGTTGATCGTCGGCCTGGGTAACCCCGGCCCCGAATACGAACAGACCCGGCATAACGCAGGGGCTCTTTTCGTTGAACGCATTGCCAGCGCCCAGCGTGTTTCGCTGACCGCTGACAAGAAATATTTCGGCCTGACGGCTAAGTTCAGCCATCAGGGCAACGACGTTCGTTTGTTGATCCCCACCACCTACATGAACCGTAGCGGCCAGTCCGTGGCGGCCTTGGCCAATTTCTTCCGCATCAAGCCGGAAGCGATCCTGGTGGCGCACGACGAACTCGACCTGCCTCCGGGCGTTGCCAAGCTCAAGCGCGGCGGCGGCCATGGTGGGCATAACGGCCTGCGCGACATCATCGCGCAGCTCGGCAACCAGAACGACTTCCACCGCCTGCGGCTTGGCATCGGCCACCCGGGCGACGCCAAACTGGTCTCCAACTTCGTCCTGGGCCGCGCGCCGCGCGCCGAGCAGGAGAAGCTCGACGCCAGCATCGATTTTGCCCTCGGCGTGCTGCCGGACGTGCTTGCCGGCGACTTCGCCAAGGCGATGCGCGAGCTGCACAGCCAGAAGGCCTGATTTCCTTTAGAGAGGGGAATACCCATGGGTTTCAATTGCGGCATCGTCGGCCTGCCCAACGTCGGCAAGTCCACCCTGTTCAACGCCCTGACCAAGTCTGGCATCGCGGCGGAGAACTTCCCTTTCTGCACCATCGAGCCAAACAGCGGCATCGTGCCGATGCCCGATGCGCGCCTGAATGCGCTGGCTGAAATCGTCAAGCCAAACCGCATCCTGCCAACCACCATGGAGTTCGTCGACATCGCCGGCCTGGTGGCGGGTGCGTCGAAAGGCGAAGGCCTGGGCAACAAGTTCCTCGCCAACATCCGCGAGACCGACGCCATTGCCCATGTGGTGCGCTGCTTCGAAGACGAAAACGTGATCCACGTTTCCAACAGTGTCGACCCCAAGCGTGACATCGAGATCATCGACCTCGAATTGATCTTCGCCGACCTCGACAGCTGTGAGAAGCAACTGCAGAAGGTTGCCCGCAACGCCAAAGGCGGCGACAAGGAAGCCCTGGCGCAGAAGGCCATCCTGGAACAGCTGATCCCGCACTTCACCGAAGGCAAGCCTGCGCGCAGCCTGATGAAGAACATGAGCGCCGAAGACAAGGCGGTCATCCGCGGCTTCCACCTGCTGACCAGCAAGCCGGTCATGTACATCGCCAACGTGGCGGAAGACGGCTTCGACAATAACCCGCACCTGGACGTGGTCAAGGCCATTGCCGAGGAAGAAGGCGCGGTGGTGGTGCCGGTGTGCAACAAGATCGAAGCAGAAATCGCCGAGCTGGACGACGGCGAAGAAAAGGACATGTTCCTTGAGGCCCTGGGTTTGGAAGAGCCTGGCCTGAACCGCGTGATCCGCGCCGGTTACGAACTGCTTAACCTGCAAACCTACTTCACTGCCGGCGTGCAGGAAGTACGTGCCTGGACCGTACGCGTGGGTGCCACCGCACCACAAGCCGCTGGCGTGATCCACACCGACTTCGAAAAAGGCTTCATCCGCGCTGAAGTGGTGGCCTATGACGACTTCATCCAGTTCAAGGGTGAGAGCGGTGCCAAGGAAGCCGGTAAATGGCGTTTGGAAGGCAAGGATTACATCGTCAAGGACGGTGATGTGATGCACTTCCGCTTTAACGTCTAAGCGCTAGCCTGCTGTAACCACAAACCCCTTGAGGCTTACGCTTCAAGGGGTTTTGTTTTGCCCGTACATGTACGTGCTTTGTGGGAGATGCTTGAGGCGGGCTTCAGAAATCCCCGCGCAAACTCAGCATGTAGCTGCGCGGCGTGCCGTACGTGGTACCGCGCGTCCAGTAGCCGGTCGAGTCGAAGTACTTGCGGTCCAACAGGTTCTCCATGTCCACGCCCACCGTCCAGTGCTTATCGAGCTTGTACGCCGCCCGTACATCGAACACCGCCCGGCCGCTGTTGCTCACTCCGTTGTAGGCATCGTAGTAATGGGACTGGGCCGACACGCCGCCCCCGACGCTGAGGCGGTTCCACTCACCGGGCAGGGTGTAGTTGGTATTCACCCGCAACAGGTGCTTGGGCGTTTGCGCCGAGATCGGCCCACCCGTCTCTGACTGCGTGGTGTTGAAGGTGTAGCCTGCTGCCACTTGCAGGCCTGGCAGCAACTCACCGCTGGCCTCCGCTTCGAAGCCCTTGCTGCGGCTGATGCCATCGCTGTTCACGTAGCAACGGCCGGCAACGTCATTCGGGCAATTGCCGTCGTTGGCGTAGTCGCGAGTGGCGACGTCTTTCTGCTCGATGTAGAACAGCGCGAAGGACAGGTTCAGGCGCTTGTCGAACAACTCCCCCTTGATGCCGGTTTCATAGTTGGAGCCGATGGCGGGGTCGAGCAACTTGCCGCCAGCACTGCGGTAGCTGGCTTGGGGCATGAAGATGTCCGCATAGCTGGCGTACAGCGACCAGTTGTTGTTCAAGTCGTAGATGGCACCTACAAATGGCGTGAACTCGTGCTTCTGTTCATTGGTGCTTTTACGCTCGCCATCCCAAGCCTCAGTCTTGTACCAGCTCAGGCGCCCGCCCAGCACCAGGCTCAGGTCCTCTGTCATGTGCAAGCGGGCATTGAGGTAGGTCCCGTAGCGGGTGTCGAAGGTGTCATCCTGGTAGTCCCAGCCTTGGCGCGAAGGCTCGGGGACAATGCTGTGGTCCGGGTCGAACACATTGAGCGGGATGGGGCTGTCCAGCTTTACCATGGCGTCCTTGTCGTTCATCTTGCGCCTGGACCAGTTGGCCCCCAGTGAGAGCTGATGGCTCAGACCGAAGGCCTCGAACTCGCCGTCCAGGTGGCCGTCCACCGCGTTGGCGGTGACATCGAACTTGTGAAAACTGGTGTCGTTGATCATCGGCCCCGTGGGGCTGCCGTACTCCAGCGTATCTTCTGCACTCCACTCGATGGCACTGCGGTTGTAGCGGCTTTCGGAATGCGACAGCGCCAGCTTGCCAGCCCAGCTGTCGTTGAAGCGGTGGTTCAGGTCGGCAAACACTTCATCGGTACGGGTTTGCAGCGTGGCCCAGTCCTGGCCCAGGAAGGTGGAACGCTTGAGGTGCGGATTGCTGCCGTCGGGGTTGTTCGGCAGGCCCAGCACACTGTAACCATCGATGCGCGAGGTTTGCCGGCGCAAGCCCAGGGCCACGGTAGTGGCGTCGCTCAGGTCGCCTTCGACAATGCCGTACAGCAACGGCCGCTTGGCCTTGCTGACATCGGTGAAGTAGCCACGGTCCTCGTAGGACGCCACCATGCGGCCACGCAAGGAGCCTTCAGGATTCAGCCTGCCACTGGCGTCCAGGTCGAGGCGGTAGTAATCCCAGGAGCCCGCGCGGGTGGTCACGGACAAACGCGGTTCAGCAGTCGGGCGCTTGCGCACCAGGTTCACCGCGCCCCCGGGGTTACCTGCCCCCACCAGCAGGCCCGAGGCACCGCGCAGTACCTCGACACGGTCGAACACCGCCATGTCGGGGATCATCCAGCCGGTGTAGGCATAGGCCTGCCCGGCCACGCCGTCGACCATGTAACTGTCGTCGGTGATGTCGAAGCCACGGGAACTGAAGTGGTGGTTGCCATAACCACGGTTGGCGCGGGTGATACCTGTGGTCTGGGCCATCACCTGGTCCAGTGACACCAGGTTCTTGTCGTCCATCAGCTTGCGCGTGACCACAGTCACCGACTGGGGGGTGCGCCGTAGCGACTGAGGGGTTTTGCCGATGGTCACGGCACCTGTGGTGTACGAGCCTGAACCCTCGGTGGTTTCGCCCAGGCCCACGCTATTGATATTGGTGGCCCCCAGCTCCAGCGCGCCTTTGGCATCGACCGCCGGCACCACACTGAAGGTGCCACTGCCGGTGACGATCAGTTGCAGACCGCTGCCCGCCAGCGCCTCTTGCACGGCTTGCAGGGCGCTCATCTCACCCTGGATGGCAGATGCCTGTTTGCCGACGACCAAGGCGGGGTCCAGCGACATCACCTGCCCGCCTTGGCGGGCAATGGCGTTGAGGGTGTGCGCCAGGCTGGCGGCGGGCAGGTCGAAACGCAGCAGCTGTTGCTGCGCGGAACCTTCTGCCCAGGCGAAGGCCGTTGGCACGGCGGCCAGGGTGATGGCAAGGGCGAGGGGCCAGGGTTTGAACACGTGGATACTCCTGAATTTTTGCTGTTATCAGGAGAGAGGTGGGACGAGCGAAAAAAACCGGACACGAATGATAAAAATTTTCATTCAATGACAGTCCCCGTTAAAAGATCGGCGGCCATGAACGCCTCGTCAGCGCGCTTCGATCAGGGTCATCCAGGGGCCATAGCGCTCCACCCGTATCGGCATGGTCTCTTCAAGGGCAGCCAAGGTGCGCTCGCTGTCATCCAGCGGGAACACGCCCTGCACGCGCAAGTTGCGCACCTGTGGGATGACGCGGATAAACCCGGGGCGATACGGGCGAAGTGCGTCGATCACTGCCGCCAAGGGTTCGTCCAGCACGCTGAGGTGGCCCTGTACCCAATCGGCGCGGTAGGCCTGGCCGGTAAGCAACGGCTCGATGCGTTGAGCGTGCAACAACGCCGCTTGGCCCTCCTGCAGATCCCGTTCGGTACCACTGGGCAGCGACGCGTGCACGGCATGCTCCAGCACCACTACACGTGTGGCATCGGCCAGTTGCTCGACCAGAAAACGCGTGCCCAACGCGCGTACATCACCTTGGTCGCTGCGCACGATGAACGGCCGGGCAGGGTCTGCCGCAACCTGCACCACCAGCCCTCCTCTGTACAGGCGTAGCAGGCGACGGCCGTCGGAAAAGGCCAGGTCGACCGCCGTGCCGGCATTCAGGGTCAGCCGGCTGCCATCAGCCAACGTCAGGCTACGACGCTCGCCAGTGCCGGTACGGATATCGGCAGTCAATGCCTGGCCGGTGTCGCTGCGGACTGCAAACCACAGGCTGCCACCCAGCAGAGAAAGCCCGGCCAATGCCCGTAGCACATCACGTCGGCCTGCTTCAGGTTCCAGCAAGGTATCGCGCAAGGTACCGGGGGCCCGACGCACCACCTCAAAGTGCCCGCCCAGGCCGCGCTGCAATTGCTCCCAGGCGTGGGCGTTGGCCGGGTCGTGCCCCAGCCACTGCTGGAACAGTGCCTGTTGCCGGGCGTCGTCACGCCCGGAGCGCAGGCGCACCATCCAGGCAATGGCCTGCTCGGCAGCCGGGCTCAGTGCATGGCGACTCATGATTGCACCCCACTCAGGTAGCACTGGCGCAAGGCCTGTGTCATGTAGCGGCCGACCGTTCGTTCGGATACATCCAGACGTCGGCCGATTTCCGCGTAGGTCAGGCCATCGAGCTGGCTCATGAGAAAGGCCCTCTTCACCACCAGTGGCAACCCGGCCAGGCTACGGTCGATGGCGTGCAGGGCCTCCAGCAGCAGGTGCGTTTCCTCTGGCGAGGGCGCCAGCGCCTCCGGCAGCAGCATCAGCCGCTCCAGATAGGCCTGCTCCAGGCGTCGGCGGCGGAGGCGGTCGGAGATCAGCCGTCGGGCAATGGTCGAGAGGTAGGCTCGCGGCTGCTCGATGGACGCGGGGTCGACCCGGGCGGCAAGTAGCTGGCAGAACGTTTCGGCAGCCGTGTCCTCGGCGTCCGGGCGGTTGCTCAGTTGCCGATGCACATGCCGCAGTAACCAGCGGTGGTGATCGCTGAAAAACAGACCCAGCTTGCTGGTGTGGGATGCGGGCACGGGCGGGACCAGAAGTTAATGAGAATTTGTCGCATCTTATAGATAGGGCGCCGGAAGCGCTACCCGTCTCCAACACCTATTCTGTCAATCAGCACCCGCCTCCCCCAGAGCCCGCACCATGCCCGAACCAACCCGCTTCGACTGGCAACGCTGGTTACCTGGCCTGGTCACCTTGCTCCACTACAAGCCAGCCTGGCTGGCCAAGGACATCGCCGCCGGCCTGGTGCTCACCACCATGCTGGTACCCGTGGGCATTGCCTACGCCGAAGCGTCTGGCGTACCCGGCATCTATGGCCTGTATGCCACCATTATCCCCTTGCTGGCCTATGCCCTGTTCGGCCCCAGCCGCATCCTCGTGCTGGGCCCGGACTCGGCACTGGCCGCGCCAATCCTGGCGGTGGTGGTGCAGTACGCCGCCAGCGACCCGCAGCGGGCAATCGCCATCGCCAGCATGATGGCGCTTGTCGCCGGGGCGTTCTGTGTGATTGCCGGGCTGCTGCGCCTGGGCTTCATCACCGAATTGCTGTCCAAGCCGATCCGCTATGGGTACATGAACGGTATCGCCCTCACGGTGTTGATCAGCCAACTGCCCAAGCTGTTCGGCCTGTCGGTGGACAGCCAAGGACCGCTGCGAGATATCTGGAACCTGATTCAGGCCTTGCTTGCCGGCCAAGGGCATTGGCCAAGCTTCATGGTCGGTGGTGGCAGCCTGGTGCTGATCCTTTTGCTCAAGCCCTTCAAGCGGGTACCGGGCATCCTCATTGCCGTGGTGCTGGCCACGCTGGCGGTGAGCCTGCTGGGGCTCGACCGGCAAGGCGTGAAGGTGCTCGGCGAGTTGCCCCAAGGGCTGCCCGGTTTTGTCTTGCCCTGGGTCAGCGACATCGACCTGGTGGAGGTGCTGCTCGGTGGCATCGCGGTAGCGCTGGTGTCGTTCGCCGACACCAGTGTGCTGTCGCGCTCCTATGCCGCGCGCCTGAAAATGCCGGTCAACCCAAACCAGGAAATGTTCGGCCTGGGTATAGCCAACTTGGCTTCGGGGCTGTTCCAGGGTATTCCGATCAGCAGCAGTTCATCGCGCACGCCGGTAGCCGAGGCTGCCGGCTCACAAACCCAGCTCACCGGCATTATCGGCGCGCTGGCGGTCACCCTGTTGCTACTGGTGGCGCCCAATCTGATGCAGCACCTGCCCAACAGTGCCTTGGCCGCCGTGGTGATTGCCGCCGCACTGGGCCTGTTCGAGTTCACCGACCTCAAACGTATATTCCATATGCAGCAGTGGGAGTTCTGGCTCTCGTTCACCTGCTTTGTCGGCGTAGCCGTATTTGGCGCTATTCCCGGTATCTGCATCGCCGTGGCCATCGCAGTGATCGAGTTTCTGTGGGACGGTTGGCGGCCGCACCATGCGGTACTGGGCCGGGTGGATGGCACGCGGGGCTACCATGATGTGCAGCGTTATCCACAGGCCCGACGCATTCCAGGGTTGGTGCTGCTGCGTTGGGACGCGCCGCTGTTCTTCGCCAACGCCGAGCAGTTCCAGAGCACAGTGATGGCGGCAGTGGACGCGTCGCCTACCCCGGTGCAGCGGTTGATCATCGCGGCGGAGCCAGTGACCAGTATCGACATCACTTCGGCCGACATGCTGGCCGAGCTGGACCGGGCGCTGGAAGCACGGGGGGTGGAGTTGCAGTTTGCCGAGATGAAGGACCCGGTTAAGGATAAGATGCGGCGGTTCGGGTTGTTCCAGCATATGGGGGAGAAAGCCTTTCACCCAACGGTGGGCGCGGCGGTGGATGCCTACCTGGATGAGAGCGGGGTTGACTGGCAACCCTAGCCAGCCCGAACCCGGCGCCGATCGATCCAGATCAGCATGGCACTGGCATACACCGACACCGCCAGAAACAGTGCCATGCGCACGGCAAACGCCTTGTACACATCCTGCCCGCCAGCACTGTCCTGCACCGACTGCCCCAGCAGGATCAACATTGTCGTCAGGCAGCTCACCCAGTACGCCGGGCTCTGCCGGTTCGGCACCACCTGGTACAGCCGCCGCGCCTGCCAGAGCGCGAACAGCAGCACCCACAGAAAAAACATCCACAGGTGCACGAACAGGCTCAACGCGCCCCACATCAGTATCGCCAGCAACCCGGCGAGCAATGTTGAGCCAACCAGCTCACGGCTGGCGTCCCGCGCGCGGGTTTCGCCGGCCTGTTGCCCCACACTCACGGCCTTCATGATCAGCGGCATGTACTGATCCGGAGCAATCAGCGCCAGCAGGAAGGTCGGCATCACAATCAACGTGGCGCGCAACGCTACCCAGCTGACATGCTCGCGCGCCTGCTGCCAGTCGAGTTCGTCATTTTCGCCAGGGCGAAACAACCGCTCGGTGATCTCCAGGCTACGCGCCTGGCGCTCGGCGTTCTCGCGCGCGATATCCAGCCGTGCCTCGGCCGTACGCAGGGCGAAGTAGGTGTCGGCCACTTGTGCACGCAACAGCAGCATGGCATCGGCGTAGTTGGCCCGGGAAACGAAGTAGGCCACATCTGCGCTTTCGATGGCGCGGCTGAAGCGCCCCCAGAAGTCAATTTCCCAACCGATGTCAAAGCCCACGCTGGATTGCCAGAACACCGAGTCGCGCGCGGCTGCAGCGCCGGACTGGTCTTGCTTCAGGTACAGGCTCTGCGCGCTCAACTGTTGCAACTGTGGATAACGCCCGGTCTGCACGATGGCCCGCTGGGCCCGGGCTTCGGCGATGCGCAGGCCTACCACGCGAAGGTTGGTGTTGTGGGCATCGGCCTCGGCAATCAGCGCGTCCAGCATTGGGTCGGCGAACACCGCCCACCAGCGGCGCAGGTCGGGCGCCGCAGCGCTGCGTCCTGCCTGCTCCAGCAAAGGCGTGCTCCAGCCGGCCAGCCAAGGGGCCTGGGGCTTTTCGAAGTCCGGGCCAACCTGGGTGCAGCCGGCCAGCACTACCAGCAGCCCTAGACCATAGCCGTGCGTGGGCATGGCAGCCCCTGGCTCAGGCAGCAGGTGGTGCCGGTTGCTCCGGCACCTGCAGTGCAACCCATTGCCAGAACAACACGTAGGTGACGCCAAGGATCACCGGGCCGATGAACAAGCCGATGATCCCTTTGACCACCATGCCGCCCAGCGCCCCGATCAGCACCACCGGCATCGGCACGTCCACCCCTCGCCCCAGCAACAGTGGCTTGAGCACGTTGTCGGCCAGCCCGGCAACGAAGGTGTAGATCGCAAACACGATGGTCGCGGCGGTAAAGCCTTCGACGTTGAACACATAGATGATCACCGGCACCGTGACAAGGGTAGCGGGCGCCTGGGCAATCCCCAGCATGAGGATGACGATGGCCAGCATGCCGGCCCCTGGCACCCCTTTGACCACGAAGCCGACGCCGATCAGCAGCATCTGGATGAACGCAATGCCGATCACACCCTGGGCCACCGCACGAATGGTCGCGGTGCACAACTTGGCCAATGGCTTGCCCCGCTCCTCACCCGACACCCGCATGGCGATGCGCTGTGCCGCGATTTCACCACGGTCACCAAAGGCCATGATCACCCCGGAGATGATGATCGCACCGATGAACAGCAAAAAGGCCCCCCCGGCACTGGCCGCCGCCCCCAGCACCGTGCGCCCGGCGCCCTTGAGCTGGGGCATCCACTGGTTCAGCACACTGGCCATGTTTTCGGAGGCCGCCAACCAAAGGGCATGCACCTTCGGCCCGATCAGTGGCCAGGCCGACACGGCGTCAGGTGGGGTCGGCACGCTCCAGGCTCCGCTTTTGAGCAACGTCACCAGGCTGTCCACCGATTCGCCGATGGACATCACCACCAGGTAGATCGGCACCAGCAGCACCACCAGTACCAGCACCACCACCAGCGCCGCCGCATACCCCTGCTTGAGGCCGATACGGCGCTGCAGGCGGCAATGCAACGGGTACAGGGTGACCGCCAGGATAACCGCCCACAGCATCAGCTCCAGAAATGGCTGGAACACCTGAAAGGCAAAGATCACCAAGGCAGCCACCAGGCCGGCTTTGATCAGCACATCGAGCAAGCCCCGCGACAGGGCGCTGTCCAGCATGATACCCGGTTGCATGCTTCACCTCCGAACATTCGGTTCGTCATGTGCCACGGTTCAGTCGCTCGTTTCCGGGGTGGCCTGCACGGGGCTGTCGTCTCGTAACTGCCGCGCCAAGGCCATCATCACCAGCGGTACCACCGCCATCGACAAGGTAATGGCCAGCACCAGCACGTCATGCACCTGCCGAGTCAGCACCTGATGTTCCAGCGCCAGCTTGAACACCACGAAGGCAAACTCGCCACCCGAGGCCAGCACCACGCCCAGGCACAACGCCTGGGCCTTGTTGAGCCCGCCAACCGTACGCCCGAGGCCATACAGCAAGGGCAGCTTGATGGCGACCAGCAACACGGTCAGGCCCAACACCATCAGTGGCATGCCAAACAACAGGCGCAGGTCGGCACTCATGCCCACGCCAACGAAGAACAGCCCCAGCAGCAGGCCTTTGAGCGGCTCGATCTGGGTTTCCAGTTCGTGGCGAAATGGCGACTCGGCCATCAGCACGCCGGCCAGAAATGCCCCCAGTGCCATCGACACGCCCACGTGCTCCATCAGCCAGGCGGTGCCCAGCACTACCAGCAAGGCCGTGGCCGTCGACAGCTCGGGCAAGCCCGAACCCACCGTCCACTTGAATACCGGGGTCAACAGATAGCGACCAAAGACAATCAGCACGCCTATGCCGACAGCCACTGCCAGCAGTGGCCAGGCCCCTTCGTCGGCGGTGCTGACATCGCCCCCGAGCAGCGGCACCACGGCAATCAAGGGAATGGCGGCAATGTCCTGAAACAGCAGGATGGCCACCGCCAGGCGACCTTGCGGCTTGCCCAGGTCCTTGCGCTCGGCCAGTACCTGCAAGCCAAAGGCGGTGGACGACAGCGCCAGGCCCAGGCCCAGCACGATGGCAGCGGGTTTCGATTGGTCGAACAGCCCGTACGCCAGCAGCCCAAGCAGCACCGCAGTAAGCCCTACCTGCAAGCTGCCGATGCCAAACAGCGCCCGGCGCATGGTCCACAGACGCCGGGGTGAGAGCTCAAGGCCAATCACGAACAGCAGCATGACCACGCCCATCTCCGACAGCCGCGCCACGTTGTCCGGGTTGTCGAGCAGGCCGAACACCGAAGGACCAATCAGGATACCCGCCAGCAGGTAACCCGGTACCGCCCCCATTTTCAGGCGCTGTGCCAGCGGTACCAGAAGCACCACGGCCAACAGGAACACCACCGTCGCCTGCAACAGGCTGCCGTCATGTGGCATGAGCTCTTACCCTCGCAGCTCCCCACAGGGAGGGGTTCAGAAGCGTTGTTCGACGAACTTGAACGGGTAGGCCACAGCCTTGTACTTGCCGATCTTGCCGCGCTTGGGCAGCTTCACCACCTGGTCACGGGTGATGTCCTTGTACGGAATCCGGCTGAGCAGATGGCTGATGATGTTCAGGCGGGCGCGGCGTTTATCGTTGGAATGGGCCATGAACCAAGGCGCCCAGGCAGTATCCGACGCGGCGAACATGTCGTCACGCGCCTGGGTGTAGTCATCCCAGCGGGTATACGACTTGAGGTCCATGGGCGAAAGCTTCCACAGCTTGCGGCCATCGTTGATGCGATCCTGCAGGCGGCGGGTCTGCTCTTCGGCGCTGACCTCGAGCCAGTACTTGATGAGGATGATGCCCGACTCGACCATGACCTTTTCGAACACGGGCACACCGATGAGGAACTTGTCGACGAGTTCGTCGGAGCAAAAGCCCATTACCCGCTCGACGCCCGCACGGTTGTACCAGCTGCGATCAAAGATCACTACCTCGCCCGCTGCAGGCAAATGCCCCAGGTAGCGCTGCAGGTACATCTGGGTTTTTTCCCGCTCGGTCGGTGCCGGCAGCGCCACCACGCGAAACACCCGTGGGCTGACGCGCTCGGTAATGGCCTTGATGGTGCCGCCCTTGCCGGCGCCATCGCGGCCCTCGAAGACGATGCATACCTTCAGGCCTTTGGCCACCCCCCACTCCTGCAACTTCACCAGTTCCACGTGCAGGTGCTTGAGCGCTTTTTCGTAGGCCTTGCCGCCCAGTTTTTCTGGCTGTTCCTGGGTGAGTTTCTTCCTGGACGGCTTCGACATGACACTCTCCTGAAGGGGAATGAAGAGTCAGTATGGTCGATTCATGACGGTTTGCCGCTTCGCTTGCCGGTTGAAGGGGGCTGCAGTGCAGCCCCCCCAAAAACCTACTTGGCCGACTTGTTGTAGCTGGTCATCAGGTTGCGGTAATCCGGAATATGGTTGGAGAACAGGGTGCCCAGCCCTTCAATGTCATTGCGCCAGTCACGGTGCAGCTCACAGGCCACGCCGAACCAGGTCATCAGCTGTGCACCGGCAGCCTCCATGCGCCGCCAGGCGGAGTCGCGGGTGAGTTCGTTGAAGGTGCCGGAGGCGTCAGTGACGACGAACACCTCGAAGCCCTCCTCCAGCGCCGACAGTGCCGGGAAGGCCACGCACACTTCGGTGACCACACCGGCAATCAGCAGCTGCTTCTTGCCAGTGGCTTTTACCGCCTTGACGAAATCTTCGTTGTCCCAGGCGTTGATGTTGCCGGGGCGTGCAATGTAGGGGGCGTCGGGGAACTGTTCTTTCAGCTCTGGCACCAGCGGGCCGTTGGGGCCAGTCTCGAAGCTGGTGGTGAGGATGGTCGGCAGCTTGAAGTATTTGGCCAGGTCGGACAGGGCCAGCACGTTGTTCTTGAAGCGGTCGGGGTCGATGTCCCTTACCAGCGAGAGCAGGCCGGTCTGGTGGTCGACCAGCAGCACCGCAGCGTTGTTCTTGTCCAGACGCTTGTATTGGAAGGCCATGGCGGATCTCCTTGCTTCAGCGGGTTGGGAGTATCAGCGTAGGCAAGGATGCAGGGCTGCAGAGGCCGTCGGTCGGGTTGAGTGGGACCTTCACGCAGGGTTTCAAAGTACGCGTCGGGCTGGCTACCTACTTGGTCGGTTACTTGGTCGGTTGCCTGGTCGCTCCCTTCAGCTTTAAAAGGAAGCGCTACCATCACTTCACAAATTCCTGAACTGATTATTTGCCGCCAGCGATTTTTCCCCTCGCCAACCGCCACCAGAATCGCTTCACCATAATCACAAAAACCGTGAGGCCACTCCCGTGGACCAGACTCTCCAGGTACGGCAGGCGGCCGCCGACCTCGTCGCCGCGTTTGCCAGCAACGATACCGCCCGCTATTTCGCCTGCTTCAGCGAAGACGCCACCTTCCTCTTCCACACCTTGCCGCATCCGCTGCTGTCGCGCCGTGCCTACGAAGACCTCTGGGCCCAGTGGCAGGCAGAGGGTTTTACCGTGCTCGCCTGCGAGTCGGGCAATGCCCAGGTGAGCCTGCAAGGTGATGTGGCGATCTTCATGCACGATGTAGCCACCCATATCCGCATCGCCGGTGAAGAACACCCGTTGAGCGAGCGCGAAACCATCGTGTTCCGCCGCCACGGCGAACAGTGGCTGGCTTGCCACGAGCACCTGTCGGTCGTATCGCCGGCCTGATCATCTTTTTACGCGGCCCTGCCGCCCTGCCATCGCACCCACAAGAAGGCCCGCGCACTGCGCAGGCAACAACAACCGCGCTGGAGCATCACCATGAGCCACTCGACCGGTATCGAGACCAACGGCGTCGAACAGATCCCCGACGATCAACGCGACGCCTCCCCGCTGGACCTGTTCCGCCTGATCTTCGGCGGTGCCAATACCTTTGCTACCGCCGTGCTGGGCAGCTTCCCGGTGCTGTTCGGGCTGTCGTTCCAGGCGGGTGTGTGGGCGATTCTGCTCGGCGTTGCCGTCGGCGCGCTGATCCTTGCACCCATGGGCCTGTTCGGGGCGCTGAACGGCACCAACAACGCGGTGTCTTCAGGCGCACACTTTGGCGTGCATGGGCGTATCGTCGGCTCGTTCCTGTCGCTGCTGACGGCGGTGGCGTTCTTCTCGCTGTCGGTGTGGAGTTCGGGCGATGCTTTGATCGGCGGGGCCAAGCGCCTGGCCGGCCTGCCGGAAACCGACCTTACCCTCGGCCTGGCCTACGGCCTGTTCGCGGTGCTGGTGCTGGTGGTGTGCATCTTCGGCTTCCGCTTCATGCTGTGGGTCAACAAGATTGCCGTGTGGGCTTCGAGCCTGCTGTTCCTGCTGGGTATCGTCGCCTTTGCCGGACCGTTCGATGCCGGTTACGCCGGCAACGTCAACCTAGACCAGCCGGGCTTCTGGGCAGCCTTCGTCGGTGCCGCGATCCTGGCCATGAGCAACCCGGTGTCGTTCGGCGCCTTCCTGGGTGACTGGTCACGCTACATCCCGCGTGAAACGCCCAAGGCGCGCATCATGCTGGCCGTGATTGCCGCGCAGGGCGCCACGCTGATTCCGTTCCTGTTCGGCCTGTGCACGGCCACCCTGGTTGCAACCCAGGCACCGGACTACATCGCCGCCAACAACTATGTAGGTGGCCTGCTGGCCGTGGCACCGACCTGGTTCTTCCTGCCGGTGTGCCTGATTGCGGTGATCGGCGGCATGTCCACCGGCACCACGGCGCTGTATGGCACCGGTCTGGACATGTCCAGCGTGTTCCCACGCTTGCTCAGCCGCGCCGGCGCCACGTTGCTGATCGGTGTACTGGCGATCGGCTTCATTTTCGTCGGCCGTTTCACCTTCAACCTGGTGCAGAGCGTATCGACCTTTGCGGTACTCATCATCACCTGCACCAGCCCGTGGATGGTGATCATGATCCTCGGCCTGATTACCCGCCGCGGCTTCTACCACGCCGATGACCTGCAGGTGTTCACCCGCGGCCAGCGTGGTGGCCACTACTGGTTCCTGCACGGCTGGAACTGGCGCGGCATGGGGGCGTGGATCCCCAGCGCGGCGGTCGGCCTGTGCTTCGTCAACCTGCCGGGGCAGTTCGTCGGCCCGCTGGGCGACCTGGCCGGCGGCATCGACCTGAGCCTGCCGGTCACCCTGGGGCTGGCTGGCGTGCTGTACCTGCTCTTGCTCAACCTGTTCCCTGAACCTGCTGGCGTGTATGGCCCTCAAGGCCCGCGTTGGGTGCGTTGCAAAAGCACCACGCACACGCCCGTGACCACTGCCGAAATGGCCTGACTGGAAACCGACCATGACCACTTCCCACTATATCGCCGGCCGCTGGGTCGAAGGCCAGGGCAGCGACTGCATCAGCGTCAATGACCCTGCGCTGGGGCAACCGTTCGCTGAATTCATGGCTGCCAGCGTTGCCCAGGTCGACCAGGCCGTGGCCGCCGCCCGTAGCGCCCTGCCCGCCTGGAAAAGCACCCGAGCCAGTGAGCGTGCAGCCTTCCTGCGCGGCTTTGCCGAACAGCTCGGGCAGCGCCGCGAAGCGCTGATCACCTTGCAGATGCGCAACAACGGCAAGCCGCGCCATGAGGCCGAAATCGACCTGGACGACGCCATCGCCACTTTCACCTACTACGCCGAACTGGCAGAACAGCTGCCCTCGAAAAACCGCGATGTACCGCTGGCCGTACCCGGCTTCACTGCCCGCACCCGCCTGGAGCCGGTGGGCGTGGTTGGCCTGATCGTGCCGTGGAACTTCCCGCTGGTGACCAGCGCCTGGAAGCTCGCCCCGGCCTTGGCCGCTGGCTGCACCGTGGTGCTCAAGCCGTCAGAAGTCACCCCACTGATCGAGCAGGCCTACGGCCAGATCGCCGATGCCCTGGGCCTGCCGGCTGGCGTGCTGAACATCGTCAATGGCAAGGCCGAGACTGGCGCCGCGTTGAGCAACCACAACGGCCTGGACAAGCTGTCGTTCACTGGCAGCAACAACGTCGGTAGCCAGGTGATGCGCAGCGCTTCGGCGCAGTGCCGGCCGGTAACGCTAGAGCTGGGCGGCAAGTCGGCCATCGTGGTGTTCGATGATTGCGATGTGGACCAAGCCGTGGAATGGATCGTCGCCGGCATCACCTGGAACGCCGGGCAAATGTGCTCGGCCACTTCGCGCCTGCTGGTGCAGGACGGTATTGCCGATGCGCTGCTGCCGCGCCTGCAGGCGGCACTGGAAAACGTGCGGGTGGGTAACCCGCTGACCGAAGAAGTCGACATGGGCCCGCTGACCAGCCAGGCACAATGGCTGAAGGTGGCCAGCTACTTTGCCACCGCACGCGAGGAAGGTTTGCAGTGCCTGGCCGGTGGCAAGGCGCTGGACCGGGACGGCTGGTTCGTCAGCCCGACGCTGTATGCCGATGTGCCAAAAGACAGCCGCCTGTGGAGCGAGGAGATCTTTGGGCCGGTGCTGTGTGCACGGCGGTTTGCCAGCGAGGAACAGGCGATTGCCGAGGCCAACGACAGCCGCTTCGGGCTGGTAGCCACCGTCTGCTCCGCTGACCTGGAACGTGCCGAACGCGTCGCCGATGCGCTGGAAGTCGGCCATGTGTGGATCAACTCGGTGCAGGCCGTGTTCGTCGAAACCTCGTGGGGCGGTACCAAAGGCAGCGGGATCGGCCGTGAGCTGGGGCCTTGGGGGTTGTCGGCCTACCAGTCGGTCAAGCATGTGACGCGGTGCCTCGGCTGATACTGCTGGGGCCGCGCTGCGGCCCTTTTCGCGATACAAACCCTCCCCGCGTGACTTTCCCCTCCCCCCGCAAAGTCCCACTTCCTGGTACCCCCACAATCACAACACCAGGCCGGACCACCCATGCACCCTCAACGCACTGCCTTGCACAACGAACTGCACGCCCGCCCGTCGCTGTATTTCGACGGCCCGGCGCATGTCTTCCACCTGGCCCTGCTCGGCGGTGATGCTGCCTGTGCGGCCCTGCTGCAGCGCTGCAGCCCGGATGCCCTGGACGCAACGGCAGCCCAAGGCATCACCCGCCTGGACGGCCACCCGTTCAAGTGGGAACGGCACACCGAGTTCTTCACCCTGACACTGGTAGTGCCCTGCACAGCTGCCGATACCGAGTGGCAAGCCCTGCCACCCGTGCTGGCCGAGGCCATCGCCCCGCAGGCGGCACAGATGATCAACGCCGTGCAGGTGCTGGTACGCGACGAGCAAGGCCTGGACCTGCCCCAGTACGGTTTCAAAGACCCCTGCGGCTCGTGCGTAGGTGGTGGCGATGCGGTGGTGTGGAGTGACTTCCGCCTGACCGAGGACGGCACCAACCGCTTCCTGTTCATCAACCGCCGCCTCAATGCCTACCGCCAGGGCCGCATGATCCGCCGCCTGCTGGAGATCGAGACGTACCGGATGATGGCCTCGCTCACCCTGACTACGGCCAAGGCCCTGAGCCAGGAACTGGATGCCTTCGACAAAACCCTGGTCACCCTTTCCGAGCGCAGTGCCGGCGGTGAAGGGCATGACTCCAAAGGGCTGCTGGAAGCCATTGCCCACCTGTCACGCCAGGTTGTAAGCCGCACGGTAAAAACCCGCCACCGCTTCGGCGCCACCCAAGCCTATGCACAACTGGTGTTCGAACGCCTGGGTGAACTGCGGGAGAGCCATGTGGGTGACTGTCAGCGCTTGGGGGTGTTCATCGAGCGTCGGTTCAAGCCGACCGTGCGCTACTGCGCGGCTACCGAGCAGCGGCTGGAACAATTGGCGAAGAACGTGGCGAACCTTGGCGACTTGCTGCAGGCGCGGGTGCAAGTGGAAATGGAAGAACAGAACGCCGGCATTCTGCACAGCCTCAATGCCCGGGCTGATGCCCAGGTAAAGATCCAGCGGGCAGTGGAGGGGCTGTCGATCATCGCCATCACCTACTACCTGCTGAATCTGTTCAAGCTGCTGTATGGCGGGCTGAATGTGCTGGGGTTAGGGCTGACGGCGCGGGATGGGTTATTGGCCATGGCGCCGCCAGTGTTGTTGGTGTTGCTGGTGATTTTGCTGCGGATCCGGCAAGCCAAGCAGCATTGAGGTCGGGGCGCTTGGCGCCCCCGCTCTTTACACCGACTCGTCAGCGGGGCGAGCGCCCTCTTGCACCAGCACCATGCTCTGTGGCGATGACAGCGCAATGCCTTCGTCGCGCAACCGCCCGAGAATGGTGAACAGCAGGTCACTGCGGGTACCCGATACCTGGCGCGGCCCGGCTACATAACCACTCACGCCAATCACCATTCCGCTGCTGGTCAAGTCCTTGAACGACACCGAAGTGGCCGGTGCATCCAGAATCGCCTCATGCTCGTGGTACGCCGCCAGCAGCAGCTCGCGCACACGGTTGGCATCGGTTTCCAGTGGCAGCGTCAGGGTAATGCCGACCACCCCCAATGCATTGCCCATGGTCACGTTGCGCACGTTCTGCGATATGAACTGCGAGTTGGGCACGATCACCGTCGAACGGTCCGACATCTGGATCTCGGTGGCGCGCACGTTGATGCGGCGGATATCACCCTCGACACCTGCCAGGCTCACCCAGTCGCCCACCTTTACCGGGCGCTCGGTCAGCAGAATCAGGCCGGAGATGAAGTTCTGCACGATTTGCTGCAAACCGAAACCGATACCGACCGACAGGGCACTGACCACCCAGGTCAGGCTGGTGAGGTTGATGCGCAAGGTCGACATCACCAGCATGGCCAGGAACAGGAAGCCCAGGTAACCCACCAGGGTCACCAGCGAGGCGCGCATGCCGGCGTCCATGTCGGTTTCCGGCAGCAGGCGATCACTCAGCCAGCGCTTGACCACGCGAATGGCGAACAGCCCACCGAAGAAAATCGCCAGGGCCAGCAGAATGTCCTGCGGCACGATGTTCAGGTTGCCGAGCAGCTTGCCACCGGTGCCGTCCCAGTCGCCCAGGCTCAGCAACAGTTCGCTGGGGCTGGTGCCCGATGGCATCAATACCAGCAACAGCGCCAGGAACAGCACGATGGTGCGGCCGATGCCGGCCAGGATGGTGCTGGCCTGTGCCTGATGGCGCGGCGCCAGGCCCAGGGTAGAAGCCAGTGCCAGGCCACCGGGCTGACGCGGCGACAACAGGGTTTCGCACAGGTCGCCAAAGAACGTGGTCAGCAAGTAGGCACAGGTGACGACCAGGCTGACCCACAGCAACTTGGCGGTGAGGAAGTAGGCAAGCGTCAGGTAACCGGTGAGCAGCGCCAGCAGAATCAACGACAACCAGATGACCATCACGAACGGGATCAGCCCGGCCAGGCCCGTGGGGCGCTCCAGGTCATGCTTGCGCAGGGTGCGGCGGTAACGCAGCAACGCGCCGGCAAAGATGAACGCCACCACCAGCGCGGTCAGCCCGTTGACGGCCACCGTCAGCGCCAGGCTGGCGCCGATCACGCTGTTCATCCGCTCCATGGTCATCATGACCATCAGTGCCAATGCCAGCACCTTGGGGAACCAGCCCAGCGCGCTGGCCACTTCGTCGTGGATCGGCGGCAGCCGCCAGGACGGACGCTGCAGCATCAACATGGCGCGGCCCAGGCCAGTGATGAAGGCACTGAACACCACCAGGGCGAGAATGTGGTTGGTCAGGCTGGCGATATCGCTGCCCAGCTCGGCGCTGCTCTCCAGCCCCCAGCGCAGCAGCGAAACAGAACCGGCGATGGTGCCCAGGGTTGCCAGGCTGACGCCCAAGGCCAAGGCACTGCGACGCAGGCGACCCTCAGGTAACCAGCCCACCATGGCATTGGCCAGCAAGCGCTCAAACAGCCCACGCACCAAGGTCCAGACCAGAATCGCCGCGACCAGGCTGGTAATGAACAGCCACCGGTTATCGGCGCTGAAGGCACTGCTGATGGTATCGGCTGCCTCGCCGCGCAGGTCACGCAGGCGCGCCACGTCGTCCTGGGTGGGGCGGATGATGCTCTGCCAGAACGCCGGGCTCAGTGGCGAGGCCGCACGGCTGGTGATCTGCGAGTTGAACTGACTGCGGCGCAGGTTGACGATCTGCGTGGACAGGTCGCGTGCTGACTGGGTCAGCTTGGTGGCCTGATCCTGCTGGGCCACCAGCGCCTTCTTTTCGGCCTCCAGGGCTTTGCGCTGCTGGGTCAGGGTGGCGGCCTCGTCCGGCTGGACCGGGCCAATCACCTTCAGCTTGTCGTCGAGCTTTTCCACATCGGTGGTGCGCTGCGCACTCAAGGCGTCCGCCTGGCGCTGCACCTGCATCGCGGCCAGGCGCAATTGCGACAGCAGGTCGTCGTTGGCCTCACTGGTGACGCCCTGACGGACCTGATCCAACCGGTCGCTCAGTTGCTCGATGCTGGCGTTTTCATCCAGCGCTGGCGCTTCGGCTGCCGCCAGGTTGGACAATGGCGTGGCCGGGGCCGACCACGCCGGGCTGGCAAGCGCCAACAGCAGGACCATTAGGCCTGCGCAATAACGGGCAAGGCTGACACGCCTCATCGACTATTCCTCTTTACAACTCGATTTGGCGGGGGATTCTACGCGGCTTCAAGCCATCAGGAGAGTGCCGTCTCTCGTTTGAGTAGCTGCTGTTTGCGCTCGACGCCCCAGCGGTAGCCGCTGATGTCGCCGTCCCGACGCACAACCCGGTGACACGGGATGGCCACGGCAATGTGGTTGGCCGCGCAGGCCATGGCGACTGCACGCACCGCTTTGGGCGCACCGATGCGCTCGGCGATGTCGGTGTAGCTGACCCGGCTGCCGGCCGGCACCTCGCGCAGGGCCTGCCACACCCGCTCCTGAAACGCCGTGCCCTGTACATCCAGCGGCAAGGTCAGGCCCAGCGCCGGGGCTTCGACGAAGCCCACCACTTCGGCAACCAGCTGTTCGTAGGCGCTGTCGCCGCCAATCAGACGGGCTTTGGGGAACTGGTCCTGCAAGTCTTGCAACAGGGCCTCGGGATCGTCGCCCAACAGAATCGCGCAAATACCCTTCTCGCTTTGGGCCACCAGGATCGCGCCCAGTGAACACTGACCGATGGCGAAATGGATCGTTGCCCCGGTACCCCCAGCACGGAATTGCCGGGGGCGCATGCCCAGGCGCTGACCGGCGCTTTCGTAGAAGCGGCTGTTGGAGTTGTAGCCCGCATCGTAGATGGCGTCAGTGACTGAACGCTCACCGTCTTCCAGGTGCGCACGCACACGCCGGGCGCGGAAGGCGGTGGCGTAGGCCTTGGGGGTTACGCCGGTTTCAGCCTTGAACAAACGGTGCAGGTGGAAGGAGCTGACAGCCAGTTGCGCACTGAGCTGGTCGAGGCTGGGGGCAGGGTCGCAGGTTTCGATCAGGCGACAGGCGCGGGTGACCAACTGGCTGTGGCGGCTGGTGCTGGCTTTGCTGATGCAACGTTTGCAGGCGCGGTAACCGGCCGCTTCGGCGGCAACGGGGGTGTCGTAGAACTCGACGTTGCTGCGCTTGGCCATGCGAGACTTGCAACCGGGGTGGCAGTAGACGCCGGTGGTGCGCACGGCGTAGACGAAGTGGCCGCTGGCGTTGGAGTCACGGGACTCGACGGCTTGCCAACGTTGGTCAGGGGTTGTGTAGTGGTTCATCTAGAAATTCCGGATAAGTGGTTGCCTGTACCGGCCTCTTCGCGGGCAAGCCCGCTCCCACAGGTACTCCACGGTGCTTGAGAATTGTTCACCCGCGAAAGGGCCGGCACAGGCAGTACAAAAGCCTCAGGCCCGCCACAGGTACCAGGCCGCCACGGTACGGTAAGGCCGCCAGCCGCCACCCAGCGAGCGCATCTGCGCAGGCGTTGGCGCCTTCTCCAGCCCCTTGAGCCGTCGATAGCCCTCGCGCACACCAAAATCGTCCACTGGCAGAATGTCCGACCGCTCCAGGCTGTAGATCAGCAGCATCTCCACCGTCCACCGCCCTACCCCACGCAATGCCACCAGGCGCTCGATCAGGGCTTCATCAGCCATGGCCAATGCCTCTTCCCGCGTCGGCACCAGGCCTTCCAGCCGGGCCTGGGCAATGCCCTGCACCGTGGCCATCTTGCTTGCCGAAAACCCACAGGCACGCAGGGTGTCCGGGCTGACAGCCAGCAGTTGCTCAGGTGCCGGGAACGCAACCTGCGGGAACAGCGCCAGCAACCGGCCAAGGATCGCCTCTGCGGCGCGGGCATGCAGCTGTTGGTAGGCAATCGCCCTTACCAACGCCTCGTAAGGCTCACGCCCCGGTGTGGCCTGGTGCAGGCAGGGCCCAATGGCAGCAATGTGCCGCGACCAGTCCGGGTCGAGCGCAGCCAGGTAATCGGTCGCCTCGCGGTAGGCCTGCGGCGAAAGGTCGGCAAGAATCATGGCGGCTCCATCAAGTCGATTGCAGGTCCAGCTTAGCGCAGCCGTTCATCGGGCAAACGCCGGTTCTTGCTCGGCTAATTCCTGGCATACCATTGCTCCACGCCATCATCCCCGCATAGAATTGAGAACAATTCACAATCGCACACATCAAGGGACCGGGCCTTCGCTACGATGCAGATCAACGACACGCTCAAACCGGCCGAGGTCGCTCTGCTGTACCAGTCCCACCATGCCTGGCTGCGCGGCTGGTTGCGTAGCCGGGTCGGTTGCGGCGAGCATGCCGCCGACCTGGCTCAGGATACCTTCGTACGCTTGCTGCGCGCCCGCCAGGTATCACCGCTGAAAGAGCCGCGCGCCTACCTCAGCAGCATCGCCCGTGGCCTGATGATCGACCAGTTCCGCCGCCGCGCGCTGGAGCGGGCCTACCAGGAAAGCCTTGCGCACTTGCCCGAGGCTGAAGTGCCCAGCGAGGAAGAACGGTTGGTCATCCTCGATGCCCTGGAGCGCCTGGACCGTGCCCTGCACCAGTTGAAACCGCGTGTACGCCAGGCGTTTCTGCTGGCCCAACTGGACGGTTTGAGCATCGTGCAGATCGCCCACCAGCTGGACGTATCCCGCGCCACCATCGAGCGCGACCTGGCCAAGGCCCTGGGCGTCTGCTACCGGTTGCGCTATGCCGACACCTGACAGCACACCCGCGCAGGCACAGGTCGACCAGGCGATCGACTGGCTGGTAAAACTGCGTTTCGACCGCCCCAGCGCACGCACCGAGCAACAGTTCCGGCAATGGCTGGCCAGCCACCCGCACAACCCGCTGGCCTGGCAACGTGTCAGCCACCTCAGTGACGAGATGGCCGCGTTGCCCAAGGACCTGAGCCGGCGCACCCTGGATGGCGGCCAGCGCCAACGCGTCAGCCGCCGAAACCACCTTAAGTTGCTGGGGCTCTTGGCGGTGGGCGGCAGCCTGGGCTGGGCTGCACGCGAACCGTTGGGCCTGCCACAACTGCTGGCCGACAGCAGCACCGCCACAGGTGAACGGCGCCAATGGCAAGGCAGCGACGGCAGCCGCATCCAGCTCAACACCGCCAGCGCCATCGACTTGCGCTACAGCGCAGCGCAGCGCCGGCTGGAACTGATCCACGGCGAGGTCAGCCTGGACAGCAACCCGAATGACAACCGACCGTTCCGTATCGACACCCATGTCGGCGCGCTGACCACACTCGGCAGCCAGCTGTTGCTGCGCGAAAACAGCCAGGGCCTGCTGCTGTCGGTGCGTCGTGGTGAAGTTACGCTGTTCCCCTCCTCCGCGTCTGCGCGGCAAATCGAGCAGGGCGAAACCTTGCAGGTCGGGGCAAATGGCAGCATCCACGCAGTGACGCTGCACAGCGACCCATGGGGCTGGACCGACGGTGTTCTCAGTGTGCAGCAGATGCCATTGGCCGAATTTGTCGCCGAACTCGGCCGGTACCGTCCAGGCCTGTTGCGCTGCGCGCCTGAAGTGGCAAGCTTGAAAGTGTCTGGCACCTTTCAGTTGGCTGACACCGAGCGGGTCCTGCAACTGCTCACTCGCAGCCTGCCTGTGCGGGTCGACTACCGGACACGCTTCTGGGTAAACGTCGGCGCAGCCTGAAAGGTCATCATTGCGCTACAGCGCGGATGCGCCCAGCACGCCGATACGACTGCCTGGCAAAACACACGAACAACCCGGCCATCAGCGCCAGCGCCATGGGCAAGCCATGTGGCGCCACATTCATTGCCGCGCCACTGAGCAGCGGCCCGATCAGGCTCCCCACGCCCCACAGCAACCCTACGCTGGCGTTGGCAGTGACCAGGTCCTGGCCTTTGAAGCGTTGCCCGATCAACACCAGCGCCAAGGTATAGATACCCCCTGCCACCGCGCCCAGTACCACCAACAGCGGCCACAGCAGCCAGGTGAGGTTCAACAGCCAAGGCAGGCCGATGCCGATCGCCATCGCCACCAGCCCGCACACCAGGTGCAGCCCGGTGCGCTCCACCCGGTCGGCCAGCCAGCCCAGCGGCAGTTGGAACAGCATGTCGCCAGCAAACACCACAGTCACCATCAGCGCCGCGACGCCCACGGCAAAGCCATGGCTGGTGGCATACACCGGCAACAGCGACAGCACCACGGCATCGAAGAACGAGAAGAACAGCACGGCCACGCACAGCGCCGGCGCCACACGGAAGAACCCGGCCAAGCCAAAGCTCTTTTCGCCCTCTTCATGTTCGACATGGTCGTTGGGCACGGTCAGCACGATGCACAGCAGCGCCAGGCCATAGCAGGCGGTGACCACCCCGGTGATCCACGGGCTATCGGCACCCAGCACCGCCAGCATGGCTGGGCCGAGCACCTGAAAGCCGGTGAAGCTGGTGGCATACAGGGCCATGATCTTGCCGCGGTTGTGCTCCGGGCACAGCTCGTTGACCCACGACTCGCCGAGGATGATGGCAATCCCCATGCCCAGCCCGAGGCCCAGGCGCAGCAGCGCCAGCAGCCACAACGAACCGAATGCCGACTCGAGCAAAGCAATGCTGACCGTGCACAGGCTGAAACACAGCAAGTAGATGGTGCGCCGGGTGAGGTGACGGCAGCAGGCATCGACCAGAAACGCTGAGAGCATCATGCCCGCAGCAGGGATGGCCGAGATGATGCCGATTTCCAGGGTGCTCGCCCCCGCCTCATGCAGGCGCAACGACACCAGCGGCAAGCTGGCCCCCAAACTGAAACCCACGACCGACACGGCGAACAACAGGCCCGCCAGCAAACGCATGTTCATGTACCACTCCTTGCAAACAGAAAAGACGTGCAGACACAGGCGCGCACGCCAGGGTGGCGAGCGACGCAAAAGCGCAGATCAGTTCAGGCGAGGTGTGGCGAGAAGGTGAAGGCAAACAGCACGCTGCGGCGGCGCTTGAGCACCGTGTCGCTCGGCCACGCACGACGCAAGGCCTGGAAGGCAGGCTGACGGGCGTGTGGCAGGGACTGGGTACGGCGCATTGCTTTGACTACTACGCAGGTGGTTGGAAAAAGAGGCGGCACTCTAGGCCAAGGGTGTCAGGTCGTCAATCGTCGGGGCTGCAACGCAGCCCCAGTGATATCAGCGTTTACCCGTAGACGGCAAGAACACCGCCAACAAGCCGAACAGCGGCAGGAACGAGCATACCCCATACACATATTCAATGCCGCGCAGGTCCGCCACATACCCCAGCAGCGCCGCACCAATGCCGCCAAAGCCGAACATCAGCCCGAAGAAGATACCGGCGATCATGCCCACGCTGCCCGGTACCAGCTCCTGCGCATACACCACGATCGCGGAAAACGCCGACGCCAGGATAAAGCCGATCACCACGCTCAACACCGTGGTCCAGAACAGGTCGGCATACGGCAGTGCCAAGGTGAACGGCGTCACGCCCAAAATCGAGAACCAGATCACCGCCTTGCGCCCGATGCGGTCACCGATCGGCCCACCAAAGAACGTGCCGGCCGCCACCGCGCCGAGGAACAGGAACAGGTGCAGCTGCGAGCTGGCCACCGACACATCGAACTTCTCGATCAGGTAGAAGGTGAAGTAGCTGGTGAAGCTGGCCATGTAGAAGTACTTGGAGAACACCAGCAAGCCCAACACGATCAGCGCCGCGATCACCCGGTTGCGCGAGATGCCGTGGGTGGCTTGCACCGCCTTGCGCGCCTTGGCCTGGTTGAGGTGCTCCTTGTACCAGCCACGCAGCATCAAGGTCACGCCAAAGAAGAACAGCGCGGCCAGGCCGAACCAGGCGACGTGGGTCTGGCCGAATGGAATGACGATGGCCGCCGCCAGCAGCGGGCCCAGGGCCGAACCGGTGTTGCCGCCCACCTGGAAGGTCGATTGGGCCAGGCCGAAGCGCCCGCCAGAGGCCAAGCGTGCAATACGCGAGGTTTCCGGGTGGAACGTCGATGAGCCGATACCGACCAGCGCCGAGGCCAGCAAGATCATCGGGAAGCTGCCCACGAAGGCAAGCATCACGATGCCCACCAGCGTGCACAAGGTGCCCATCGGCAACAGGTTCGGTGTCGGCCGGCGGTCGGTGAAAAAGCCGACCCAGGGTTGCAGCAACGAAGCGGTGATCTGGAACGTCAGCGTGATCAGGCCGATCTGGGCAAAGCTCAGGTCGTAGTTGGCCTTGAGCATCGGGTAGATCGCCGGCAGCACCGACTGGATCAGGTCATTGATCAGGTGCGCCAGGGCGCAGAAACCAATGATGCGCATCACCAGCGGCGTGGCTTGGTTTGCCGTTGCGTGGGTGGACGCGGTGGAGGCACTACTGATGGCCATTTGCCTAAATCTCCGTCCTCAGGTTTGGGATCCGATTATCAGGAAACAAATAGATACATAGCTACCTTTTTTATCCCTCCGTCGCGACCTACTTGAAAATGGTTCTCAATATAATTAGCATCCTTGACCCATACCCCTGTCATCGTTGGGCGAAACGGCCCCTATCGTGAGCAGACCTACCCATGAGCCCGATGCCCGCCATGCAACTGCAGCCCGACCCACAGCAGGAAGCGCTGGAGTGGTTTTCGCTATTGCGCCAACCCGGCTGTGACGAAGCCCAGCGCCAGGCATTCGCGGCCTGGTGCCAGGCCCCCGATAACGCTCGCGCCTATGCAGAGCTGGAAACGTTCTGGCAACAGTTGCAGCCACCACCCGCCCGCCCCCGCTCACGGCAGGTCACCGTGCGCCGCAGTCACCTGGGCAAATGGCTGGCACTTGTGTTCCTGCTTGTATTAAGCGCCGCAGCCTACCTCTACTGGCCGCTGATGCAGCGCCTGGCCAGCGAGCTGCACACCGACGTGGGCGAACGCCGCAGCACGCGCCTGGCAGATGGCACCACGCTTAACATGGACAGCGCCAGCGCCATGAACGTCGACCTGCGCGGCCGTACGCGTCAACTGCACCTGGTGCAGGGCCAGGTGTACCTGGAGGTTGTGCTCGATGGACGGGCGATGGAAGTGGAAGTGGGCAGCACACGCATCCAGGTGTTCGGCACTCGCCTGCAGGTCGCCCGCCATGCAGATCATGATGAACTCGTGGTAATCAGTGGCAAGGCCATGGTCACCCAAGGGGGGGATCAACGCATGGTCTCGGCGGGTGAGCGGGTTACCTTTGATGACATGCGTATCGACCCAGTGCAGAAAGCCGACCTGAAAACCGCCGACAGCTGGCGCAACGGCCGCCTGAAAGCCACCGACATGCCTCTGGGGCAGGTGCTGGAGCGCCTTGCCGGGTACCAGGGGCAACGCCTGTGGATGATGGATGAACACATGGCCCATCGGCGCGTAAGCGGTGATTTCAACCTCGACAGGCCACAGGAAAGCCTGCAAGCCTTGGCTGCGGCCCAGCATTTGCAGCTTCAGGGCGTGCTCGGCCACTGGCTTGTAGTGCGCTGAAACCGCGCCCGGCCGCTAAGTTTTTGAAAGCGTGCAAATTTTTTTTGAAATGAGTGTTGACAGGGGGGGCGTTCAAGAGAATAATGCGCGCCATCGGCTACATAGCTCAGTTGGTTAGAGCATAGCATTCATAATGCTGGGGTCCGGGGTTCAAGTCCCTGTGTAGCCACCAAACAAGACGAAGGGCTTACCGCAAGGTAAGCCCTTTTTCTTTGCCTGCGAAAAAGTTAGCGCCGGGCAATACCCTCACTTACAGCCAAGGCCGCCCCTGCTGCAACTACAGCGCCAGAGCCAATGCCACGATCACGATCACGATCACGATCAGGGCTATCGCTTTCAGCCCCTGACTCGAAAGGCACTGGTTGCAGATAAAAAGCGGGCTGGCTGCAGGCGCCTGCCATGGCCATCCCCCCGTCATGCAATCGACACTTCACCGTATGCCGGTTACGGCTACCGCAAGGCCAAGCCCGATCAGCGCCAGGCCTATGGCACGGTCCACCAGCATTTGCCGTTCGATCATGGCCTTGCGCAGTGCCGTGCTGGAGAAGAACACCGCCACCAGGCTGAACCACAGCCAATGGGTAAAGGACATGAACGCGCCGTAGGCGAAGTCCAGCACCAACGGGCTGCCGGGCTGGACGACCTGGGTGAACGCACTGATGACAAACAACATGGTCTTGGGGTTGAGGGCATTGGTCAGAAAGCCCGTTCGCAGGGCTTGCAGCACGCCACCAGCGGTTTGCCCTACACCCTCCAGGCTGATGCGCCGGGTATTGGTCAATGACTGGTAGCCCAGATAGATCAGGTATCCCGCACCCAGCACTTTCATGGTGAAGAACAATGTCGGGCTCTGGCTGATGAGCACTGCAATGCCCAACACCGTGTACAGCACGTGCACCTGCACGCCCAGCGCAATACCCACGGCAGCGGCCAGCCCGGCCCTTCGGCCCTGTGCATAACTGCTGCGGGTGACCATGGCGAAATCGGCGCCAGGGCTGATGACGGCGAGCAAGGTAAACAGGGCGACGGCGATGAGTTCGGTCATGCGGGAGGCTCTCGATAGGCGATGGAAATGCACAGACCGGGGGATTATCGATCGCTCATGAACATGGAAAAATCGATTTATAGTGGTGCATATCTGATAGTTTTTCTCACAGAGGTGTTTTGCCAGTACTGGCCTTTTCGCGGGCACGCCCGCTCCCACAGGCTTTTCACAGGCATCTGGAGCTGTGTTGTACCTGTGGGAGCGGGCGTGCCCGCGAAGAGGCCGGGCCTGAAAACATGCAAACCATGAAACTGCCGCCACTCAACGCCCTCCGCTACTTCGACATCGCCGCCCGGACCGAAAGCTTCGTGCGCGCCGCCGAGCACCTGCACGTCACCCACGGCGCCGTCAGCCGCCAGGTACGCCTGCTTGAAGAACACCTCGGCGTGGACCTGTTCGAACGCCGTAACCGGGCCATTTTCCTCACCCCAGCCGGCCGCGCCCTGCAAGGCACTACCCAGGCAATCTTCGAACAGCTCGAAGGCGCCGTGCAGCGCTTGCAACAACAGGCCCGCGACAATGTGCTGGTGCTGTCCTGCGAGCCGACCATCGCCATGCGCTGGCTGATCCCGCGCCTGCCTCGCTTCCATGCCGACCACCCCGACCTGCAGTTGCACCTGGTAGCCGCAGGCGGGCCGCTGGACTTCGCCCGTAGCGGTGTCGACCTGGCAATCCGCCGCGACGACTTTCACTGGGATAACCAGCTGTACAACCAGAAAATCTGCGACGAATGGATCGGCCCGGTGTGCCGCCCTACCGCCCCCAACCCGCTGAACGGCCAGCGCCTTCTGCACAGCACCACCCGCCCCGGCGCCTGGCCCACCTGGTTACGCCTCAGCGGCCAGCAGGCGCGGCATAACGAACGCAGCGACTACGAGCACTTCTACCTGTCGATCCAGGCCGCCAGCGCCGGCTTGGGCGTGGCCATGGCCTCAGCCCTGATGGTGCGCGACGAACTCGACAGCGGGCAGTTGCAGGCGCCCTTCGGTTTTGTGCGCGATGGTTCAGCCTACTACCTGCTCAGCCCACAGCCGGTCGAAGACGGCGGCAAGCGCCAGCGTTTTGCCGAATGGGTCACACGCGAATGCCAGCGCTGCCTGGCTCACTTGGGCTTGATGCAGAACGACGAGCCAGCGCTGCCATCGCCGCCCCAGGTGCGATAGCCGGCGGTGTCCACATGGATACGCCCGGACGGGTAGCGCCCCAGGCCCATGTTCCAGGCCTGGCCATACTGCTGCCAGAAGCGGCACAGCGGGTTGGGATCAGCCCAGGCCGGCAACAGGATATCGACGGCGAAGGCGCGGGTATGGGCACTGTTGGCAGCACCGCCCGCGCAGGTATTCAGGCGTGGGTTACGGTAGGCGGAGACCACTTCGAACGGGCGCAGGATGCCTTGATCATCAAGCGTCTTGATCAGCGAGAGGGTCGAACGTACAGCCGACCAGTTGCTGGCAGGCGGTACGGCAAAAGGAGACGCCTGGCACAGCCTCCAGTCCGAGGCCGAGCGCAGCAACTGGTGGATAGGCAATACACCGTAAAGACGGGCATCCACCAGCATTTCACGGAAAGGCCGGGTTTGATGCTCGCCAGCCCATTGCGCGAACATCCACAGGTCGCGTTCGTCGGCATGTGCAGCACCAACAATCAGCAGGCCCGCCACCAGAAGCCGTTTTTTCATCCTTTATCCATCCGTGCATAGAGAACAAAGAAAACCAGGCCAGAGGTGGTAGCGGCTATGCTCGGTCAGTCCTCAAGCAGGGTGCACGCCATCACCAGCGCGTCTTCGCGTCCCCCGGCAACCGGATAATAGTCGCGGCGGCGGCCGATTTCGTTGAAGCCGTAGCGCTCATACAAACGATAGGCCGACTGGTTGCTGGCACGCACCTCCAGGAAGCACTCGCGACCATTGAGCTGGTAGGCCCGGGCCATCAGGTGCTCCAGCAGGCGCAGGCCCAGGCCACGGCCCTGGTTTTCAGGTTTGACGGTGATGTTGAGCAGGTGCGCCTCGTCGATGATCACGTTGATCACGCCATGGCCTACCTGCTGCTGGCCGTCGAACATCAGCCAGATTTCGTACGACTTGAGCGCATCCAGAAAGATCCCGCGGGTCCAGGGATGACTGAACGCGGCATATTCGATCTTAAGTACGGCATCCAGATCCGCCTCGGTCATCGGGCGGAAACTGATCGATTCACTCATTCAACGCGCTTCCAGCGCGCCATCAGCTGGCGCATGGCTTTCCAGACGTCCGCCTTGCGCTGCGGCTCGTCCATCAACAGTTCAAGGCCCGGCAGTGCCCAGGCATCGCCCAGGCCGTCGAGCGTCAGGGTTTGGTAATAGGCGTCGGCGTCGGCATTGGCGGCAAAGCGCAGCGCCGGCAGGCCGATCAGCCACAGGCAGGTGCTCGGGGCATCTTCGAGGCGCGCCTGGACAAAACCCCGGACAAAATCACGCGCGGCTTCCGGCCCCTGGTCCATGTTGCCTCGCACCAGCAAGGGCCAGCGCACCGGTTCGCCGATGATCTGCGGGGCGTCAGGCAGGCCGGCGGCGCGCAGCATGTCCTTGAGCAGCAGGTAGGACGGGTCGCGGCTCTGGAACGGCTGGCCGGTGGCCAGTTCGACCAGCAGCAGGCAACTGCCGGCGCGCAGCAGTTGCAGCGAGAAACGCGGGGGCGGCACGGGGGCAGGTCGCGGCGGTGCGGGCTGTTCCTCGGCCTCGACAGGCTTGGCAGCCGGTTTGGGCGCACTGCCCGGGCGCGGGATTTCGATTTTTGGCCGCTCGCCGGAGCGAGCCTGAGGGGCGGCGGGCGCATTGTTTGCAGCCGGTGCCGGCCTGACCTCGAAATCGATGTCCTCGACCGGTGCCACCGGCAGCAGCAGCTCGGGGCGCGACGGTGCGGCGAACGCCAGTTCGGCGCGCGGCAGCCAGTGCACCACTTGCATGGCGGAAAGGTAGGCGCGGCGACGGGGTTCGGTCAGCAAGGGGCGGGTATCCAGGGGGCGAAAACAATTGGACATTCTAACGTGTACGCCTTGGTTTTTGCAGCGCCTATCAGACCGAGCGCCGCCCGCGCGGCGCATCGCGAGCTACGCTCGCTCCTACGTTTGTTTCGGGCCAATTATTCCTGTGAGTTTTGCGCGCGTAGGCCTTGGCGCATGACGCGATATCGCGTCGTATAAACAAGGCGATCGTGCGCGCCTGGCACAGGCGTTACCGGCCAGAAACAAACGTAGGAGCGAGCGCAGCTCGCGATGCGCCGCGCGGGCGGCGCTCGATCTCACAACCAACCCAGAAACACCGCCATACACCCATAAAGCAAAAGGTTATCTGTCATTACAGACCAAGGGGTGAAAACCTCCCCCCCGGATGCAGTACAATCGCCCCCTTTTTCTTGGCAACGAGTCGAAGCCAATGATCGAACCCAAGCGCGTCCTGCGCGCCCTAGCCGAACACTGGGCCCTGATCGAGCCGCTGTGCGAGCGTTTCGACCAGGGCACCCTGAGCCTGGTCGAGCTGCGCCAGCATGTGGCCCGCCAGCAGGTCGAGAGTACCCCGCAGGACATCACCCAGCTGCTCGACGTATGGATCCGCCTGGATATCCTGGTCCCGGTGGCCAAAAGCCCGAACCGTTTCGAGCTCAACGCGCAGATCCACGACTTCCTCGCCTACCTGCGCCGCGAACACCGGCTGGGCCTGTGCCTGGAGATCGAAGCCTACCTGCGCCACCTGGAACGCCTGGCCGGCCACATCCAGGACGCCTTCGACAACCGCGACAGCGACGACCTGGCGCGCCAGCTGCGCCTGCTCGACATGCGTGTGCGCGATGTGCTGAAAAAGCTCGATAACGACGAGCAGGCGCTGGTGGCCGTGGCCGAACGGGCCAAGACCAGCAACCGCCAGATCCCGCTACGTCAGCGTTATGCCGAAGTACTGGCCACCTGGGACGAATACGTCGAGCCGATGATCCAGCTGGTGAACGCCGACGGCGCCTTCGAACAAGGCGTGCGCAAGGTCGAGACCGTGCTGCTGAAGCTGCTGGGCGAACAGGCCCGCCTGGGCCACCTGGTCGACGACGACATGCTGCTGCGTACCCACGCGCGCATCCTGGAAATGCAGACCAGCGCCCAGCTCACCCTGCGCCATGCCCGTGAACTGCTGCTGCCGCTGCGTGAAGAAGCCCGCCGGCACAACGCCGTGACCCGTGGCGCTGCGCTGGCCCTGTCGGTGATCCGGCGCAAGGGCATCGATGCCGTGCCGCAAGCGGCCATGCCGATGTTCACCCGCCCGCAAAGCACCTTCCTGGGCAGCGCGAGCCAGGTAGAGGCCTATGTGTACGCCCTGGCCCGCTTCGAGCCCAAGCCGGCGCGCTTCCCCAAAGCCCACAAGACCCAGTCCGGCGCCCTGCCCCGTGCACCGCGCACGGTCAAAGAGATGGCCGAACGCTGCGAACAGGCCCTGCCGCTGCCCGACCTGATGGTCTGGCTGCTGGAGCAGGAACCCGAGGGCGCCACCGACGAGCTGCTGTACTGGTTCTCGCGCCTGTCGCGGGAAAAGCGCTTCAAGCGCGAACGCCTCGACCGCCGCGAATACACCACCCAGGAACACTTGGTCAGCCTGCGCTCGTTCGCCCTGACCTCCAGCCGCGAAGACGCCACCAGCGCGCCTACCGAACCCAACGCGAGCCCAGCCCATGCATCTTGATCTTTCCGAACTGTCCCAGCTCGCACCGATCTTCCGCGAGCTGTTCAAAGGCTTCCACGTCAGCCGCCGCGACCCCGAGCTGTACGCCCAGCTGTCGAACTTCCAGGACCAGTACCGTACCCTGTTCAAGGCCCTGGGCTTCGAGCTGGTGTGCGATACCCGTGGTTTCTACTACTTCGTGCCGGACATGACCGCCGCACAGGTGAACAAGACCGCGCAGCGCCTGTCGCTGTTCACCTTCATTCTGGTCGAGCACCTGGCCGACCAGGGCCGCGACCCGATGGCCGTGCTCGATGGCGGCAGTATTGGCCGTGACGAGCTGCCCTCGCTGCTGGACAAGTACCGCGACCTGTTCCTGCAGGCCGAAGTGCAGACCGTGGACGAGCTGGAAGAAAAAATCCTGCGCCGCATGACCCAGCTTGGTTTCGCCTTTGAGGAAGGCGGCATCTACCGCTTCTTGCCGCCGATGCACCGCTTCCTTGATGTGTGCCTGTCGGTGCAGCAGGACCGCGACCTGGCCGCCACCCTGCACAGCGACCTGCCGCTGCCCACCCCGGTACTGGTCGAGGAAGAAAGCCCCGAAGAACTCAACCGCACCGACGACCCGCTGGACCTCAGCCCGTTCGACGGCGAGGAGAGCGAAGAAGAAGCCCTGGCCCGGGCCATCCGCGAAGAGCAACAGGAGATTGACGCATGAGCCAGGAACGCTACGGCATCCGCCGCTTTGCATTGCTCAACACCGCCGGCTACAGCCTTGGCCTGTTCCCGCTGGAGCACCCGCTGTCGGTCTACGGCGCCAACAACCTGGGTAAATCCGCGTCGATCAACGCCCTGCAGTTCCCGATCCTGGCGCGCATGTCGGACATGAGCTTCGGCAAGTACAGCCTGGAGCAGTCGCGTCGCTTCTACTTCGCCAGCGACACTTCGTACATTCTCTGCGAACTGAGCCTGCCGCACGGCCCGCACGTGATCGGCGTGGTCGGCCGCGGCCCAGGTGGCGGTTTCGGCCACCAGTTCTTTGCCTACAAGGGCGAACTGGACCTGGCCCACTACCAGAAGAACGACACCTGCCTGCGCCAGAAAGAGCTGTTCACCAACCTTGAGCGCCTGGGCATCAAGGCCTACGAGCTGAAGCCGGACGAACTGCGCCGCCTGCTGGTTGGCGGCCACACCTCGGTGCCGCTGGACCTGACCATGATCCCGCTGCGCTCCACCAGCGAGCAAAGCCTGAAAACCTTCCGCGCGCTGTTCATCAACCTGCTGCACATGCGCGAAATCACCGCCGCCAAGCTCAAGCAGCTGTTCCTCGACGCGTTCGAGCACAGCCTGCGTTCGGGCAGCGTCGACTACATCGCCGCCTGCGAAGAAGCGTTCCGCGACGTGCGCCGCATGGAGCAGGATTACAACGCCCTGGTCGCCGCCGGCCCGCTGGTCGAGGCCCTGGCCGGTGGCGTGGCCCAGCGCGACATCCTGCGCGGCAAGCTGCACCGCATTTCGCCCGTACTCGACACCCTGCTGGGCACCTGGCAGGAATACGCCATGGCGCGCAAGGAAGAGCTGGTCATCCAGTCCGAGCACTACCGTGGCGAGCAGGACCGCCTGCAGAACGACCAGCGCGGCGGCACCCAGGAGCTGATGCGCCTGGAGCGTGAAATCACCGGCATCCAGCGCTGGCTGGGCGAGCTGTCGGTGCTCAAGCACCGCTTTGCCCTGGTCGATGACGTCAAGGTGCTGGAGCAGCAGCTGCTGGCAGCCAAGGACGCCCACGACGAACTGGCCGGCGCCCTGGCCCAGTCGCGGCAGTTCAGCGCCGAAGACCTGGACGAGCGCGTACGCGACCTGGAAAAACGCCTGAAGCAGGTCAAGCAGCAGCTCGACCACGCCGACAACAACAGCTACGCCCGCCTGCGCGAAGAGTTCTCGCAAGCCGACGTCGACCGCCTGATGCGCCTGTTCAACGGCGCGCTGTTCAGCCTGCCGCTGGGCGACCGTGGCATCGAGCTGGACGACAGCGACCTGTGGGTAAAATCGCTGGAAGCGGTGCTCGACGGCTTCAAGGGCGAGCGCTTCGAAGCCCCGGGCCTGGCCATCGACCTGACCAACATCGACCCGCCGGCACTGCAGGCGCTGGCCGACCGTGCCGCCCTGCGCGACCAGAAAGAGCGTCTGGAAAAAGAGCTGAAACAGCTCAAGACCCAGCAAGCCGTAGCCGCCGACCGCTCTGCCTCCAAGGCGCAAACCGAAACCCTGTACCAGGAAGTGCTGGATGCGCAAAAGGCGCTGGAAGACTTCCGCCGCAGTGAAACCCTCAGCGCCGAAGAGCCAGAGAAGCTGGAGCAACTGTCGCAGCTGGAAGCTGCCCAGGACGAATTGAAGCGTTCCAGCGACGCCTTCACCGAGCGCGTCCAGCAGCTGTCGGCGAAGCTGCAGCTGGTCGGCCGCCAGATCGGCGACCTCGAGTCCAAGCAACGCACCCTGGAAGACGCCCTGCGCCGTCGTCAACTGCTTCCGGCCGACCTGCCCTACGGCACGCCGTTCATGGAAGCCATCGACGACTCGATGGACAACCTGCTGCCGCTGCTCAATGACTACCAGGACAGCTGGCAAGGCCTGCAGCGCGTGGATAACCAGATCGAGGCGCTGTACGCCCAGGTGCGCCTGAAAGGCGTGGCCAAGTTCGACAGCGAAGACGACATGGAACGCCGCCTGCAACTGCTGGTGAACGCTTACGCGCACCGCACCGACGAAGCCCTGACCCTGGCCAAGGCACGCCGCGCTGCAGTCACCGACATTGCCCGTACCCTGCGCAACATCCGCAGCGACTACGACAGCCTCGAGCACCAACTGGCCCTGTTCAACCGCGAGATCAACAAGCGGCAGGTGTCCAACCTCGAAAGCTTCCGCGTGGTGCTGGCGCCGAACAAGGAAGCGCTCAAGCACATCGACCAGATCATCCACAGTGCCGGCCAGTACGAAGAAGGCGAAACCCTGTCGGTGTTCGACCTGACCCAAAGCGCCGAGCAGGACAACAAGAACGAAGAAGCCAAGGAGTACTTGGCACGGCTGGTGGCGGCCAACCACAACCAGCTGGGCCTAAAGGACCTGTTCGAGCTGGCGTTCGAGATCACCAAGGTCAACGGCCAGCCGATCATCCACGCCGACATCGACGGCGCGGCGTCCAACGGCACCACCATGACCATCAAGGCGCTGACCAACATGTACCTGTTGCTGCACCTGATGGACCGTGACCTGGCCGGGCGCATTCGCCTGCCGTACTACCTGGATGAGGCAGCAGACATCGACGAACGCAACCAGGCAGCACTGCTGGAAACCAGCCTGCAGCTGGGCTTTGTGCCGATTCTGGCGAGTGTGAAGCCGCAGGTGTCGGCGCGCGTGGCGATCGACCTGGAAGGCGGTAGCGGGCCGAATGGCATCTACATCGACGAGGCGGACTGGAAGTTCATCAGCCGGCTGGATGAGGTGAAGGCGGTTGTGCGGGAGGATCAGGCCGAAGAGTTGGCCTGAGGTAACCAGGGCCGCTTTGCGGCCCATCGCGACCTGCGGTCGCTCCTACAGGGGTATCGCAATCTCCCGTAGGAGCGACCGCAGGTCGCGATAGGAGGCCGAATGGCCTCCCGGCGATCTACAAGGTTATCAATGCGCCCAAGGCAAGATCGGTATCGCGGTCACCGCATTCTGCGGGCTGCCTTCGATCATGCGGTCGCTGTACACCAGGTACACCAGCGTATTGCGCTTCTTGTCCAGGAAGCGCACCACCTGCATGGTCTTGAACACCAGCGAGGTGCGCTCCTTGAACACCTCCTCGCCGTCTTTCAACTCACCCTTGAAGTTGATCGGCCCGACCTGACGGCAGGCAATCGATGCCTCTGCCCGGTCCTCGGCCAGCCCCAACCCACCCTTCACACCGCCTGTCTTGGCCCGCGACAGGTAGCAGGTCACGCCCTCGACCTTGGGGTCGTCGAACGCCTCGACCACGATGCGGTCATTCGGCCCGAGGAACTTGAACACGGTGGACACCTGGCCGATTTCCTCGGCCCCGGCCAGCATGGGCAGCACCAGCGCTGCCACGCCGATCACCCGCTTGAACAGACTCATACCAGCACCAGGTTGTCGCGGTGCACCAGCTCCGGCTCGGCGCTGTAGCCCAGCAGGCTTTCGATGGCATCGGACGGCTGGCCAATGATCTTCTGCGCTTCCAGGGCGCTGTAGTTGGCCAACCCGCGCGCCACTTCCAGACCGTCCGGGCCGACGCACACCACCATCTCGCCACGGCGGAAACTGCCCTGCACCGTCTTCACGCCAACCGGCAGCAAGCTCTTGTTGGCCTGGCGCAGCGCCTGCACGGCACCGGCGTCCAGCACCAGGGTGCCACGGGTTTGCAGGTGGCCGGCCAGCCACTGCTTGCGTGCAGCGAGCATGCCGCGCTCGGGCGACAGCAGAGTCCCCAGGCGCTCGCCCGCCTTGAGGCGGTCCAGTACGCGCTCGATACGGCCACCAATGATGATGGTGTGGGCACCGGAACGGGCAGCCAAGCGTGCAGCGCGCAGCTTGGTCTGCATGCCGCCACGCCCCAGGGCACCACCGGTGCCACCGGCCACGGCGTCCAGCGACGGGTCGTCGGCGCGGGCTTCGTAAATCAGCTGGGCTTCGGGGTTGTTGCGTGGGTCGGCGTCGAACATGCCATCGCGGTCGGTGAGAATCACCAGCAGGTCGGCCTCGACAAGGTTGGCCACCAGTGCCGCCAAGGTGTCGTTGTCGCCGAAACGGATCTCGTCGGTGACCACGGTGTCGTTTTCGTTGATCACCGGCACCACGCCCAGGTCGACCAGCGTGCGCAGAGTGCTGCGGGCGTTCAGGTAACGCTTGCGGTCGGACAGGTCGTCATGGGTCAGCAGGATCTGCGCGGTGTGCTTGCCGTGCTCGCCGAAGCTCGACTCCCACGCCTGCACCAGGCGCATCTGGCCGAGCGCGGCAGCGGCCTGCAGCTCGTTCATCGCGCTCGGTCGCGAAGTCCAGCCCAGCTGGCTCATGCCGGCAGCCACGGCCCCGGAGGAGACCAGTACCAACTCCACGCCTGCCTCACGCAGCGCGACCATCTGCTCGACCCAAACGGCCATGGCACCGCGGTCGAGGCCCTTGCCATCGGCGGTCAGCAGAGCACTGCCAATCTTCACGACCCAGCGCTTGGCGCCCGTCACCTTGCTTCGCATCTTCTTCCAACCTATGTCGAATCTGTAGATACCGTGGATACAAAAACGCCGCTCCAGAGAGCGGCGTTTAGTGTACTGCAACCGATCAGTCGCGCACGTAAATGATTTCCGGGCCGTCTTCGTCGTCCTCGAAATCATCGTCCCACCCGTCATCGTCGCCGATGTCGTGCACGCTCTTGACGCCGGTACGGCGCAGGGTACGCGCGTCGTCCAGGGCCTGCAGCTGGGCACGGGCTTCGTCTTCGATGCGCTGGTCGAGATCGGCCAGCTCTTCGGCGTAGGCCGGGTCGTTGGCCAGGCGGTCGGCGCGGTCTTCGAGGTAGCGCATCAGGTCGTGGCTGAGCTTTTCGGTGCCCTGCTTGGAGATGGCCGAAATCACGTAGACCGGGCCTTCCCATTGCAGGCGCTCGACCACTTCCTGAACGCGCGCTTCGCGCTCGTCTTCCATGACCATGTCGGCCTTGTTCAGCACCAGCCAGCGCTCACGCTCTGCCAGCGACGGGCTGAAGCGGGTCAGCTCGTTGACGATCACTTCGGCGGCATCGGCCGGGCTGCTTTCGTCCAGCGGCGCCATGTCGACCAGGTGCAGCAGCACGCGGGTACGCGCCAGGTGCTTGAGGAAGCGGATACCCAGGCCGGCACCGTCGGAAGCACCTTCGATCAGGCCGGGGATGTCGGCGATGACGAAGCTCTTCCAGCGGTCGACGCTGACCACGCCCAGGTTCGGTACCAGGGTGGTGAACGGGTAGTCGGCCACTTTCGGCTTGGCGGCGGAAACCGAGCGAATGAAGGTGCTCTTACCGGCGTTCGGCAGGCCCAGCAGGCCCACGTCGGCCAGCACTTTCATTTCCATCTTCAGGTCGCGCTGGTCACCTGGTTTACCCGGGGTGGTCTGGCGCGGTGCACGGTTGGTGCTGGACTTGAAGCGGGTGTTGCCCAGGCCGTGCCAGCCGCCTTGGGCGACCATCAGTTTCTGACCCGGGGTCACCAGGTCACCGATCACTTCCTGGGTGGAAGCGTCGATCACGGTGGTGCCGACCGGCACACGCAGGAACAGGTCGTCGCCTTTCTTGCCGGTGCAGTCGGTGCTGCCGCCGTTGGCGCCGCGCTGGGCCTCGTGGTGACGGGTGTAGCGATAGTCGACCAGGGTGTTGAGGTTTTCGTCAGCGACCATGTACACCGAGCCGCCGTCGCCACCGTCACCGCCGTTGGGGCCACCGTTCTCGATGAATTTTTCGCGACGGAAGCTCATGCAACCGTTGCCGCCGTCACCGGCCTTGACCCGAATGGATACTTCGTCAACAAACTTCATTAAAACCGCCTCTCGTCGGCAGACGAGCTGAATGACTCAAAAACATGAGGCTCTTGCAAAAATGAGCGCGGCGGCCCCGTACGACCGTAGAAACCAACGCCGGCAACCCAGACAAACAGCTTTGCAAGAGGCTCACCACAAACGAAAAAGCCCCGTCGCATGACGGGGCTTCTGGAGCGACGTCGCGATTAAGCGGCGACGATGCTCACGTAACGGCGCATGAACTCGCCTTTTTTCTCGAACTTGATCACGCCTTCGATCTTGGCGAACAAGGTGTGGTCCTTGCCCATGCCAACGCCGTAGCCAGCGTGGAATTCGGTGCCGCGCTGACGGACGATGATGTTGCCTGGCTTGATAACCTGGCCGCCATACATCTTCACGCCAAGGCGTTTAGATTCTGAGTCGCGACCGTTACGAGTACTACCACCAGCCTTCTTGTGAGCCATGGTTCAATTCTCCAAATAAATTCAGGGGATCTAGGGGATTAAGCCTGGATGCCGGTGATTTTGATCTCGGTGAACCACTGGCGGTGGCCCATACGCTTCATGTGGTGCTTACGACGACGGAACTTGATGATGCGAACCTTGTCGTGGCGGCCTTGCGAAACAACTTCGGCCACTACTTTAGCGCCAGCAACAACTGGAGCACCGATGGTGACTTCTTCACCGTTGGCGACCAGCAGAACGCGATCGAAGGTCACGGATTCGCCAGTGGCGACTTCCAGTTTTTCGATCTTGAGGAATTCACCTTCAGCGACTTTGTACTGCTTGCCGCCGGTAACGATTACTGCGTAAGACATGGTATTTCTCCGATAATCCTGCTCACCCAGCGCTTTATATGATGAGTATTGGCTGGCATGGCTGCATGGGGCTGGAACGGCCCTGTGCAATTGCGTAAGGCAGGTGCTGCCCAGGAAGTTAGGGTGCGCGATTGTACGCAACCCGGGTTTTGCTTGCAAGTGCCGCCCCCGGCCAGCAGGCACCGCGCCTTGACACACCGGGACCTGCGACCTAGCATGCCGCGCAACCTCACTGGAGCAGCCGATGCAACCCCAAACCTTCTACCGTGCGGTGGCTGATGATTTCAGCGCCGTCGACGAGATCATCAAGAAGCAGCTGACCTCGCGCGTGCCGCTGGTATCGAAGATCGGCGACTATATCACGTCCGCCGGTGGCAAGCGCCTGCGCCCCCTGCTGGTGCTGCTGTGCGGCAAAGCCCTGGGCCGCGAAGGCGACGACCTGCGCCTGCTGGCCGCCACCATCGAATTCCTGCACACCGCCACCCTGCTGCACGACGACGTGGTCGACATGTCCGGCATGCGCCGCGGCCGCTCCACCGCCAATGCCCTGTGGGGTAACGCGCCAAGCGTGCTGGTGGGCGACTTCCTTTATTCGCGCTCGTTCGAAATGATGGTCGAGCTGGGCTCGATGCCGGTCATGCAGATCCTGTCCAAGGCCACCCGTGTGATTGCCGAGGGTGAAGTACTGCAACTGTCGCGAGTACGCGATGCCAGCACCACCGAAGAAGTCTACATGGAAGTCATCCGTGGCAAGACCGCGATGCTCTTCGAAGCCTCGACCCACAGCGCTGCCGCGCTGGCCGAAGCGACAGACGAACAGCGCGAAGCCCTGCGCACCTTCGGTGACCACCTGGGTGTGGCCTTCCAGCTGGTCGATGACCTGCTGGACTATAAAGGTGACTCGCAAACCCTGGGCAAGAACGTGGGTGACGACCTGGCTGAAGGCAAGCCTACCCTGCCGCTGATCTACACCATGCGTGAAGGCACTGCCGAACAGGCTGCTCTGGTGCGCCAGGCGATCCAGAAAGGTGGCCTGGAGGACCTTGAGCAGATTCGCGTGGCCGTCGAGGAATCGGGTGCACTGAAGTACACCGCAGAGCTGGCCCGTGATTACGTGAAGCGTGCCATCGCGTGCCTGGAAGTGCTGCCGGCCAGTGAATACCGGGATGCGCTGGTTGAGCTAAGCGAGTTTGCTGTAGCGCGTACTCACTGACAGACCGAGTCGCCTTCATTCGCGGGTTTACCCGCGAATGCTTTTGTCCGGACATAATCCCTTCTGGAAAAATACCTTTTACAATGCAGGCCTTTAACCGCCCGTCTGTTTGTTTGAGGAACCGAAGTGAGCACTCTGCCACCCTGCCCTAAATGCAACTCCGAATACACCTATGAGGATGGCACTCAGCTGATCTGCCCTGAATGCGCCCACGAATGGTCGGCCAGCGGCGATGCCGAGGCGGCCAGCGACGAGGTGGTGAAAAAGGATTCGGTCGGCAACATCCTGCAGGACGGCGACACCGTCACCGTGATCAAGGACCTCAAGGTCAAGGGCTCGTCCCTGGTGGTCAAGGTCGGCACCAAGGTCAAGAACATCCGCCTGTGCGACGGCGACCACGACATCGACTGCAAAATCGACGGCATCGGCGCCATGAAGCTGAAGTCCGAGTTCGTCCGCAAAGTCTGATCACACAAAAATCTGCCAATTGGCGCTTGCTATTTAGATAATAAGAATTATTCTCATTGGGACTGCTACCCAAGGAGAATAGCCATGACTTATCTGATCGACGCCTGGCTTGACCGCCCTCACCCCTACCTGCGCATTCTTCATCGGGAAACCGGCGAAGTGTGCGCGGTGCTTGAAGAAGAAGCACTCGATGAACTGCGTGACCAGGGCGACCTGGACATGAGCGGGTTGAATTCGAGTGAACCGGGGGTGCTCAAGGAGCTGGTGCGGAATCTGTTTCTGTTCTGCTATGCGCGGGCGTTGCGCCCGGCGGGAACAGACTGGAATTGAGGCTGCCAGGGCCGGCCTCTTCGCGGGCAAGCCCGCTCCCACAGATACCGCATAAGATTTAAATCCTGCGCTATACCTGTGGGAGAGGGCTTGCCCGCGAATGGGCCGCAACGCGGCCCCAGCGGTATTACAGAACGTCGAGCAGCTCGACGTCGAACACCAGCACGCTGTGCGGCGGGATGCTGCCAACGCCTTGGGCGCCGTAAGCCAGCTCGCTTGGCACGTACAGGCGCCATTTGCTGCCAGCATTCATCAGCTGCAGGGCTTCGGTCCAGCCCGCGATCACGCCACCTACCGGGAATTCAGCCGGCTGACCACGGTCGTAGGAGCTGTCGAACACAGTGCCGTCGATCAGGGTGCCGTGGTAGTGCGTGCGCACGTTGTCTTCGCGGGTCGGCTTGGCGCCTTCACCGGCGGTCAGCACTTCGAACTGCAGGCCCGACGCCAGGGTCGTGATGCCTTCGCGCTTGGCGTTCTCGACCAGGAATTCTTTGCCAGCAGCAGCAGCGGCTTCGGCCTTGGCTGCGGCTTCGGCTTGCATCACGTCACGGATGACCTTGAAGCTGGCCGACAGGTCGGCTTCGCTGACGCGGCTGTCGGCGCCGTTGAAGGCATCTGTCAGGCCGGCCAGAATGGCCTCCAGGCTGACGCCTGGTGGCGGGTTGTCGCGCAGCTGGCCGCCCAGCTGACGGCCGATGCCGTAGCTAACGCGGGTTTCGTCGGTGGACAGGTTGAGTTCGGACATTGTCGTGCTCCACTGCAGGGCGCAGTGCAGCCGCGCCCTTGATGAAAAGGGCGAGCAGCCTAGCACACTGGGGCGCGGCGAGCAGCTACCAGGCCGAACGCTGGGAAATCGGCACCTTCAGGTCTTCTTCCGGGTGCGTGCCCATGCCGCACATTTCATCCTGCACCGACCAGTGCACCAGGTTCATCGAAACCATGGGGATGGTTTGCAGCAACTTGCGCGCATCCTCCACCGAGTGCACACGCAAGCGCTCACCACGGGGGTCGGACAAGGGGTGGGCACGGCCTTTGACCCGGGCCTCAAGCAGGTAATCACCGCCTTCGATGGCGATCAGGTTCAGTTCATCGACATGGCCAGCCCTGGCCTCGGTATTGAGCTGATGCAGGTTCATGAGAGCACCTCGCGACGGGAACCACGCATGAGAGCTCATTTTTTGTACAGGCTGGCTGAAAGCACAAGCCAGAAACAACACCGCCCGTCCGTTTTACAACGGACGGGCGGTGTAAGCAGCAGCCGGACTCAGTGCTTGGTCAGCTTGTCCAGGTAGCCCATGCAGAATGCCGACACCACGAAGGTCATGTGGATAATCACGTACCACATCAGGTAATCGGTGGAGATGTTCTGCGCATCCATGAACACCCGCAGCAAGTGAATGGACGAAATCGCCACGATCGACGCAGCAACCTTCATCTTCAGCGACGAAGAGTCCATCTTGCCCAGCCAGTTGAGCTTTTCTTTGCTCTCGTCGATATCCAGTTGCGAGACGAAGTTCTCGTAGCCGGAAATCATCACCATCACCAGCAAGCCGCCCACCAGCGACATGTCGATCAGCGACAGGATCACCAGAATCAGGTCGGCCTCGCTCAGGGCAAAGACGTTAGGCAGGACGTGGACCACTTCCTGGAAGAATTTCAGCGCCAGGGCCAGCAGGCCGAGGGACAGGCCGAAGTAGATGGGTGCGAGCAGCCAACGCGAGGCATACATCGCATTTTCGAGAATACGTTCCATGGAAAGTTTGGGACTCGTCAGGTGACTGGAAAAACGACGGCGAGTATAGCCAGCCACCTGTTACAGCAAAAGCCCAAGGCAATCCGTCAGGTTTCAGGATGAAACTGGTAATCCCCCAGGTTCCGACACCGCTCGCCATTGATCCTGCGCAACTGCGCCTGCAGGTGCAGGCACCAGATCTGCGGGTCCTCGGCCACCTGGTACCCGTGCAAGGTCAGGCTGTCGACAATGGCATTGAGCACCGATTCGGCCACAAGCGGCCCATGGAAAGGCCCTTGAGCCTTGATCGCAGAGGGTTGTTCACCGGCCATTCCGGCGGCAAACAGCAGCGTCCACATGCCGTTGTCCCCAGCCAGTGGGCGGATGCTGCATTCGATGCGGGTCACCAGGCCCAGGCACTGGCGTGTGAGGCTGAGGTTGCGCATGGCCGCGTCCCCTCCAAAGAGCCTTGTTCAGCCTGTACCTCAGGCTGTTTCCATCCTGAACGCTGTACCGTCCTTAAGTTCCAGCATAGAAGAACCGTACAGAAAGATGGAAAACCGGCGCTGAACGGTAGCACATCGCCTCCAGCGCCGGGTTATTGACTCAGGCCGGCTTGGCCTGGGCAATCACCTCTTCGAGGCGTTCCTTTTCTGCCTTCTCGATTTCTTCCTCGCTGATCATTTCGGCGATTTCGCGCAGGCGCTCCACCACACGGGCATTGACGCTGCCCTCGGTGAACTGGCCGTTGTCATCGAGCACCCCGGCCTCCTCGCCCACCAGCAGGCTCAGCGCCTCATCGGCCTGGCTGACCGCGTAGACGTGGAACATGCCGTTCTCCACCGCCTGAAGCACGCGCTCGTCGAGCATCAGGGTGGCAACGTTGGCACGCGGAATGATCACACCCTGCTCACCGGTCAGGCCACGCGCCTCGCAAAGGCGGAAGAAGCCCTCGATCTTCTCGTTCACCCCTCCCACTGCCTGCACTTCACCAAACTGGTTGATCGAGCCGGTGATGGCAAAGCACTGCTTGAGCGGCGTGCGCGACAAGGCCGAAATCAGCGTACAGGCTTCGCCCAGCGAGGCGCTGTCGCCGTCCACATAGCCGTAAGACTGCTCCAGCGCGATGCTCGCCGAAATCGCCAGCGGGAACTCCTGGGCATAGCGGCTACCCAGGTAACCGGTCAGGATCATCACCCCCTTGGAGTGAATCGGCTGGCCCAGGTTGACCTCGCGCTCGATGTCGACGATGCCGCTGCCGCCCGGGTACACGGTGGCCGAGATGCGCGCCGGCATACCGAACGCCGAGTCGCCCACTTCCAGCACGGTCAGGCCGTTGCACTTGCCAATGGCCGCGCCTTCGGTGTCGATCAGGATGATGCCGGCAAGCATGTCGTCCAGCACCCGCTGCGACACACGCCCGGTGCGGGTGGCCTTGGCCTTGAGCGCACGTTCGATGTGCCCGGCGTCGGTCATTTCGTCACTGGCCAACTGGCGGATGAAGTCGGCTTCGCTGACCAGCTGGAACAGGTCACCGATGCGCGCCGACAGGCGCGACTGGTTCTCTGCCAGGCGGGCGCTGTAGGTCGCCAGGCGCGCCACAGCGTCACTGGTCAACGGCGCCATGCCCTCTTCGTTGGTGCGGGTGCGCAACAGCTGGGCGAATTGCTCCAGGTTCTCGTCGACCATGGGCATGTCTTCGTCGAAGTCCACCAACACCCGGAACATCTCCTGGAAGTCCGAGTCGTGGTCCTGCAAGGCGTAGTACAGCTGGCGCGAGCCGATGATCACCAGCTTGACGTTGAGCGGAATCATCTGCGGCTGCAGGCTGACGGTGGCGACACGGCCCAGTTCACCGATCGGTGACTCCATCTTCAGCTTGCGCGACTGCAAGGAACGCTTGAGCGCATCCCACACGAACGGCTCGCCCAGCATCTTCTCGGCTTCAAGAATCAGGAAACCGCCGTTGGCACGGTGCAACGCGCCCGGGCGCAGCTGTCGGTACGAGGTGTACAGCGCGCCTTGGTCGGTGCTGTATTCGATACGGCCAAACAGGTTGTCGTAAGTCGGGTGCGGCTCGAATACGACCGGCGCACCACCGGCGGCATGGTGGCCGACCACCAAGTTGGGTGCGTACTGCTCTTCGAGCAGCTTGCGCGCGGCAGCGTCGGTCTTGCTGTCGTCGACCAATTGCTCGACCACGGTGCGCAGCAGGTTCAGTTGCACCGACTGCAGGTAGGCGCACACTGCGGCGTTCTCGGCATACTTTTCCGACAACGGCGCCAGCAACGGTTGCAAGGCCAGGGTAATGGTTTCTTCATTCAGCTGGCGCAGCTGGTTGTTCGACTCACGCTTCCATTGCGGCAGGCTGGCCAGCTCTTCGTTCAACTGCTCTTCGAGCTGGGCAATGTCCTCGTGGAACTGTTCACGCACGTCTTCCGGCAACTGGGCGAACTCGGCTTCATCCAGCGCCTTGCCGTCTGCCATCGGGGTGAAGGCAACGTTGCTGGCATCGCGGTACAAGGCCACGTCCTTTTCCAGCGAGGCGCGCTCGATCACATCCAGGGCGCGGTCATAACGCTGGTTGAAGGCACGGTCGATGGCGCCCTTCTTCTGCTGGTACGACGGGTGTTCGAACACGGCCGGGAAGGTGGCCAGCAGGTTGTCGATCAGCCCGCCCATGTCGGCGATGAACGCCCCGGCGCTGCCGGAAGGCAATTCCAGCGCACGCGGTTCACGGGTGTCGTCGAAGTGGTTGACGTAGACCCAGTCAGCCGGGGTCTGCTGGCGCTTGCCCTCGGCCTTGAGGTAGCGCTTGACGAACGAGAAGCGGCCGGTACCCGGCTCGCCCATCACGTACACGTTGTAACCGGGGCGTGGCATGGCCACACCAAACTGCAGGGCCTCGACAGCACGCTCCTGGCCCAGGACTCCGCGAAACGGCTCCAGATCGTCGGTATTGGTAAAGGCAAACTGCTCGGGTGAGAAACGCCGGGTCAGGGCTTCAGGCGCGAGACGCAGGCGCGCAGCGACAGGATCGGGCATTGGGTTTCCTTACTTCGGCGGGGCAGATAGGCAGCATTCTGGCGCTGCCCGCGCGCGCCTTGCAAGGCTCTGCGGGACTTTATGTCGCAGCCCATGCAGGTCATGTAGCAGCAAATTTTTCGCAATCAACAACGCAACCTTTAGATCGTGCCTAAACTCCAAGCTGCGCGGGTGGGTGAAATGCTTTCCCGACCTGGCAACCGAATTGCCAGAAACCCTGACCCTTGGTTAAGACAAAGAGAACAAATGCTATGAAACGGATTCTTCTGGGTACTCTGTTCACCGTGGTCTCGCTGAACGCCATGGCTGAAGCGCCAGGCGGCCCGAACTGCGGCTGGGGCAACATGCTGTTCGAAGGCCAGCGCGGCACGCCGGCACACTTCCTGGCCTCCACCACCAACGGCACCTCCGGTAACGCCACCTTCGGCATGACCTCCGGCACCAACGGCTGCTCCACCAAAGCCTCGCTGACATACGGCGGCAAGTCGTGGTTCGCCATGAACGGCATGATGAACGAGCTGTCCGAAGACATGGCCATGGGCCAGGGTGAAGCGCTGACCACCTATGCCGTGGTCCTCGGTGTGGCCCCGGAAGACCGCAGCTACTTCCAGTCGGTCGCCCACCAGCACTTCAACCAGATTTTCACCAGCGCCGATGTCACTGCTGAAACTGTTCACAGCAACACCCTGGCCGTTCTGAAGAACGACCCACGCCTGGCCAAATACGCTACCGAGGCCTAAGCCCTGCTGCTCCCGCCCCACCCGGGGCGGGTTTCGCCTTTTTCGGCATCGTCAAGAAGTAGTTGCCCGATATGCTCAAACGCCTCGCTGCCCTGGCGCTGTGTGCCTGCGCCCCTGTTCATGCCGCGCCCGTGCTGGATCAAAGCCGTCTCCAGCAACTGGCTAACACCCCTTACTGGATTGCCCTGGGCCATTACGAAACCGCCAAGCTCGGTGGCTGGCGCAGCTATGTGGACGACGATGCGTTCTTCCTTGCCAAGGACGGCGCACACCACCCTGACCAGGAGCTGCAGGCCACGGTCGACGCGCTATATGCCCCGGCCAGCCTCGGCGACAAGCACGCCCAGTGTGTATTCCCTGCACGCACCCGCTGGCTCCGCGAACAGCTGGGTCTGCAAGGCCTGCCGCAACCGGATTGCCAGGAATTCAAGACCTGGTACCAGTCGATCGACCCGCACAGCGCCGCGTTGATTTTCCCGGCGGCCTACCTGAACAGCCCATCGTCCATGTTCGGCCATACCCTGCTGCGCATCGACCAGTCCAACACCCGCAACGACGACACCACGCTGCTGAGCTACGCGATCAACTTCGGTGCCTACATCGAAGGCAGCGACAACAGCATCCTGTACGCCTGGAAAGGCCTGATGGGCGGCTACCCGGGGCTGTTCGCACTGATGCCCTACCAGGAGAAGCTGTCCGAATACCGCAGCCTGGAAAACCGCGACCTGTGGGAGTACCAGCTGGACCTCACCCCCGAAGAAACCGGGCGTATGGTCGAACATGTGTGGGAGCTGAAGCAAATCCAGTTCGACTACTTCTTCTTCGACGAAAACTGCTCGTACCGCCTGCTGGAGCTGCTGCAAGTGGCCCGGCCGAGCCTGGACCTGACTTCGCAGTTCCCGTTGACCGCCATCCCGACCGATACCGTGAAGGCCGTGAAGCAGTCCGGCCTGGTCGCCAGCGAGACATACCGCCCTTCTCGCGAACGTGAATTGCTGGCCCGCGCCGAGCCACTGGACCACGGCGAAAAGCAGCAGGTGCTGGCCGTGAGTGCCGACACCGCACAATTGCAGAGCCCCGAATTCAAGGCCCTGCCCCGCGAACGGCAAGCGCTCGTGCAAGATGCCGCGTACCGCCTGGAGCGCTACCGGGCCAATGGCCAGGAACGCGACCCCGGGCAGGCGAAGCGCAGCTTCGAGCTACTGCGGGCGATCAACGGCAACCCGCCGCCACCCTTGCAAATCGAACGCCCCGGCCTGCCCGAGGATGGCCACGATTCACGCACCTGGCAGCTGGGTGTGGGCACCCGTGAAGACCGCGCCTACGCCGAGTACGGCCTGCGCATGGCCTATCACGACCTCAACGACAATGCCTACGGCTTCCCGCTGGGTGCCCAAATCGAGATCCTGCAGTTGAAAGTGCGCCAGTACGAGGGCAACGACTGGCAAGTGCAGCGCCTGGACCTGGCCACCATCCGCTCGCTGACACCGCGTAACGAACTGCTCAAACCCTGGTCGTGGCAGGTGGCTGGCGGCCTTGAGCGCGTGCCGGGAAAACATGATGACGAAGTGCTGGTCAGCCATGTGAATGGTGGCGCCGGGGGGACCTGGCAGTTGGCCGACGGTTTGCTGGGCTTTGCTCTGGGCACCGTGCGGGTCGAACATCACAATGATTTCGCCGAATTCATCGCTCCAGCGGCAGGCTTCAATGGCGGCCTGCTGTGGCGAAACGGCTTGGGCAATCTGACGCTGGAGGCCAAAGGCGACTATTTCACCAATGGCGAAGTCCGCCGCAGTGTGAGCCTGAACCAGCAGTGGGAGATCAGCCAGAACCTGGGCGTGCGGTTAAGTGCATCGCGCGAGTTCAGCCACCTGGCGACGGCGCAGAATGAGGTGATGCTGGAGCTGAAGTGGTATCACTACTAGTGACCCAATCGACTCTTTGACACCGTTTTGACAGCTCCCCGACAAATCGCCACCTAGACTTTCCATTATCAATTGGAGGGCTGGGTGGTTATGTCGCGGTATTGGTTCGGCGTGTGCATGGCGTTGTTGCTCTCAGGTTGCGAAACCACCCACGAGCAGATGGTCAACCGTGGTTATCCGCCTGCCTATGCCGATGGTTTCCAGGACGGCTGCAGCAGCGGCCGCCAGGCCGCCGGGCTGATGGTGGGCAACTTCCGCAAGGACGTGCCGCGCTATCTGCACGAGCGTCAGTATGAAACCGGCTGGGACGACGGCTTTCGCCAGTGCCACGCCATGCAAAACAGCGAAGAACAGCGCGAGTACCATGAGCGCTTCTGGGACGAGCGCGAGCGGGAGTGGCAACAGGAAAAGGATCGCGGTGCCGCAAAAGCCTATCGCCACAACTAAGTCAGTCGCAAACGGACATCCCTTGAAACCGTCGGCCTGCCATGCTGGTCTTCAGCACAAGGAGGCCCAGCATGAGCCGAGCATTCGTCAACGAAGACCAAGCCGCCGCCCAGGCCGACCAGCCGGTAGAACGGCGCGTCAGCGAACAACCCAACTACGTCACTGCCAACGGCCTGCGCCAGTTGCAGGCACGCGTGGCCGAACTGAATGCCCTGCGCAGCGAACTGCAGGCGCAGGGTGAGCGTGCCGACAAACAGCGGCTGGCCGAGACCGAGCGGGATCTGCGTTACTTCAGTGCGCGGGTGCAGAGTGCCCAGGTGGTGCCGGCAGCGACTTCACGCAGCAAGGTGCAGATTGGTAGCCGGGTGCGGTTTGTGGATGCGCAGGATCAGGAACAGGTGGTGCAGCTGGTGGGCGAGGATGAAGCGGATGCGGGACGTCGGCTCATCAACTGGGGCTCGCCGCTGGGGCGGGCATTGCTGGGCGCAGGGCCTGGAGATGAGGTGGTTTGGCGGCGGCCGGTGGGGGATCAGGTGATCGAGATACTTGAAATTGAGGGTGAGAACTAAGGTCCATGGGGGCTGCTTCGCAGCCCCGGCTGACTAGAATCAGACCACGCCCTGCGCCAGCATCGCATCAGCCACTTTCACGAAGCCTGCGATATTCGCACCTTTGACGTAGTTGATACGGCCATCCGCCTCTTCACCGTAGTGCACGCACGCATGGTGAATCGACTGCATGATGTTGTGCAGCTTGCTGTCCACTTCACCGGCAGTCCACAGCAGGCGCATGGCGTTCTGCGACATTTCCAGGCCCGACACGGCCACGCCGCCGGCGTTGGAGGCCTTGCCCGGGGCGTACAGAATGCCAGCGTCCAGGAAGATATCCACAGCCTCGAGGGTGGTCGGCATGTTGGCACCTTCGGCCACGCAGATGCAGCCGTTGCGCAGCAGGGTGCGGGCGTCTTCGGCGCCCAGTTCGTTCTGCGTGGCGCACGGCAGGGCGATGTCGCACGGCAGGCTCCACGGGGTCTGGCCCTTGCGGAACTCCAGGCCGAACTGCCCGGCCAGCTCGCTGATGCGGCCGCGCTTGACGTTCTTCAGTTCCATCACCGCATCCCACTGGGCGTCGGTCAGGCCGGCTTCGGCATACAAGGTGCCTTCGGAGTCGGACAGCGAGATCACCTTGCCGCCCAGGTCCATGACTTTGCGCGCCGCATACTGGGCCACGTTGCCCGAGCCGGAAATCGCCACACGGCAGCCATCGATACGCTTGTCCTGGCGCTTGAGCATTTCTTCAGCGAAGTACACGCAGCCATAGCCGGTGGCTTCAGGGCGGATCAGGCTGCCGCCGTAGGTCATGCCCTTGCCGGTCAGCACCGAGGTGAACTGGTTGGCCAGGCGCTTGTACTGGCCAAACATGAAGCCGATTTCGCGGGCACCCACGCCAATGTCACCAGCAGGTACGTCGCAATCAGCACCGATGTGGCGGTACAGCTCGCTCATGAACGCCTGGCAGAAGCGCATCACTTCGGCGTCGCTCTTGCCTTTCGGGTCGAAGTCCGAGCCACCTTTGCCGCCACCCATGGGCAGCGAGGTCAGCGAGTTCTTGAACACTTGCTCGAAGGCCAGGAACTTCAGCACGCTGAGGTTCACCGACGGGTGGAAGCGCAGGCCGCCCTTGTACGGGCCGATGGCGCTGCTCATCTGGATGCGGTAGCCGCGGTTGACCTGCACCTTGCCCTGATCATCGACCCAGGAGACGCGGAACAGCACCGCACGCTCCGGCTCGACCATACGCTCAAGGATGCCGGATTGCAGGTAATGCGGATTGGCTTCAAGGAATGGCCACAGGGTGCGCAGCACCTCTTCCACCGCCTGGTGGAACTCGGGCTGGCCTGGGTCACGCTGTTGCAGGCGTGCAAGGAAATTGTCGACAGATTCGATCATGGTAGACATCTCACCGAAGGTTTTGGACTTATTGGTTTTTTCAGGAATGTACCAAGAAGCAATCGCACTGGAATAGGGCGCAATGTCGTTTTTTTGAAATTATTTGGTGCGTTTTATGTAAGTGTATACAAATTAACTGGCGAAACAGCCGTTTTCAGATTTCACCAAGGCACAAAAATGGGGCTCCGCAGAGCCCCATTCTTGTGCAACTCAAACCGGCTTACTGGGCCAGTTTTTTGTGCCGTACACGGTGCGGCTGAGCAGCAGCATCGCCCAGGCGCTTTTTGCGATCGGCTTCGTACTCGGTGTAGTTACCTTCGAAGAACACCACGTTCGAGTCGTCTTCGTACGCCAGGATGTGGGTAGCCACACGGTCCAGGAACCAACGGTCGTGGGAAATCACGATCGCGGCGCCCGGGAAGTCCAGCAGGGCTTCTTCCAGCGAACGCAGGGTTTCAACGTCCAGGTCGTTGGACGGTTCGTCGAGCAGCAGGACGTTGCCGCCCTCCTTCAGGGTCAGGGCCAGGTGCAGGCGGCCACGCTCACCACCGGACAGGTCCTTGACGAACTTCTGCTGGTCGCCACCCTTGAAGTTGAAGCGGCCAACGTAGGTACGCGACGGGATCTCGTAGTTACCGATGCGGATCATGTCGGAACCGTCGGAAATCTGCTGGAACACGGTCTTGGCACCGTCCAGGTCTTCACGGCTCTGGTCCACACAGGCCAGTTGCACGGTTTCACCGATCTCGATGCTGCCCGAGTCCGGCTGTTCCTTGCCCATCAGCATGCGGAACAGGGTCGACTTACCGGCACCGTTACCACCGATAACGCCGACGATGGCGCCTTTAGGCATGGCGAACGACAGGTTGTCGATCAGCACGCGGTCGCCGTAGCCTTTGGTGACGTTCTTGAACTCGATGACCTTGTCGCCCAGGCGCGGGCCAGCCGGGATGTAGATCTCGTTGGTTTCGCTGCGCTTCTGGAATTCCTGCGACTGCATTTCTTCAAAGCGCTGCAGACGGGCTTTGGATTTGGACTGGCGAGCCTTGGCGCCTTTACGCACCCACTCCAGTTCCTCTTTCATGGCCTTTTCGTGGGCGCTCTGCTGCTTGGATTCCTGCGCCAGACGTTCCGACTTGGCTTCCAGCCAGCCCGAGTAGTTGCCTTCATACGGGATGCCGGCGCCGCGGTCCAGTTCCAGGATCCAGCCGGCGACATTGTCGAGGAAGTAACGGTCGTGGGTAATCGCAACCACGGTGCCCGGGAAATCGTGCAGGAAGCGCTCCAGCCAGGCGACCGAATCGGCATCCAGGTGGTTGGTGGGTTCGTCGAGCAGCAGCATGTCGGGGGCCGACAGCAGCAGGCGGCACAGGGCCACACGGCGCTTCTCACCGCCGGACAGGTGCTCGATGCGGGCATCCCAGGCTGGCAGGCGCAGAGCATCGGCGGCGACGTCCAGCTGGCGCTCCAGGTTGTGGCCATCGGCGGCTTGCAGAATGGCTTCCAGCTTGGCCTGTTCGGCAGCGAGCTTGTCGAAGTCGGCATCCGGTTCGGCGTAGGCGGCGTAAACCTCGTCCAGGCGCGCCTGGGCGTCCTTAATCACGCTGACGGCTTCCTCGACCACTTCGCGAACGGACTTGTTAGGGTCCAGCTGCGGTTCCTGCGGCAGGTAGCCTACGTTGATGTCGGGCATCGGACGGGCTTCGCCGTCGAATTCCTTGTCGACGCCCGCCATGATCCGCAGCAGGGTCGACTTACCGGCGCCGTTCAGGCCGAGCACGCCGATCTTGGCGCCCGGGAAGAACGACAGGGAAATGTTCTTGAGAATTTCCCGCTTCGGCGGCACGACCTTGCTCAGCCGATGCATGGTGTAGACGTATTGAGCCAAAACCAAGCCCTCTAATCAGATAGGTAAAGACATCGACGATCGCCCCGGCGCGCTGGCCAGGGAGATGTGTGTTTGGGTGTCGTTGAACAAAGTCGACCATTCTACGCCAACGCACGGCGTTGCATAGGAGGGAGCGATGGTGGGCTGGGATCAGGATGATCCCGGGGAGAAATTCATTGCCTTCACCGGCCTCTTCGCGGGCAAGCTCGCTCCCACAGGTTCTCTACAGAGCCGAAGCAATCAGTGATTCCTGCGGGCTTGCCCGCGAAGAGGCCGGCACAGCAGCCGAAAATGGCTCAGACGTGACGCTGCCTGGCCTTGCCACGCGGCAACCGGCAACGGTCACCCTGCTCGGCCAGACGCGCAGCCCAGGCAGACTTCACGCTGAAGCCACCGCTGCGGGCAGGCTGCTGCGCGGCAACCTTGGCGGGTTTGGCGGCCGCAGGTGCCGTGCTGACCACCTTGGCTGCAGGCTTGTTGGCCGCAGCCACCGCAACTGCCGGCTCTGCTGCCGCGGTCTTGCGCAGTTCAGCGAGCGACGGGGCCTTGCTTTTGGCGGCGTTGGCCGCCTCGGGTTTGCTCAGCGAACGCTGGCAAGACTTGCAGGATACGTCCTCGGTCACGGCAGTGCTGACAAGGGTCTGACTGCTGCGCCCGCAGGCGGAATCGAGGCCATTGGAGGAAAAGTGAGTAACCAAAACCGAACATCTCCGATGCGTTGTCATGTGAAGCGGGCGCTATTCTCGCACAGGTTGCAGGGGCTTGCCGAACCACCGGGCAGGCACCATCGGTCAACATGGCTGGCACTTTGCCATAATCCTAGGCATGCTAGCCGGTTTCGGGTGTCCGGCCTTATAGTGCGCCACCGCGGTACGGCAGCCAGGCACCGGCACACACCGTGCATGATCCTTCCCTGCCATCGCCAGCCCAATCGCAGGATCAACGCTTGACCAACCTTACTCATCCGTCGCCATTGCGTTCCGCGCCACCCGCGCCCGCCGCTACCCTGCGCGGGTCGATCAAGGGTGCGCTGGCGCTGCTGGCCCTGATCCTGCTGGGCCTGCTGCTGTGGCAGCTGTTCGCCCAGTTCAACCACACCCAGTCCGACCTGCGCAAACAAAGCCTGGACGCCACCGCAGAGCTGGCCGACCACCTGAGCCTGAACATGGCGTTCAAGGCACAACAAGCCGTGAACGTGGTGCAGCCCTACGTCAATGCGCCGACGCCGGCCGCCCTGCCCAGCCTGCTGGATACCCTGCGCGAACGCCTGCCCGCCCTGCAGAGCATGGCCTGGCTGGACAGCGCCGGGCAGCTGCGCAGCGACAGCCTGGCGGGCAGCCCGGACCGCCAGTTGCTTGACGAGCTGCTGACGCTAAACCTGGGGCGCCCGTACTTCTTTACCAATTCGGCCGACAATCGAACCTTGTACCTGCTGCTGCGCCAGGCCGCCGAACAGGACCGCGGCTACTGGCTGCTGCGCCTGTCACCGGACTACTACCGCGAGCTCACCGTTCACCTCGATGGCGGTGGCCATCCGCTGTGGCTGCTGGAAAACAGCCGCAGCGGTGAAGTGCTGCAGCAGCACGCCCCAACCGACACCAGCCACGAGCCGTTGCAAAGCGTGATGCTGGCCTTCATCGACAACAGCACCTGGCAGCTGCGCGGCCTGTTCGACGCCAAGCTGACCCAGCAAAAATTGCTGCCCGCGCTGATCGGCAAATGCCTGTTGGTGCTGTTCTGTGCCCTGTTGCCGGTGTTGGCGCTGATCAACATGCGCCGCCGCCAGCGCGCGCTGCAGGAAGACCGCCGGCGCTACCAGGAAATCTTCGAAGGCACCGGCGTGGCCCTGTGCGTGCTCGACCTATCCAGCCTGCCCGGCCAGCTCGACCGCTACCACCTGCGCAACCACGCCGCACTCAGGCACAGCCTGGCGCTGGACCCGAACCTGCGCCGCTCGCTGCTGCTGGAGCTGAAGATTACCGAGGTCAACCAGGTGGCGCGCCAGCTGTTGAACATCGAATGCCACGAAGGGGCCTGGCAGCGGCTGATCGACGGCAGCGGCGATGGCCGCGACAGCGTCGGCATGCAACTGATCGACGCGCTGATCGAAAAACGCCAGGTGCTGGAGCTTGAAGTGCGCCTGCCGGCTCCGCTGGGTGGCGAGTTGCACCTGTGGCTGATGGCGCGCCTGCCGCAGCAGCGCCGCGACTACCAGGCCGTGATCCTCAGCATCAGCGACATCACCAGCCGCAAACAGGTCGAGCTGTCGTTGCTGGAGCGCGAGAGTTTTTGGTCGGACGTGGTGCGCACCGTGCCCGATCAGCTGTACGTGCAGGACGTCATCAGCCAGCGGATGATCTTCAGCAACCGTCACCTGGGGCAGACCCTGGGTTACGACCGTACCGAACTTGCGCAGATGGGCGACCGCTTCTGGGAGCTGCTGCTGCACCCCGAAGATGCCGCGCACTACCAGGCATTGCGCCAGCAACAGCGTGACAACGGCCATGATCAACCGCTGCACTGCCAGTTGCGCTTCCGCCACCGTGATGGCGGCTGGCGCTGCTACGACATCCGCGAACAGGTACTGACCCGTGACGCCGATGGCCTGGTAACGCGCATCATCGGCGTGGGCAAGGACGTGACGGTGCAGATCGAGGCCAGCCAGTCACTGCGCGACAGCGAACAGCGCTACCGCATGCTCGCCGAAAGCATCAGCGACGTGATCTTCTCCACCGACAGCCTGCTGCAGCTCAACTATGTCAGCCCCTCCGTGCAGAGCGTGCTGGGCTACCAGGCTGACTGGATTTTTGCCAACGGCTGGCAATCGATCATCGCCAACCCGGCCCAGCTCACCGGCATCTACAGCCTGATGGAACGCGTCAGCAACGCCATGGGCGACCCGGCGCAACTGGCCCAGCTGCGCAGCCAACTGCCAACCCAACTGTTCCTGTTCGACTGCCTGCGCGCCGATGGCCGCAAGATCCCGATCGAGCTGCGCCTGGTGCTGGTGTGGGACGATGACCAACGTTTTGAAGGCGTGCTTGGCGTGGGCCGCGACATCAGCCAGCAACGCCGCGCCGAAAAAGACCTGCGCATGGCCGCGACGGTATTCGAGCACTCCACGTCGGCGATCCTCATCACCGACCCGGCCGGCTATATCGTCCAGGCCAACGAAGCGTTCAGCCGTGTCAGCGGTTATGCCGTCAGTGAAGTGCTCGATCAGCTGCCGGGCATGCTTACCGTCGATGAACAGCAGGAAGGCCACCTGCGCTATGTGGTCAAGCAGCTGCACCAGCGCGGCAGTTGGGAAGGCGAGGTGTGGCTCAAGCGCCGCGACGGCGACCACTACCCGGCGTGGGTCGGCATTACTGCAGTACTCGATGACGAGGGCGACCTGGCCAGCTACGTGTGTTTCTTCACCGACATCAGCGAGCGCAAGGCCAGCGAACAGCGCATCCACCGCCTGGCCTACTACGACGCCCTCACCCACCTGCCCAACCGCACACTGTTCCAGGACCGCCTGTACAACGCGCTGCAGCAGGCCGAACGGCAGAAGGCCTGGGTGGTGCTGATGTTCCTCGACCTGGATCGTTTCAAGCCGATCAACGACTCCCTCGGCCATGCCGCCGGCGACCGCATGCTCAAGGACATGGCCCTGCGCCTGCTGGCCTGCGTGGATGACGACGACACCGTGGCGCGCATGGGCGGCGACGAGTTCACCCTGCTGCTGCAACCGCGCCCCACCCGCGAGATGGCCCTTAACCGCGCCATTCACGTGGCCGAGAACATCCTCGGCAGCCTGGTGCGCCCGTTCGTGCTGGAAAACCGCGAGTTCTTCGTCACCGCCAGTATCGGCATCGCCCTCAGCCCGCAGGATGGCGGCGAACTGAGCCAGTTGATGAAAAACGCCGATACCGCGATGTACCACGCCAAGGAACGCGGCAAGAACAACTTCCAGTTCTACCAGGCCGAAATGAACGCCAGCGCCCTGGAGCGCCTGGAGCTGGAAAGCGACCTGCGCCATGCCATGGAGCAGAATGAGTTCATCCTCTACTACCAGCCGCAGTTCAGCGGCGACGGCAAGCGCCTGACCGGTGCCGAAGCGCTGCTGCGCTGGCGCCATCCGACCCGTGGGCTGGTGCCTCCGGGCGACTTCATCCCGGTGATCGAGGAGCTGGGCCTGGTGGTGGACGTGGGCGACTGGGTGCTGCGCGAGGCCAGCCGGCAGCTCAAGGCCTGGCACAAGGCCAAGGTGCGAGTGCCCAAGGTGTCGGTGAACATTTCCGCGCGGCAGTTCTCCGACGGCCAGTTGGGCACGCGCATTGCCAACATCCTTGAAGAAAGCGGCCTGCCGCCTGCGTGTCTGGAGCTGGAACTGACCGAAAGTATCCTGATGCGCGAAGTGAACGAGGCGCTGCAGATTCTTGCCAGCCTGAAGAACCTCGGCCTGAGCATTGCGGTCGACGACTTCGGCACCGGCTACTCGTCGCTCAACTACCTCAAGCAGTTCCCAATCGACGTGTTGAAGATCGACCGCACCTTCGTCGACGGCCTGCCCGAAGGTGAGCAGGATGCGCAAATTGCCCGAGCGATCATCGCCATGGCCCACAGCCTCAACCTGGCGGTCATCGCCGAGGGTGTGGAAACCCACGAACAGCTGGAGTTCCTGCGCGAGCATGGTTGCGACGAGGTCCAGGGCTACCTGTTCGGGCGGCCAATGCCGGCGCATCAGTTCGAGGCGCAGTTCTCCAACGAGACCCTGTTCATGTTCCATTGAGGGGTGCAACGCCCCCTCAAAAGCGGACTTTCGGGTCAACTACCGCGCCCGCGCAGCCCAGACACGGCGCGGGATGCAACATGAAGCCCATTGGTCCGCGACTTGATGCCACTTCATATGCCAGCCGCGAATCAATCGGTTAGAATGCCCCCCCAAACTACCCCGATCCTTGAGGACCGCCATGTTCAGCCGTGATTTGACCATTGCCAAGTACGACGCCGAGCTCTTCGAAGCCATGCAGCAAGAAGCTCTGCGCCAGGAAGAGCATATCGAGCTGATCGCTTCGGAAAACTACACCAGCCCGGCCGTCATGGAAGCTCAGGGCTCGGTCCTGACCAACAAGTACGCCGAAGGCTACCCAGGCAAGCGTTACTACGGTGGTTGCGAGTACGTCGACGTCGTCGAGCAACTGGCCATCGACCGTGCCAAGGAGCTGTTCGGCGCCGACTACGCCAACGTCCAGCCGCACGCCGGCTCCCAGGCCAACGCTGCCGTCTACCTGGCCCTGCTGTCGGCCGGTGACACCATCCTGGGCATGAGCCTGGCCCACGGTGGCCACCTGACCCACGGTGCTTCGGTAAGCTCCTCGGGCAAGCTGTACAACGCCATCCAGTACGGCATCGACGGTAACGGCCTGATCGACTACGACGAAGTCGAGCGCCTGGCTGTCGAGCACAAGCCGAAGATGATCGTTGCCGGCTTCTCGGCCTACTCGCAGGTTCTGGACTTCGCCCGCTTCCGCGCCATCGCCGACAAGGTCGGTGCCTACCTGTTCGTCGACATGGCCCACGTTGCCGGCCTGGTTGCCGCTGGCGTGTACCCGAACCCTGTTCCGTTCGCCGACGTGGTCACCACCACCACGCACAAGACCCTGCGCGGCCCGCGCGGCGGCCTGATCCTGGCCCGCGCCAACGCCGACATCGAGAAGAAGCTGAACTCCGCTGTCTTCCCGGGCGCCCAAGGCGGCCCGCTGGAGCACGTCATCGCGGCCAAGGCCATCTGCTTCAAGGAAGCCCTGCAGCCTGAGTTCAAGGCTTACCAGCAGCAAGTGGTGAAAAACGCCCAGGCCATGGCCAGCGTGTTCATCGAGCGTGGTTTCGACGTGGTGTCCGGTGGCACCCAGAACCACCTGTTCCTGCTGTCGCTGATCAAGCAGGAAATCTCCGGTAAGGACGCTGACGCCGCCCTGGGCAAAGCCTTCATCACCGTCAACAAGAACTCGGTACCGAACGACCCACGTTCGCCATTCGTCACTTCGGGCCTGCGTTTCGGCACCCCAGCCGTTACCACCCGTGGTTTCAAGGAAGCCGAGTGCCGCGAGCTGGCCGGCTGGATCTGCGACATCCTGGCTGACCTGAACAACGAAGCGGTTATCGACGCTGTACGTGAGAAGGTCAAGGCCATCTGCAAGAAGCTGCCGGTTTACGGCAACTGATTGGCGATTGCCTGATGTGAAGAAGCCCGGCCTAGTGCCGGGCTTTTTCGTTTGCGCCGCTGCAATCACGTATTACCCTGTGCCCCCATTCACTCATCGAGCACAGGCCGCACCTTGACCAGGGAACAACTCGAAACCCACCAGATCCCGATCTACTTCGCCGCCGTGCTTGCGGCCGTAGCCTTCGGCTTGATGGCCAGCGACAGCGCCAGCCAGCTGGAAGCCCTGGTCACTCCCGCCATCGCCGTGCTGATGTATGCGATGTTCCTGCAGATCCCTTTCCTCGACCTGCGTCAGGGTTTGGGCAACCGCCGCTTCATCACCGCGCTACTGCTCGCCAACTTCATCCTCGTGCCGCTACTGGTCTGGGCCATTACCCGTGGGCTGGTGGAACACCCGGCGATCCTCGTCGGCGCCTTGCTGGTGTTGCTTACGCCGTGCATCGACTATGTGGTGGTGTTCACCCACATCGGCAAAGGCGATTCGCGCCTTACCCTGGCCGCTACACCTGTGCTGCTGTTGCTGCAACTGGTGCTACTGCCGGTGTATCTGGCCTGGATGCTGGGAGACAGCAGCAACGTGGCAATCTCCATCGCCCCGTTCGTGGAAGCCTTTGTCCTGTTGATTGTGCTGCCAATGATCCTGGCCGTGCTCACCAGTGTCGGCGCTCGTCGCTCAGGCGCGGTTTGGGCCTGGAACAACGCCTGGGCGTGGTTGCCCGTACCGGCGATGGCCCTGGTGCTGGTGGTTGTGATCGCCTCGCAGATTGCTGTGGTGCTGCGAGATTTCGACCGTTTGCTACCGGTAATTCCGGTGTACATCGGCTTCATGTTGCTGGCGCCGGTGCTCGGGTTCATTTCGGCGCGGCTGCTGCGCCTGCCTGTTGCCGAAGCACGCTCGGTCACCTTCAGCGCCGCCACGCGAAACTCGCTGGTGGTGCTACCGCTGGCGTTGGCATTGCCCGAAGCGGTACGCGGGTTGGCGGCTGCGGCGGTGATCACGCAGACACTGGTGGAGTTGGTGAGCGAGCTTGTCTATGTCAGAGCGGTGCCACGGGCCATACGCTGACCCGTGGCCAAGGATCGCGCCGGTCACGAGCGCCAAGGGTAGGCGGCAAACACCTGCACCTCGACCAGGTACCCCTCGCCCAGGTCTGCGCCCACGCACGCCCGTGGCGGTTTGGGAAAACCCTGCAGCCAGGTGTCGTACACCTCATTGACCAGGTCGAAATGGCGGTAGTCGGCAAGCCACAACTGAACCCTGGTCAGTTGCGCCTTGCCGATATCAGCCTCTGCCATCAGGCCGTCAATCGTGCTCAGCGCCTGGCGCAGCTGCCCCTGAACATCCTCCTGCAGGTTGCCCGCCACCACCCCCGCCGTTTCGAACAGCCCCCTGTAGCTGACCGCCAGGGACATCCGCTCGCCGGCCCCGAAACGTGTGATCATGAAGCCGCCTCCCCGCAGCCCATCTGGTTGAGGCAAACGACTTTGGGCTGGGTCATGTCTTCATAGGCGAACCGCACCCCTTCGCGCCCAAGGCTCCCATACTTGGAGCCACCAAATGGCATGGCATCGAAGCGGTAGTCGGACGAATCGTTGATCATCACCCCGCCAGCCTCAATACGCCGGGCCAGGCTCAACGCCAGCGACAGGTCGCGGGTGAACACGCCGGCATGCAGGCTGTATTCCGGGGCGTTGGCCTGCGCTAACGCCTGCTCGATGCTCTCGAACGGCGCCAGCATCACCACCGGTGCAAACACCTCTTCAAGCCACAGCCTGCTGGCGTGGTCAACACCCTCCAGCACTGTCGGGGCATAGGCGGCACCCTGACGCTGATGGCCGCAGAGCAGGCGAGCCCCACCCTGAAGGGCCTGGTTGACGCGTTCTTCGATCTGCCGTGCAGCGGCTTCGGTGATCATCGGCCCCATGTCGGTTGCGCGCTGCCCCGGGTCGCCCAGCACCATTGCCTGGGTCAGGGCGACGAAGCGCTGGCGAAACGCCTCATAGATCGAGGCATCCACCAGGATGCGCTGGGTGCCGATGCAGTTCTGGCCCGCCGCCCAGAACGCGCCCGACACACACGACTCGACAGTCGCTTCAAGGTCGCAGTCCTTCAGCACCAGCACCGGCGCATTGCCGCCCAGGTCCATCGCCAGCTTTTTCAGGCCAGCCCCCCGCGCAATCTGTTCGCCGGTAGCGAAGCCTCCGGTAAAGGAAATCATGCGTACTTCACGTATGGCCACCAGGGCCTTGCCCAGCTCGGCGCCCCCCGTGGCTACCGTGACGACGGCCTCCGGCAGCCCTGCATCAATCAGGTACTGCACCAGCTTCACGGCAGAAAGCGGGGCCAGCTCCGAGGGTTTCAGAATGACTGCATTGCCGCCTGCAATGGCTGGCCCCAACTTGTGCGCGACCAGGTTAAGCGGGTCGTTATAGGGGGTAATGGCCAGGATCAACCCCAGCGGCTCGCGGGTGAACCAGCCCTGGCGCGATTCAGAGCCTTCATAGGCATCGAAAGGCACCACTTCACCGGCATTGCGCCGCGCTTCTTCTGCAGACAGCTTGAGCGTGTTGATGCAGCGCTTCACCTCCTTCTCGGCCTGACGCAGGGTCTTGCCTGCTTCATCGACGATCAGGCCGGCAAAATCTGCAGCGTCGCGCTCGATGAGGCGGGCAGCCTGCTCCAGAATGCTGGCACGTCGATGCCGGGGTAGCGCGGCACTTTCGCGCACGCCGCCGCGAGCACGGGCGAGCAGGCTTGGCACCGCGTCGGCGCAAAGATTGGCAACGCTCCCCACCAGGCTGCCGTCGAAGGGGCTGAACACATCGATCAAGTCGGGTTGGCTATTGGCGACCCGGGACACGGAAGTCAGGCTCATGAACGTTGCTCCTCAGGCCGAACGGCCGGCGGTGTGAATGGCGACGATATCCGACAGCAGGGCAAATGCGGTTTCGACACGCCCGGCACCCGGGCCGGACACGGTCACCGCGCCCAGCAGCTCGGTGTTGAACGCAACCGCATTGATCGCACCGCAAATGCCCGCCAGAGGGTGCTGACCCGGCAACAGGCGGGCCTCGACACGGGCGCTCACCGAACCATCGGCTTGCCGGCTGGCGCTGCCAATCAATTTCCAACGCTGGCCCTGGGCCTGCGCCTGCTCGATAGCCGCGCTGTCGATGGCGCTGATACCGCTGCAGGCGACATCACTCACCTGCAGGCAGGCGCCGAGCAACTCATTGGCCAGAATGACCACCTTCAGGCGTACGTCATGGCCTTCCACATCGGCGGTCGGGTCTGCCTCGGCATACCCAAGCGCTTGGGCCTGGGCCACCGCCTCGGCAAAACCAAGCCCCTCCTCCATGCGTGTGAGCACGTAGTTCGAGGTGCCGTTGAGGATGCCCTCGAACCCCACCAGGCCTGCCCCTGCCAAGGTCTGGCGCGCCATGCGCAGTACCGGCGTGCCGCTCATCACCGCGCCTTCGTATTCGAACGACACGCCATTGGCCTTGGCCAAAGCCTTGAGCGCTTGGGCATGCAAGGCGACCGGCCCCTTGTTGGTGGTAACCACATGCTTGCCCGCTTCCAGCGCCCAGCGGCAGAAGGTTGCCGCTGGCTCGCCGTCCGTTGGGTTGGTGAATGTGGCCTCGGCGATGATGTCGGCGCCAGACTGCTTGATCACCGCCTCATTGAAGGCTTCAGCCGAACCTTGAGGGATTTGCGCCAACGCCCCCTTTTGAGCCGGCAACGCGGCCAGCGTGGCGGCATCCAGCCCATCGCGGTCGATTGCCGAACCCAGGAACAGATCGGTGACGCCCACGATCTTCAAGCCAAAGCCCAGCTCTTGCTGCCAGCGCGCGTTGCGTTCGGCAATCAGTTGGGCCAGGGCACGGTTCACGCCACCAAAGCCAACGAGTGCAATTTTGTATTCGGTCATGGTTTGCTGTCCTTTCCAGGCGGTTGGTCGATGAGGACAAGCGTAAGAGCCGTGCAATGCCAGTTGAATATGGCAATCCGCTGTATTTATTGGCCAATCTGGCCAGTGCCCCTGCACGCCTGAGCACCCCGCCGGAATGCAAAACGCCGCCAGGGTGCAAGCCCGGGCGGCGTGGGTGTAACGCGGGTCATCAAACGCAACAGCGCAGTTCAGATCACCGTGGCCAGCACAAACGATGTCACGGTGTTCTCGACCCCGGGCATGGCGGCGATTTCCTTCCACACATGGTGAACCCGCTCCGGGCTTGAGGCCTCGACGCGCAGCAGCAAGTCGAATTCGCCGCTGAGCACTTCGCATTGGATCACTTCGGGTATTTGGCGCAGCGCATCAAGCACCGCGTCACCGCGCATGCGGTCATAGCGGTAGACGAATATCACCGCGTTAATCAGTGACGTCGGCCGTCGGCCCTCACCGATGCGCAAGGTATAGCCCTGGATGGCCCCGTCGCGCTCAAGTCGCTCGATGCGCTGGCGTACCGCATTGCGCGACAGGTTCACCTTCAGCCCTAATTCAGCATGGGCAATACGCGCATTGGCGGTGAGCTCGGCAAGAATGCGCTCGTCCAGGGGGTCGAGGATGCGCTTCATCGCCCGGCCTGCAAGCGTGCCAACAACGCATGAACCCCCGCCAGGTCCTCTGGTTTCAGCAGTGGCCCGGCGCCGGCAGTGCCCTCGACGTCGGCCGGCACCTCACCGTGCCAGGCCCCCAGCTCCGCCAGCAGCCCGGCGGACTTTTCCGGGGCAAACTGCCCCAGTGTGACGATGGGCGCGCCAATGTTGCGCCGGTGTAAACGCCCGGCGAACACCCCTGTTGCGGCATGCGGGTCTACTGCGCTGCCGGTTTCGTGGAACAGCGTGATGATTTCCTCGCGAATCAACGCATCGTCCACGGCGTAGGAGTCAAACAGCATGCGTGCATGCAACCACTGGCGGTTGCCGATGCTCAGCTCGCCACAGGCCTCGAAATGCTCCATCAGCGCCCGGGTCGCCCCGCCATCGCGGTCATACAGCTCCCAGACGAAGCGCTCCAGGTTGGAGAACAGCGAGAAGTCCATGACCGGTGACAGCGTCTGGCTGGTGGAACCCCGGCTATAGCGATTGCAGTGAATGAACCGGTGCAAGGCATCGTTGCGGTTGGTGGAAACGATGATCTGGTTGATGGGCAGGCCCATCTTCTGGGCGATGAACCCTGCGTAGATTTCGGCAAAGCTGGCCGTGGGGATGCTGAAGCCCACGGGGCGTGTCCCCCCGCCCAACTGCAGCGCAGCATGGAAATAGAACACGATCTGCGCCAGCACGCCGACCCAGTTGGTCGAGTTGAAGCTCACCGGAATCAGCCCGGGGCATGGCCAGGCTCGCAGCAGCGCCGACACCAGCGACTGGCAGTCGTCAAAGCTGCCATCCACGGCCACGCAGCTGACGCTGTCGGACGCGGCACGGCGCATCACCGCTGCACGGTCAGCAGGTGTGCCCGCATTGGGATACAGCGCCAGCAAGCCCGCCGCCGGGCAATGCCGCAGGGCCTCGATCGCCGCCACCGCCGTATCGCCGTTACTGGCCCCCACCAGCATGACCCGCTCGCAATCCGGCCCCAGAAAGTGCCGGATGAGCCGCGCCTGCAACTGTGCGGCAAAGTCCTTGGAGGAGCGGGTAGGCCCGTGAAACAGCTGCAGGATCCATTCGTTATGGCCCAGCTGCTGCAACGGGGCGATGCCACGGTGCTTGAACCCGCGATAGCTGTCGCTGACCAGCGCCCTGAGGGTCGGTTCGTCGAGGGTATCGCCCACAAACGGTGCCATCACCCGCCAGGCCAGTTCGTCGAACGGCAACCACGACCAGCTGGCAATCTCCTGCGGGCTGAACACCGGCACCGAGGTGGGCACGTAAAGCCCGCCATCGTCGGCCAGGCCAGAAAGCAACGCCGTGCGGAAATCGACTCGTGTTTCGTTGCCGCGCGTGGATGTGTACTGCATCGGTGCTCCAGACAGGTACTTGAATTAACGGTGCGCCATGGCCACCAGCCAGTGGCTGAATGCCTGGGCATCCGGGGACAACGCTTCACCCAGGCCGCGTACCAGGTAAAACGATTCGCTCGCCTCGATGCGCGGGGTAAAGGGCGCGACCAACCGCCCCTCCTGCAGCAAGTCCTTTACCAGCGACGAGCGCGCCAACGCCACACCCAGCCCCAACTCCGCCATGCGCAAGGTCGACACCAGCGTGTCGAACTGCAGACCGCTCGAAGAGTCGACCTGATCGGCGCCCACCCGCTCCAGCCAGTAGCCCCAGCCTTCCTCGTAACCCAGCACATGCAGCAACGGGGCACGGGCCAGGTCACGCGGCTCACGCAGCGGGCAATCGGCGGCCAGCGCGGGCGAGCAGACCGGTACCAGCACGTCGCGGGTCAGGCGTTGCGCCTCCACACCGGCCCACTGTCCGCTGCCCCAACGGATTTCCAGGTCATCCTCGGCATCCAGCTCCTTGACCCACAGGTTGCTGATGTAGCGGATGTCCACCTGGGGGTGCGAACGCCGAAAATCGGCCAACCGGGGCGCCAGCCAGAAGTGCAGGAACGACAGGCTGCCGCGCACCTTCAAGGGCCGACGCTGGCGTTGCCCGAAGATTTCGTTGGTGCCTACCGCCAGCCGGCTGATCGCGTCCTGCACCACCGGCAGGTAGGACTGCCCTTCTTCGGTCAGCCCCAGCCCACGCGGCAGGCGCTTGAACAGCGCTACTCCCAACTGGCTCTCAAGGTGGCGAATCTGCTGACTCACCGCCCCCTGGGTGAGGTGCAGCTCTTCTGCTGCATGGGTGAAGTTCAGGTAGCGCGCCGACACTTCGAAGGCTCTGAGCCAGTTCAAGGGGGGCAGGGTTTTCTGGGTCATCGGCGGTTTCTCGTGGCAACGTTCCGGTGGCCTAGTATCACCCTGCTCAGGCGGCCTCGGAACCAGGCGCCACGGTTTCCAGCGGCAACGGACGACGCTGGCGGAATTTGCAGGTCAACCAGAACGCCAGGTAACACCAGGCGATGAAGGGCAAACCAAAGTACAGCGCCACACGCTGGGCCGGATCGAAGGCGATACCCACACAGGCCAGCACACAGCAGAAGATGGCTGCCAGCGGCACGAACGGGTAACCACGCACGCGGCACTTGAGGTCTTCAAGCTTGCCGCCATTGGCGATGTAATGACGGCGGAACGCAATCTGGCTGGCGGCGATGCTGATCCACACCACAACCACCGCCAGCCCGGAAATGGACACCAGTGCCAGGTAGATGGTGTCGGGCGCGAACACGCTGCTCAGCAGTGAGGCCATACCGCCCGCCATGCTCAGCACGATGGCATTGAAGGGCGTGCCGCGACGGGACAGCGAGGCATACCGGCGTGGCATGTTGCCTTGGTCGCTGAGGGTCCAGAGCATGCGCGCGGCTGCGTACAACCCGGAGTTGGCCGCCGACAACAACGCGGTGATGATGACGAAGTTCATGATGTCCGCCGCGTAGGGGATACCAATCATTTCAAAGACCATCACGAACGGGCTTTCCACCACGCCGGCCTGTTCGCGCGGCAACAAGGTGGCGAGCACGAAGATGGTGCCGACGAAGAACAACGCCAGGCGAAGCACGGTGGTACGGATGGCTTTGGGTACGTTCTTTTCAGGGTCTTGGGTTTCGCCGGCAGCAATGCCGATCAGCTCGGTGCCGGAAAAGGCGAAGGCCACTGCCAGCAAGGTCATGGCAATCGACCAGAACCCCGTGGGGAACAGCCCTTCGCGGGTAAAGTTACCCAGCCCGACACTCTGCACGTGGGCAACCTCGAAGCCGCCCAGGATCGCACCACCACCCACCACCAGGAAAGCGATCACCGCCAGCACCTTGACCAACGACAACCAGAATTCGGTCTCAGCGAACGAACGTACCGAAATGATGTTGCTGATGAATACCGCAAGCCCGAACAGCGCACTCCATATCCATACCGGCGTGTCCGGGAACCAGCGCACCATGAGAATGCCGGCGGCGGTGAATTCCGAGCCAATGGCTACCGTCCAGGTCAGCCAGTACATCCAGGCCACCATGTAACCGGTGCCTGGGCCAATGTAGCGGGTGGCATAACTGCTGAACGAACCGACTTCCGGCATGTGTACCGCCAGCTCGCCCAGGCACATCATCACCAGGTAAACCATGATCGCGCCGAGCACATAGGCGATGACCGCGCCCAGCGGCCCCGCTTGGTTGACGGTGTAGCCCGACGTCAGGAACAGGCCGGTACCGATGACACCACCAAGCGCCAGCATGACGATATGGCGGGTTTGCATGTCCTGTTTGAAGCCATGTGCCGAAGCATTTCTCGTTGTCGTTGTTTGCAGGGACATTGTGGGTTTCTCATGAAAGTGGGCGGGCAAGGACGTTACAACGACCTCGTCTTGGCAGAGCGAAGCGAATGGCCTTGCATATTGTTTTTGTTCGACTTCATGAAGTGGCACTCACCACAAAGGGTGAGTGCTACGCGCCAGCCTCAGGCCTGCACCTGGCCCAGGCCGGCATACGCGTCACCGTGCAATTCCTTTGCTGCGGCCAACTCCTGGCGCACCGATGCACAGGCCTGTGCAAGGTCTGCCAGCAGGTCTTCGGTGTCCTCGATACCCACCGAAACACGCACCAGCCCTTCGGAAATACCCAGGGCCAGCCGTTCTTCGAGGGTGTTCTCCACATGGCTGGTGGTGCGGGCCGGGCCGTAGATGGTTTCTACCGCGCCAAGGTTGCCGGCACGGTGGGCATACTTGAGCCGTGGCAGCAAACGCGCAACGGTCGGCATACCGCCCTTGAGCACAAAGCTGACGATGGCGCCGAAGCCACGCATCTGCGCCTTGGCGATCGCATGGCCAGGGTGCTGGGGCAAACCGGGGTAGTTGACCGCCTCGACCAAGGGTTCGGTGCTCAGGTACTGCGCCAACACGAGCGCACTGGCCTGCTGCTGGCGCAGGCGCAGAGCCAGGGTCTTGATACCCCGGATGATCAGGTAGGCCGAAAACGGGTCCAGCGCCGCACCGTTGATCTCGCGGTAGTGGCGTACCTGCGCCATCAGCGGCTCCGCACCGCAGACCACACCGCCCAGCACGTCACCGTGCCCGGACAGGAACTTGGTGGCGCTGTGCACCACCACATCCACGCCCAGGGCCAGCGGGTTCTGGTTCAGCGGGGTGGCAAAGGTATTGTCGGCCACCACCACAGCGCCCACCTGCCGAGCGGCAGCGCTCAAGCGCCGGATGTCCAGCACTTTCAAGGTAGGGTTGGTGGGGGTTTCGAGGTACAGCAGGTCGCAGCCCGCAGCGATTTCGCGCTCCAGCGCCTCGGTGTCCAGCGTGTCGCACAGGCATACCTGCACGCCCATGCGGGGCAGGAACTCTTCAAAAATCTTGTTGGTACCGCCGTAGCTGTCTCGGGTCGATACCACGCGTTTGCCGCTGGAGAGGAAGGTATGCAGCACGGCACTGATGGCCGCCATACCGCTACTGAACGCCACCGCCGACTCGGACTGCTCCAGCTCGCACAGCTTCGATTCCAGGGTGGCTACCGTTGGGTTGCTCATGCGGCTGTAGATGTAGCCCGGCAGTTTGCCTTGAGCCACGTCGTACCAGGCGTCGATGTCGTTGTAGCCGTAGGCGGCACTGACCACGATCGGGGTCTGGGTGGCATTGTACGGGTGCTGCACCTGCTCCCCGCCCCACACCACGCGCGTACCGACACCGGCCGCTGCATTGCCCTCGATTTTTTCGTTGTTGTTCATATCCGGTTCCCGCACAGCTGAGTTGTGTACGCCGATTCAGGATCGGCCTTCAGCGGACTATAGGGACATGGCAGGAGACTGAAAAACGATGGAATCCGGGTCTGAGTGGCGTTTTTTTTAATGGCTGGGGACCGGGCGCTCGCAGCAGCCGCCCAGCCACCTGCCAGGCTTCACGCCAAATTGCGTTTCAGCTCGGCAATATGCTCCGGGCCGATACCACAGCAGCCACCGATCATGCTGGCGCCCCGTTTACGCCAGTCGTTGGCCCAGGCCAGATAGCCCGGCGGGTCAAGGTCTTCGCGCAGCTCATCCAGGCCGTCGTTGGCGGTAGCCTCCTTCGGCTGCGGCGGGAAGGCGTTGGCGTAGGCGCCGATCGCGATGTCGGCGTTGCGTTGCTCGATCACCACGCGCGCCACATCGATCGCAGCACCAATGACCTCGGGCTGGCTGCAGTTGAACAGCACCGCGGCGGCGCCCAGATCGACCACGGCGGCAATGGCATCTGCCACCGGCTCACCGGAACGCAGACGCGGGACTTCATCAGCGTCTTCGTCCTGCAGGGTGAACGACACCCAGAACGGCTTGCCGTCTGCCGGCAAGTGGGCGTGAATGGCCTGCACCTCGGCCACCGAACTCTGGGTTTCTGCCAGCCACAGGTCGACATGTGGCGCCAGGCCCTGCAGCAGCGGCGACAGCACCTCTGCCACGCGTTCGGGCTGGAACAGGTCTGGGCGATAGGAGCCGAACAGCGGCGGCAGCGACCCCGCTACACGGACCGGGTGCGGACCGGCATCTGCCGCGTGGCGTGCGAGTTGGCCTGCGGTATTGGCCAGTTGCCGGCCTTCTTTGGCAAAGCGCTCTTCGCCGATGTGGAACGGCACCACCGCATAGCTGTTGCTGGTGATGACTTGCGCTCCGGCGGCGATGAACGCTGCGTGCACCCCAACCACCGCCTCGGGCGCCTCGCTCAGCGCCAGTGCCGACCATTCGGGCTGGCGAAACGGCGCCCCACTGCGCTGCAGCTCACGGCCCATGCCGCCGTCGAGAATCACCATCGCTCGCTGTTTCATATAACTTCTCTGAAGGTTCTTATGAATTAAATTCATTAGTTAATGGACGTTTATAACTATTAAATACCCTATCACTCCTTAGCCCAACATATCAGGTATGTACATGCGATTTTCTACCCTGCTCGGTGCAGGCCTCGTGCTGCTCGCCACTGCTTCCCAGGCCTTTGCCGGCGCCACACTCGAGCGGGTTGAATCGCGCAAGGAACTGGTCAACGTGCTGATGGAAAGCTACCCGCCGTTTTCTTTCCTCAACGACCAGAACCAGCTGGACGGTTTTGACGTGGACGTCGCCAAGGCCGTGGCAGACAAACTCGGCGTCAAGCTGCGCCTCGAAACCCCTTCCTGGGACGTGATCGCGGCGGGCCGCTGGAGCGGGCGCTACGACATCTGCATCTGCTCGATGACCCCGAGCAAGGCACGCAGCGAAGTGTTCGACTTCCCGGTGGAGTACTACGCCTCACCTGCCGTGATCGTGGTCAATGCCAAGGACGAGCGCATCCACACCGCCAAGGACCTGGATGGCCTCAAGGTGGGCCTGACCAGCGCCTCAAGCTACGAAAGTTACCTGAACAAGAACCTGGTCATCGAAGGCGACGAAGACAAGAAGATCGAATACCCCTTCGACTTCGTGCAGATTGCGCCATACGACACCGACAACGTCGCCTTCCAGGACCTGGGCCTGGGCGCCGGCGTGCGCCTGGACGCCATTCTCACCAACCTGGTGACCGCGCAACCGCGTCTGGACCAGGACAAGCGCTTCAAGCTGGCCGGCGCCCCGCTGTATGAAGAGCCGAACTCGGTGGCCATCGAAAAGGGCGACGCCGAGTGGGATGCCAAAGTGCGCCAGGTGTTTGCCGAGCTGAAGGCTGATGGCACCCTGGCCAAGCTCTCGCAGAAATGGATTGGCGCCGATATCAGCAAATGAGCACCTTCCCCCCCTCCCCCAAGCCCGTGGTCAAGCCCACGGGCGCCGGCCTGTTCGGCTTTCGCACCCGGTTACTGCTGACCTGGCTGGCACTGTTCGGTCTGTTCGTTGCGTTTTTCCTCAGCTTCGATCTGAAGTTTTCGATCATTCTGGAGAAGTTTCCGAACCTTGCCGGCTTCCGGCTGGGGCCTAACGGCTTTCTGCAAGGTGCAGCGCTGACTCTGTTTCTGTGCCTGTGCTCGATGGTGGTATCGGTACTGTTCGGCTTTGCCGCTGCACTGGCGCGGTTGTCGAACAGCGCGGTGCTGGTGGGCATCGCCAGCTTCTACACCTCGTTCTTCCGCGGCACCCCACTGCTTATCCAGATTTTGCTGATCTACCTGGGGTTGCCCCAACTTGGCCTGGTACCTGGCGCCATCAGTGCCGGCATCATTGCGCTGTCGCTGAACTATGGCGCCTACCTGAGCGAGATCTTCCGCGCCGGCATCCTGGGCGTAGCGCGGGGCCAACGTGAAGCGGCACTGGCCCTGGGCATGCGCACGCCACAGATCTTCTGGCACATCACCCTGCCCCAGGCCATGCGGGTGATCATTCCGCCTACGGCCAACCAGTTCATCTCGATGCTGAAGGATTCATCGCTGATTTCGGTCATGGGGGTGTGGGAGGTGATGTTCCTTGCGCAATCGTATGGGCGATCGAGCTATCGCTATCTGGAGATGCTGACGACGGCGGCAGTTATCTACTGGGTGCTGTCGATCCTGCTGGAGCTGGTGCAGGCGCGGCTGGAGCGGCATTTTGGCAAGGCCTATCAGCGGTAGCCGGCAGGCACACGGCCAGCGATGGGGCGTGATGCGCCCCATCGTTTCCCCTGTCAGAACCGGTATTCCATGCTGGTCATGAAATTGCGCGGTTCGCCATACACCACCCAGCTGTCGGCATAGCCGTAGTACGTCTTGTCGAACACGTTGTTGAGGTTGAGCTTCACGCTCAGGTCGCGGGTAACGTCATACCGCGTCATCAGGTTCACCCCTGCGTAACTGCCTTGGGTGAAAGCTGGCCGCCAGCACGGCACTGGCCAATGGGCGGCGGTTGAAAACAGAATCGCGTGGGTGCTGGGTTGGCTGGAGCGGCGATGCTAGCGTTGTTGAGAATTGATCTCAAGCACGAAACAGCCGACGCTCCTAGACGATAGCCATGTTCGCCAGGTTTTCTCAGAAGTCAGGGGTGTAACGCACAGTCAGCATCAGGTTACGCGGATCACCAAAGCTGTTGGCCCCCCAGCTGTTGCTGATGTTCTGATAATAACGTTTGTCAAAGGCATTGTTAAGATTGGCCTGCACCTGCCATTCCGGCGTTGCTCTGTAGGCAAGCATGAAGTCGGTGATGCTGTACCCGCCTTGCTTCACCCCGAAGCTGGTGTAAGCACTGCTCTGTGTGCGCCAGCCACCGCCTACCGTCCAGCGCTCCAGCTCACCGGGCAAGCGATAAGTTGTGAAGGCCTTGAACAGGTTGTAGGGCGTGTCGCTGTCGAAACGCTCACCCTTCTCTGCCGAGGAAGTGGACTTGGTGTATTGCGCTCCAGCGTAAGTGTAACCGGCAGACACCTGCCAACCTGGCGCCAGCTCTCCGCCCACTTCCAGCTCCACACCGCGGGTTCGCACTTCACCGCTGGCCTCATAGCAGGCGCTGACGCCGGGGGAACACTGAGCTGCCGGCAGTGACTTGGCGAGGTTTTCCTGTACCAGCTGGAATAACGCCGCACTGGCATTGAGCGCACCACCGAAGTACTCACCTTTGATACCCGCCTCGTAGTTGGTGCCAGTCACCGGGTCCAGCAAGCTTCCGCTGGCGCTTTGAGCGGCCTGTGGCTTGAAGATTCGCGTCCAGCTTGCGTATACCGAATAGGTGTCGTTCAGATCGTAGATAACGCCGGCGTAGGGGGTGAATTCCCGGGTGGCCTTGTAGTCGTCACCGAAACTGTATTCACCCGAATGAGTAAGCTGTTCGTATTCGTACCAATCCAGACGCGAGCCGAGAATCAGCCTTAGATCTTCACGCAGATTGAAGCGCACCGTGGCATAGGCACTCGATTGTTCCTCATGACCCGAGCGCGACCAGTTGTTGTCGATGGCCGGCTTGGGGTAGGCACCAGGCTCAAAGTGCTGCGGGTCGATGATCACATCCGAACCAATGCCGGGGCCGCCAGGGCCATCGTTGGTTTCATCGCGCCGCCAGCTGGCGCCAACGACCAACTCGTGGGTAGCACCAAGCAGGCTGAAAGGACCAGATGCATAGGTGTCGAAGCTCTTCTGGGTATGCTGGTAGGTATAGCGGCCAATGTTCAAATGGTAGGCGTTATGCTCGTCGGTGTAGACGCTACCGCCGAGCATGTCCATATCGCCGCGCAACCAGGTGGTGTTCAAGCGCAGCTTCCAATCATTGTCGAAGCGGTGTTCAACCTCGGCGAATGCGCTGCGGTTCTTCTTGTTCCAATAAGTCCAGTCAGGCGCCGTACGCGTCGAACGCGAAAAGTCGAAAAAGCTACCATCGGGATGAGTAGGCAGCCCGTTCCAGTCAGCCCCAGGGTTGTCTTCACGGTTGTACCAGGCGCCAAGCGTGAGCGTGGTGGCGGGGTCCAGATCATATTCGGTGATGCCATAAGACAGCTGCCGCGTATTGCCGTAGGCGTCGACGAAACTGTTGCGATCCTGGTAGGCACCGACGAAGCGGCCACGCACGCTGCCGCTGTCGTTCAACTTGCCGCTAACATCGACCTCACCCCGATAGTCGTCCCAACGCCCCGCGCTGCCGGTGAGCGACAACTGTGGCGCCAGCGTCGGGCGCTTGCGTATCAGGTTAAGGGTGCCAGAGGGGTTACCAGCACCGACCATCAAGCCCGAAGCACCACGTACCACTTCCACGTGGTCGTACATGGCCAGCGTCGAGGTGCCTAGGGTATCGCTGTCGTAGGCCACGGGCAGGCCGTCGATCATGATGTTGTCAATGGCCGAACCGCGCGAATAGAACTCCGGACGCTCTCCACCGGTCTTGCGCAAGGACAAACCCGGTGTGTAAGTGGCAATATCTTCGAGCTTCTGCAGGTTCTGGTCATCCATACGCTGGCGGGTAACCACAGTCACCGACTGCGGCGTTTCACGCAGGGACATTGCCAACTTGGTGGCAGTGGAAACTCGACCCGTTGTATAGGCCCCGGTGCCTTCTGTCACATCCCCCAAGCCCTGACCGGAGATAGTGGTGCTCCCCAGGGTCACTGCGCCTGCAGCCGCTTCGGCCTGGCGCACCAGCTGGAACTCCCGCTCGCCCGTGCGCACGGCTTCCACACCGCTGCCAGCCAGCATCTGCGCCAGCGCCAGTTCCACACTGGTCGCATGAACCGCTTGGCTCTGCTTGTTGGCCGTGAGCGTGGCATCACCGCCAATCAACAGCCCGGCCTGGCTGGCCAGCAGGTTCAGTTGCCGCGCCAGGGGCCCGGCCGGGATGTCGAACACCATGCCTTGCGCCGCTGCGCCGGTGTTGTCGGCCTGGGCAGCGGCAACATGGCCACCAAGGGCAAGGAAAATGGCAAGGGCCAGTGGATGACGGCGCAGGGAAGCAGAGTCGCGAAGCAGCATGAAAGGGGTCCTTCCGGAAGCAGGATGAAGTAGCGTCATCCCACCAAGCGCATGAGCACCTCAAAACCAGAAAAAGAATTTTGAAAATTTTTCAGCGTGCTTCGAGCGAGACCCACCAAGGCAAGGTGCGCACTACCCGAATGGGCAACCCACGTTCGAGCATGACCAGGGTGCGGTCGGTGTCCTGCAACGGGAAAGTACCCACGGCGCGCAAGCTGTTCAGCGCGGGATCAATGCCAAGGTGGCCACGGCGGTAGTCGCGCAGCACATCGACCACCTGGCACAGCGGCATGTCTTCCGCCACCAGCACGCCACGGCTCCAGTCCTGGCGCAAGGCTTGTGCAGCCGCCGACTCGCCGGCCTGCTGCGCGTCGAACACCAGCATGTGCCCGGCGCCCAGCGTGGTTTGCACACCACTGTCGGAACAGGTGGCCTGCACGGCGCCTTCGAACACACTCAAGGTGGTTGTCAGCCCTTGGTCCCGAACGCTGAACCGCGTGCCGAGCGGTTGCATGCGCCCTGCCCGCGTCACGACGGCCAGGGGACGAGGGTCTTTGCCGGTTTCTATCAGGATTTCGCCACGATACAGGCGCAGTTGCCGTACATTTTCATCGAACTGCGCATCCAGCGCCGTGCCGCCGTTCAGCCACAGCCGGCTGCCATCCGCCAACGAGAGCGGCCGCACCTCGCCCAGGCCGGTGCTGTAGGTAGCAAACCAGACGCGCGGCGAGTCCACCCAACCCCGCTGCCAGCCGCCCCACCCCAACACCCCTGCCGCACCCGCCACACACAGGCTGCCAAGCACGGCCCGGCGCGATTGCTGGCCACGGCGAACGCTGTCGAACACTTGCCGGGCCTGCTCTGCCTGGCCGTCGAGGTTGCCAAAACGCTGGTTGATGTTTTCCACAAAGGACCAGGCCAGCCGATGGCGCGCATCTTCGTTCAGCCAGGCATGCCATTGTGCGTTGGCGGCGGGGTCGTTCTGCGCTGCGTGCAACCGCGCGAACCAGCCAGCAGCCGCTTGCAGCACGGCATGGTCGAGTGACGCCCGGCTCATGTCAGCGCGTCGTCCAGGTCCACTTCCAGTAGCAGGCACTGGTACATCGCCTGGGCCAGGTAGGTGTTCACGCTGCGCTCGCTCACGCCCAGTTGCTCGGCGATCTCGCGTTGCTTCATGCCCTGTAGCTGCGCCATGAAGAACGCCTCGGCCACCCGCTTGGGCATGCGCTCGAACATCGCCTGCAATTGCTCCAGTGTTTCGAGGATCACGGCCTGGTGCTCAAGCGACGGCACCAGGTGCTCGGGCTGGGCGGCCAACACTTCCAAATAGGCCTGCTCTACCCGCCGCCGCCGCCAGAAGTCCACACAGGCATTGCGCGACATACGCCCGAGGTAGGCGCGCGCGTGCTCCTGGTCATTGAAGGCGCGGGGTTTGGTGAGCAGCCGCACGAACACATCCTGCGCCAGCTCCGCCGCATCATGGGCATTGCCAAGCTTGCGCTGCAGCCACTGGCGGATCCAGCCGTGGTGGGCACGGTAGAGGGTCTCCAGTTCGAGGCCCGGGGCAGGAGCACTGGGAGGGGCATTCATGGGGGACGCCGTTGTGCTAATAGGAATTATTAGCAATAGTAGCTTGGATGAATGGGGTGGGCAATTGGGATGCTATCCAGTTCGAGCTCGGCAAAACCAAGGCATACATACCGAAATGGGTTCGGTGGATCCCGCTACACCTACTCGAACACCCTTTGCCCAACTGAATCAAGATTGTAGGAAACGTCTGGGATTAGCTCATCAATAGAGCCAAAACTCGCACTTCGTGATATGAAAACACCTGATTGCAAGTGTTTGTCTCAATCGCTCCGAGTTACGAACTCAGCGAGATGGGCACCGCATTAGTCATTAAGGTGGAATGAAATGCACGACATCAAAATTGAACGTGTTGCCAAGGCTATTGAGCTCAACGCAGGCCAACATCTATCTGACCTACGACAAGCACTCAAAGAAGCCAAGATGGGCAACGGTAAGGTAACCACGCCAGAGCAAATTTTGAGCCGCCAGGCCGGCTCGCAAGCTAAAGAGCCAACTCCTCATTGCCCATGAGCTTTCACAGTGACTGGCCAAGATTTGATCACTGTTTCCAACGGTTCTATCGTCGACCACCTCATCGGCGATAGAACCATCCCCTCGTTCACAACGCCTTCATCTCAGCAATATCCCGCGCCACCTGATCGGCAGAATGATCAAACATCGCCTGCTCCTGCGCATCCAGCGGCAACTCGATCACCCTCTTAAGCCCCGCCTCTGCAAGTACACAGGGCACACCCATGGCAATGTCCTTGCGCCCGTACTCCCCTTCCAGAATGGCCACTGCCGGCAAAATGCGGTTTCGCCCATTGGCGATGGCATCCACCATCTGCGCAATGGCCACGCCTGGTGCATCGCAGGCGCTGCCCATTTTTTTCAAACCCAGAATCTCGCCGCCGCCCTTACGCGTGCGCTCCACAATTTGCTCGATCTGCTCATTGGACAGGAAGTGGGAAAGCGGCACCGAGCCGATCTGGCAGTAGCGCATCAGCGGCACCATGCTGTCGCCATGCCCGCCCAGCACCAACGCCGTGATATCCCGTGCCGAGAAACCGGTTTGCTCAGCGATGAAACACTTCATGCGCGCGGTATCCAGCACCCCCGCCTGCCCGAACACCTTGTCGCGCCCCAGGCCGCTGAGGCTCCAGGCACGATAGGTGAGCACATCGACCGGGTTGGACACCACCAGCACCGTTGCCGCCGGCGCATGCTGTTTGATGTCCGCCATGATGCCATCCAGTATCGGCAGGTTGATGCTCAGCACATCCTGGCGCGACTGGCCGGGCTTGCGCGGCACGCCTGCCGTAATCACCACCAGCTCGGAGCCCTCCAGCATTTCAGCCTTGGCCCCGCCGCACACACGGGTATCGGAGCCGGACTCCATTGCGGCCTGCCACACATCCAGCGCCTTGCCCTGCGCCAGCTCACCCTGCACGTCCATCAACACCAGCTCACGGCACAACTCATCCCGGGCGATGATCTGCGCCGCCGCCTCGCCGACCAGGCCGGCACCCACGATTGAAAGTTTGTTCACCAGACACCTCCCAGCGGCGCGCGCCACCAGGAACACGCCTGCGTATAGAGAGAAGTATTGCCCGCCGGGGCTAAAAGGCCACTCAAATGTGATGCCTGACAACAGAGCGCCCCTTAGGCCGCCCCCACAGGAATGGCCCTGTGCATTTCTCTAGAGACGACCACCTGCGCTTGACAGTGTCCGGTCACAACCGAAATACTTTGAAACGATTCATATAGATGACCAAATAACAAGGTGAATCGCTCCATGAATACCCCACCCAACAATGCTCATTTGCCGTGGGCGGAACCTCCATGCGTAGGCCTCAGTGCCATTCCTCTCGACGTCGAATCGTCCGCCTTCAAATCCTGAGTGCCACCAAAGCGCCTGCCCAACCGAGATTCCTTGCATGACTCCTTTAGATATACAGCTGTTGCTGACTGCCTTGGTCAGTGTCCTGGTGCTGGTGGCACTCATCGTGTCGCGCCTGAAGATGCACCCCCTCCTGGCCTTGCTGGTGGTGTCCATCGGCGTGGGTTTTGCTACCCACATGGAGCCAGGCAGCATCGTCTCCCACCTGCTCACAGGCGCCGGCAAGACCCTGGGCGCAGTCGGCGTGGTGATCGCGCTTGGTGCGATGCTTGGCAAAATCCTGGCTGATGCGGGCGTCACCGAGCAGGTCGCTGATGTGATCCTCAAACGCACACCGGACCGCTTGATCCCCTGGGCCATGATGCTGGTTGCCTTTGTTATCGGCATCCCGATGTTCTTCGAAGTGGGCCTGGTGATCATGCTGCCGCTGATTTTCAGCGTGGCGCGCAAGCTGGAAGGCAAGGCGCGCTTCAAAGGCTCGGCGTACGTGTACGTTGGCGTGCCGGTGATTTCGGCGCTGGCCGCCATGCACGGCATGGTCCCCCCGCACCCAGGCCCCTTGACCGCCATTGCCGTACTCAAGACCTCGGTGGGGCCGACCATGCTCTATGGCTTCCTGGCGGCTATTCCGGCAATGATTCTGGGCGGCCCGCTGTATGGCATGTTCATCTCAAAGCGTATGAGCACCCGGCCTGATCAGGCATTGCTGGACCAGTTCACCCTGACGGAAAAAGCCGACAACCAGCCCCGCCCCGGCGTATTCATCGGCATGCTGGCTGCGCTCCTGCCAGCAATCCTGATGCTGGTGCATGCCGTTGCCGAAATGCTGCTGCCCAAGGGCAATGCGCTGCTGGAAATGGCCAGCTTCCTGGGCAACCCGCTGATCGCCATGCTGCTGGGCGTGCTGTTCGCCGGCACCAGCCTGGTACTGGCGCGTGGCGGCAACGCCGAACAGCTGCGTGATGCGCTGGGCAAAAGCCTCAAGCCTATCGCCTCCATCATCATGATCATCGCCGGCGGCGGCGCCTTTCAGGAGATGCTGACCAGCGCCAAGGTGGGTGATGCCATTGTGCACCTGACCCAGCAATCGGCGTTCCCGCCCTTGATCCTGGGCTGGCTGATCGCGATGTTGCTCTCGGTGTCTACCGGTTCCGCCACGGTGGGTATCGTCGGGGCTGCCGGCTTGCTGGCACCGCTTGCGGGGGCAGACCCTAGCCTCAACCTGCCGTTGCTGGCCTTGTCCATCGGCTGCGGGTCGCTGTTCTTCAACTATGCCAACCATGCAGGGTTCTGGATGGTGAAGGAGTCGTTCGGCATGACCATGGGTGAGGCTACCAAGACCATCTCGGTGGTGCAGTCCATCGTGGCTTTGGTCGGGTTGATGGTGGTGTTGGTGTTGAATGCGGCGATTACGGTGAGCTGAGCCAGGTACAAAATGGCCTGACCGCGACAAGAAGACAGTTGCCTCCACAGGCTATACAGACCGCCCGCGCAAACACATACCTCAGCACTTGCGCGGGCCCTGTAGATACCGTCTTGATCCCTACCCAGCCCAGATCAACCCGTCAGCCGCGCATCTGCCAAAGAATGAAGTCAACTTTCTTCAAATCGGTCAGCTTGCCGTGTTCGGGTACCCGTTCGTTGAATTGCCCTATCCAACATGCGCATTCAGTGGACGCCAGAAAGGCCTGGTACCAATCCTCCATGTACGCATAACACTCCTTGGCGTCCTCGATCTTTTTCCTGGATTGGTAGGAAGGTGCCTTGCGGTTGATGTTGCGCAGTACATGCGTATCCCAAACCGGCTTTTGCGGGTTCAACGTAGCAACCAGCTTGCTGGAGAACGACGGTTCATAACGTCCGGTAGCCTGGTGCATATGATCGAGAACCTCGGCAAACGTGGGCTTCGATCCCTTCAACTGCTCCATGAGCTGGTAGTAGGCGCCATACCAGGAACGCTCACGCCGCTGCACACGATAGAAGCCGTTATACGCACGCTGAAACAGTGCGTCAGTCGAGACGTTTACCGTTTCCACCTGGCTCATCAAAGCCAGATACTTCTGGATACCCGGCTTGGCGTTGACAATGGCAGACGTCACATCACTGGTTACCATGGTGTTTACTTCCTCAGATGGCTGACAAATGCCCGGTAGCAGGCGCTTACTTGGTATCGGTTCGGCGAGATCTTGCTTGAGCGAGCATGTCATCAAGCATCTGGATCATGTCGTCTACATCGATTTCTACAAACTCATCGCACGAAGCGGCGAGGATGCGTTCCGCGAATTGCGGGCTGTATTCCTGGGCTGCATTTGCAGCGTCGTTGTTGTCGAAGCGGGTGTACCGCCATTGGCCTTCCACCTCTTGGCCGATCAGGCGACCCTCTTCCTGCAATGCCAACAGGATCGTCTGAACCTCAGCCTCACCTAGGCTCACATCCGCCTGCATCAACCGCCGGTGCAGCTCAACAGCGTCGATGCCGTCGGCTGCGCTTTCAATAATCAGTGCTTTGACGCTCTCGATGTCGCTCATCGCAATGCCCTCTGTTCTCCGCCACACCCTCTGCGATGGAGGTGTGAGTGGCATGATCAAGGTCTTTCCCTTGCCAACGAGAAGCATGTTGCACTCCAATAGGGACACTTCTTGTCCGAATTGAAACTAAATGATCAATCGAGCTCATCGCCGTGACTATCTGCGGCAGATCCTTCATGCAGCGGGTAAGCCACTGACCACCGCGAAAGTGCAATCTGGGGCGCCCGGTGGATGAGGAGCTGCACAAGCGGGTCAAGGAACTACTGGGCGCCGGCTTGGGTATCAGGGCAACGGCCAGGCACGCCAACTGCTCCACAACCACAGTGCTTCGCATCCGGGAAAGCATCGCCCCCTGATGCATCATATTGCTATCATTGCGGCCCTTTTCAAGGATCAAGGACAGGCGATGGCTAAGCATGAAGTTAACTTAACGCTGCACACGAAGCTGGTTCAGCGTAAAGACGTAGAGATAGAAATCAGGAAGGACGATGCGAAGCTTGGTGAGCTGTTAATCAGCCAAGGGTCGATCGACTGGAAGCCGAGAGGTGCTCAGCACAAGCTCAAGCTGTCATGGACCCAATTTGCCGAACTAATGGCGGAAAAAGGGAAGCGAGTCAACGACTGATCGAGACAAGTCTGGAGGCCGGCAGCCTCACGGAACACTATGCGGAACACTATGCGTCGTAGGTTTCTTTGAGAGCTCGGAGCTTTCTAGTCATGATAGAGCTTTCCTCTTTGAATCCAGCATGAGCCTTTTGCAACGCATCGGTTCGTGGGGCCATGGCTTTGACAAACTCTAAGCCGGAACTCGCTGGCGGACTGTCCCGATACTCAACCAGATAGTGAATCACGTGCGAGCGGAGCAGCTCGGCGTGATTGACCCACTCCCACTCATTGTCGGCCACAATTTTATCCATCCAAACGCATTGATCCTCAAGCTCCTTGAGATAGCCCCCTAACGCCCTTTCGTTCAAATAGGTCAGGACCTCGAAATCGACAGGCGTGCCTGACACCAGTAGTTCGGTAGCCACGCGCTGAAAGCTAACGTCAACCCTGTGAAGCGCCGCCATCGCAGTCCAAATCACGTTCATCCCTTTTTCGTATCTGACTTGGCGCTTCCACATTGTGAAACCCAGCATTGCGAAAATGACTAGAGCGAGCGACGTAATAGCTTGTGCAGCGGTGGACCAGGCGGCTACGGCAGCGATTATGTCCTTCATCTCGGCGGCGCTAATCGCGGCTGAGGCTAACATCGCTGTGGTGAGCAGCACGAGCGCAACTGCGAGGCACCAAAAGCCAAAGGCATAAGGGTTTCTCATGTCGGAACAGCCCTAAATTCATTAAGGATAATCATAAAAAAAGCCCCACCAGTAGAAACTGCGTGAGGCTTTTTTGCTGTCAGGCTGCTGTCATGGCGGGATTCATGACGGAAATAAATTCTCTGCAGTGACCGAATTTACTGGTGCCGGAGACAGGAATCGAACCTGCGACCTTCGCGTTACGAGTGCGCTGCTCTACCGACTGAGCTACACCGGCGTGTAGCGCAACGTACCACTGCTCACACCCGCAACGCAAACCCCTGTTTCCGCTAGTTTAATCCCCTACCCTCAAGCCCCCTTGCAACCCTTGGGCGCCAGGTCTTCCTCGATGTCAGTAGTGCACACCCACCCACTGGCCGAGCGAGTCAGGGTCAGTGCCTTACCCACCACATTGGCCGGTGCATCCACCAGCGTGCAAGCAATCTTCCCGCTGCCATCCGCCGCCTTGCCTTCGGCGGTGATCGCACAATGCGTCGTGGCAGATCGGCCACCCAGCTCGGCCACGCCCCCCACTTCTTTCCCGTCATTCAGGCGCAGGTCCATCGCTGTCTTCAGCGCGCTGATTTCCAGCAACCCGGCCGCCGCCTTGGAGCGTGCCTGGTGGTTGGTGTACATCGGTAAGGCGATGGTCGCCAGAATGCCGATGATCGCGACAACGATCATCAGTTCGATCAGGGTGATACCGCGTTGCCCTTTCATGAACGTATTTCCTTTTTCATTCGCTTACACGTTGAGGTCGGTTGCGCCCCAACCGGCAGCGGCGCAGTAGGCCTGAACAGACACCTTTTGTCACCCCTGCCCGCTTGGGCGTCATCTTCGCTGAACTACTCTAGTGAGCATCACGGACACGCGCCCTTGTATGGACGCGGCAAGCTGTTTCCAGGCTTGTCGCACGGGCAGAAAAAGGACCTTTGCATGACTTCATCTTCCCCCCTCTACCACTGGCATGGCACCGACGCCAACGGGACGCCGGTCAGCGGCCAAACACCCGGGCGCAGTCCGGCTTATGTGCGCGCCGGGCTGATTCGCCAGGGCATCACGGTGGCCAGTTTACGCCCGGCCAGCGGGCTGACGTTCAGTTTGCCGAAGCAGCGCGATAAGGCCGACCCGGCGGGTTTCAGCCGACAGTTGGCGACCTTGCTCAAGGCCGGCGTGCCGCTGCTGCAGGCGTTCGAGGTGATGGGGCGCAGTGGCTGCAATGCGGCGCAGGCGGCGTTGCTGGAGCGATTGAAACAGGATGTGGCCTCGGGCCTGGGGTTGGCGGATGCGTTGCAGCGCCACCCGGCATGGTTCGATGCGCTGTATTGCAACCTGGTGCGGGTGGGCGAGCAGTCTGGCACGCTCGATCGGCAACTGGAGCAGCTGGCGGGCATGCTGGAACAGCGGCGGGCGCTGCACAAGAAGGTGCGCAAGGCGATGATCTACCCGCTGCTGCTGTTGCTGACCGGGCTGGGGGTGTCGGCGATTTTGTTGCTTGAGGTGATTCCGAAATTCGAGAGCCTGTTTGCCGGTGTAGGGGCAGCTTTGCCGGCATTTACCCAGTGGGTGATCGACTTGTCCGCAGGGTTGAGTCGGTTTGCGCCGCTGTTGTTGGTGATGGCTGCGGTGTTAGGTTTTGCCGGGCGTCAGGTTTACCGGCAGCATGCGCCAGCGCGCCTGTGGCTATCTCGGCAGGTGCTGGGTTTACCGGTGTTCGGCAAATTGCTGGGGCAGGCGGCGCTGGCGCGGTTTGCGCGTAGCCTGGCAACGTCCTATAGCGCCGGGGTGCCGTTGCTGGATGCGTTGGGCACGGTGGCCCGGGTAACCGGTGGCGATCTGCACGAGCAGGCGGTGTTGCGGCTGCGCCAGGGCATGGCCAATGGGCAGGGGCTGAACCAGGCGATGGCGGGTGAACCGCTGTTTCCACCGTTGCTGGTGCAGCTGACGGCCATCGGTGAATCCAGCGGCACGCTGGACCAGATGCTGGAGAAGGCCGCCAGCCATTACGAGGAACAGGTCAGCCAGGCGCTGGACCAGTTGACCAGCCTGCTGGAGCCGGCCATCGTGCTGATCCTGGGCCTGCTGGTCGGTGGCCTGGTGGTTGCGATGTACCTGCCGATCTTCCAGTTGGGTAGCTTGATCTGAACATGACTTTATGGACTTTGCTGGCAGAGCAGCCGGCGTACTTCCTCACCCTGGCCACGCTGCTCGGCCTGTTGGTGGGCAGTTTTCTCAATGTGCTGGTGTATCGGCTGCCGATCATGCTGGAGCGGCAATGGCAGCGTGAGGCACAAGAAGTGTTGGGGCTGCCGGTTACGCAATACGAACGGTACGACCTGTGCCTGCCCGCCTCCCGCTGCCCACATTGCGCGCATCAGATTCGCGCGTGGGAGAACATTCCGGTCATCAGTTACCTGGCATTGCGCGGGCGTTGCTCAGCCTGCAAAACCCGTATCAGCCCGCGCTACCCGGTGGTGGAAATCGCCAGCGCGCTGCTGTCGCTGGTGGTGGCGTGGCGCTTTGGCGCTTCGGTAGAGGCGTTGCTGGCACTGCCACTGACCTGGTGCCTGCTGGCCCTGAGCCTGATCGATGCAGAACACCAATTGCTGCCGGATATGCTGGTGCTGCCGATGCTGTGGCTGGGGCTGATCGTCAATGCCTTCAACCTGTATGCCCCGCTTACCGACGCGCTGTGGGGCGCGGTGGCCGGGTACCTCAGCCTGTGGACGGTGTACTGGGTGTTCAAGCTGGTCACCGGCAAGGAAGGTATGGGCTATGGCGACTTCAAGCTGATGGCGCTGATCGGGGCCTGGGGTGGCTGGCAGGTGTTGCCGTTGACGCTGCTGCTGTCGTCGGTGGTGGGGGCGCTGGTTGGCCTGTGCCTGCTGCGTCTGCGCCGGCATGCCATGGGCACGGCGATGCCGTTCGGGCCTTATCTGGCGATTGCGGGGTGGATTGCCGTGCTCTGGGGTGATGAAATAGTCGCCTCTTACATGCAACTGCTTGGATACTGATGGCCACTGCAGCCTTTACCCCCTGGATTCTCGGCCTTACCGGCGGCATTGGTAGCGGCAAGAGCGCCGCTGCCGAGCGCTTCGTCGAGCTTGGCGTGCACCTGGTCGATGCCGATCAGGCGGCGCGCTGGGTGGTTGAACCCGGCCGCCCGGCCCTGGCCAGCATTGTCGAGCGCTTCGGCCCGGGTGTGCTGCAGGCCGACGGCCAGCTGGATCGCGCCGCCCTGCGCCAGCTGATCTTCGCAGACCCGGCGCAGCGCAAATGGCTGGAGCAACTGCTGCACCCGTTGATCGGGCAGGAGATTTTCAGCTACCTGGCCAAAGCCCAGTCGCCGTATGCGGTATATGTCTCGCCGCTGCTGATCGAGTCGGGGCAATACCATAAGACCCAGCGCGTGCTGGTGATCGATGCGCCGCAGGAACTGCAAATAGCCCGTACCCTGGCGCGGGACAACACCAGTGCCGAGCAGGTGCAGGCCATTTTGCAGGCCCAACTGGCCCGTGAGGATCGCCTGCGCCATGCCGATGACGTGGTGGTCAATGACGGCGACCTGGCCGCGCTGCATCAGCAGATTGACCGCCTGCACCACTTTTACCTGACTTTGAAAGGAGGCCAGCCATGAGCCAGCCATTGACCGTCGACTGCCCGACCTGTGGCGCACCTGTGGAATGGAACGAGAAAAGCGCGTTCCGGCCGTTTTGCTCGGACCGTTGCAAGCTGATCGACCTGGGGGCCTGGGCGGCTGAGGAACACAAGATTCCGGGGGCTGAAGAGTCTGAGGATGAGCTGTATTCGGGGGACCTGGAGCCGCGGCACTAAGCGGATTTCAAGGTGGCTGGGCTGGCCTCTTCGCGGGTAAACCCGCTCCCACAGAGAAAGTGCAACGCCAGTACCTGTGGGAGCGGGTTTACCCGCGAAAGCGCCGGCACAGCCACCACACATTTACCGATCATCTTCCTTCCACGGCGCCTGCAAGTACCGCGTGCGGTTGAACGTTTCCAGCCACTCCGGGCAAAACACCACCAGCGCACTGATCACCATGCCGTTGATGAACGCCTCGGGGAACATCATCAGCCACAGGTAGCCCACAAAGTCGCTCAGCCATTCCGGCATGGCGAAACGCCCATCCAGCCACAACACCCCTAGCGCTGCAGGCACGCAAACAAGCACGGTGAGCGCCGCAGGAAAGAACCCCGAACAAAATATATAAACAAACAGGTTTCGCGGCTGAGCGCGCTCGACCACGATCGCGCACACCTCGGTAATCAGCACCGGCAAGCCAATCAGCAACAAGCCATTCACCCCCAGCGCCGCCAAATCCTGCCGCCCCAACGCCAGCAGACCGAGCTGGGCCATGAACCCACCCAGCACCGCCAGGGGCCAGTCCAGCAACAGGGTAACTGCCGTCATGCCGATGAAGTGGTACGACACACCGGTATCGAAATCACGCCTCACCAGCCACAACGCAAACAGGCAAAACACGGTGCCAAACAACAGATGCTGCCGGCGCCGGTCGGTGAACAGTTCTACCCAGCGCACCCGGCTGACCGCCCACACCAGCAACGGTACATAACCCAGCCAGCCAAGGGTAAGGGTGGTACCGGACAACACCTGCGCGCTGATCACCTGAGCAATGCCCCTTGCGGCCATGTGGATAAACCCGAGTCTACACCCATTCTCCGTTTCCTTCGGCTGCGGTAGGCTGGCGCCCTCATTCGATGCAGGAAGCATTGGCCATGCCGGAAGGAATCAACCCCACCCTGCTGCTGGCAGCAGCACTCAACGCCATCATTGGCGTACTTCACCTGGCTGTGATCGCCGTTGGGCCACGCTGGTACCGTTTGTTCGGGGCCGGCGAACGTATGGCGGTTGCCGCCGAAAAGGGCCGCTGGTACCCGGCGCTGATCACCGCCGCGATCGCCTTCGTGTTGCTGGCCTGGTCGGCCTATGCACTGTCGGCTGCCGGGGCAATCGGGCGGCTGCCGTTGCTGCTGCCGGCCATCTGCCTCATCACCCTGGTGTACCTGCTGCGTGGCCTGCTGGGGCCCAGATTGCTGACGGGCACCGGGCGTTCGCAGCGTTTTATCGTGGTCAGTTCACTGATCTGCCTGGGCTTCGGCCTGGTGCACCTGGTCGGGCTGGTGCAGCAGTGGCCGATGTTGCGCTGATTCCCGCGCTTAAACAGCATCTTACCGTCATCGATTAGCGGCTAAGCTTGTCTGCATGGATGACTCAGACTACCTGCGCCTGCTTACCATCCAGGCCGAACAAGCCAATGCCTTTCTCTCCAACGCCCGCAAGTGGGAGCGGGAGCGTTGGGTGTGCCAGCGTCTGTTGCAGGGGTTGAACATTCCCTACCGCAGCGAGGACTTCACCCCGGCCGGCCAGGAGCCGCCAGACGTGCTGTTCCGCGATGCCGCGTTCGAGGTATTTTTCGTGCTCGACGAAGGCCGCCGGCTGAACGATGAATGGCGCGAAGAGCTGCAACGCCGGCGCAGTGCGTTTTCCCTGGCGCAGCTGGTGCGCCGCGAAGCGCGCCCCCGACGCATTAGTGCCACCGAGTTGCTGGGGCGCCTGGCGCCGACCTTGCGCAAGAAGGCGCACAACTATCGGGAACGCGGGCTGGAGCTGAACGAGCTGGACATCATCGCCTTCGCCAGCCTCAAGCGCGAAGTGCTCGACCTCAACACCCACTTCCCGCCGCCTACCGAATACCTGCGCCAGGGCTGGCGCTCGTTGTCGCTGGTGGGGCCGACCTTTGCCCGGGTGCTGTTCGCCCACCCAGACGCGCCAGACTTTTTGCGTGGCAACCTGGGCCGCAGCATCGTGTTCGACGTGGGCATCAGTCTTTGATCCAGTGCAGCGAATGTTTGCGATGGCGTACACTCGGCGCCAGGGATAGAAAGCATTATCATTTGTTTCAAGCGCTTGCGCGAACGCTGTAGCGTTTGCGCAGTCACAAACGTCTACCTGACGAGGCCCACCATGACCAGCCGCCTGAATCCGGAAGATCAGCGTCGTGTCGATGAGTATCTGCGAGCCCCCCAGCACCAAGTCGAGCGCAGGCCTTTCCGGCCGTGGCTGCTCCTTGTGCTGGTGGTGGCCGTGACCATCGGGTTGGGTCTCATCAGCCGCCTGCTCAGTGGACTGGTGCTATGAGCTGCTTCGCGCTCGCCCTCCCCTCGTGCAGTTTGCGGCCGGCCCTCTGGGCCACGAATTCCGTAAACCTTATGAGATATCCCCATGACTCATCGCATCGTGATTGTCGGCGGCGGCGCCGGCGGCCTGGAACTGGCGACCCGCCTGGGTAAAAGCCTGGGCAAGCGCAAGCAGGCCGAAATAACCTTGGTCGACGCCAACCTCACGCACATTTGGAAACCACTGCTGCACGAAGTGGCTGCCGGCTCGCTGAACTCCTCGGAAGACGAACTGAACTACGTGGCCCAGGCCAAGTGGAACCACTTCAACTTCCAACTGGGGCGCATGAGCGGCCTGGACCGTGAAGGCAAACAGATTCAACTGGCCGCCACCCTCGATGAAGAGGGCCGCGAGCTGCTGCCTGCGCGTACCCTGGGCTACGACACCCTGGTCATTGCCGTAGGTTCCAACACCAACGACTTCGGCACCCTGGGCGCGGCGCAGCACTGCCTGTTCCTGGACACCCGCAAGCAGGCCGAGCGCTTCCACCAACAGCTGCTGAACCACTACCTGCGCGCCCATGCCGGCGATGTGGCCAGTGAAAAAATCAGCGTCGCCATCGTCGGCGCGGGTGCCACCGGTGTGGAACTGGCGGCCGAGCTGCACCACGCCGCACACGAACTGGCGGCCTATGGCCTGGACCGCATCCAGCCCAAGGATATGCACATCACCATCATCGAGGCAGGCCCGCGCGTGCTGCCGGCGCTGCCAGAGCGCATCAGCGTGCCGGTGCACAAGACCCTTGAAAAACTGGGCGTGAAGGTGATGACCAACGCTGCGGTCAGTGAAGTGACCGAGGACGGGTTGAAAACCAAGGACGGCGAAGTGATCCAGGCCAGCCTGAAGGTGTGGGCGGCGGGTATCCGTGCGCCGGCCTTCCTGAAAGACATCGACGGGCTGGAAACCAATCGCATCAACCAGCTGGTCGTGCGCCCTACCCTGCAAACCACCCGCGATGACAACATTTTCGCTTTCGGTGACTGCGCCGCTTGCCCGCAACCAGGCAGCGACCGCAGTGTGCCGCCACGGGCACAGGCCGCGCACCAGCAGGCTTCGATGCTGGCGCAAAGCCTTAAGGCGCGCCTGGAGAACAAGGCGCTGCCGACCTACGAGTACAAGGACTACGGCTCGCTGGTGTCGCTGTCGCGCTTCTCGGCGGTAGGCAACCTGATGGGTAACCTGATGGGCAGCGTGAAGCTGGAAGGCTGGCTGGCGCGGATGTTCTACGTGTCGCTGTACCGCATGCACCAGATGGCGTTGTACGGGTTCTTCCGTACAGCGTTGATGATGCTGGGTAGCAAGATTGGCCGGGGTACCGAGCCGCGGCTGAAGCTGCACTGATTGAAAGCCAAGGGTCGCTGATGCGGCCCTTCTTTTTGCTCATCTACCGGCTGTGGGTTCAGCACTTTTTGCAAGGCAAAGAAAAAGGGCATCTCTTTCGAGATGCCCTTTGTTCATGGTGGGTCGTGTAGGATTCGAACCTACGACCAATTGGTTAAAAGCCAACTGCTCTACCAACTGAGCTAACGACCCAAAAATGGTCGGGGTGAGGGGATTCGAACTCCTGACATCCTGCTCCCAAAGCAGGCGCGCTACCGGACTGCGCTACACCCCGGGTCTTTCAAAAAAAAGGGCATCTCTTTGAGATGCCCTTCTTTACATGGTGGGTCGTGTAGGATTCGAACCTACGACCAATTGGTTAAAAGCCAACTGCTCTACCAACTGAGCTAACGACCCGGAAAATGGTCGGGGTGAGGGGATTCGAACTCCTGACATCCTGCTCCCAAAGCAGGCGCGCTACCGGACTGCGCTACACCCCGAGATTGGCTCCGCGACCTGGACTCGAACCAGGGACCCAATGATTAACAGTCATTTGCTCTACCGACTGAGCTATCGCGGAACTGAACTTCGGTACAACTTACCGATTTGCTACTCCGAAGACTGTGTTCGCTTCGGGCTCTTTGGCTTCTTCGCTTTCGCGTTGTCGCTGCTGAGGCCGGCTATTCTACATTCTTCGTTTTGCTTGTCAACCACTTTTTTTCAGTCAACTTACTGATTTGTAAGTTGTTTTGCGGTCACCGATGTCGCTGGTGATTCGCTTAGTGCCTGACAACGCGGCGTATATTAGGGGCACTCGGAAATTGATGCAAGCAAAAATTTCAAAAATTTCAGCAGGTTATCCAGAATATCCGCGAAACCCCGATTTTACTGGGGCCGGTATAGGTTAACGGCCAAAAAAAGCCCCGCAAATGCGGGGCTCATGGTGCAACAGAATCAGCCAAAGACGATTTCGTCGCCTTCCACCTTGGCGGTGATCGCCGTACCCGGCAAGAACTTGCCCGCCAGAATCAGCTGCGCCAGCGGGTTTTCGATCCAGCGCTGGATGGCACGTTTCAGCGGCCGTGCGCCATAAACCGGGTCGTAACCCACGGCAATCAGCTTGTCCAACGCCTCCGGGCTCAGGCTCAGCGACAGTTCGCGTTCCAGCAAGCGGCTGCGCAGGCGGCCCAGCTGGATTTCGGTAATGCCGGCAATCTGCTCGCGGCCCAGTGGTTCGAACACCACAACTTCGTCGATACGGTTGATGAACTCTGGGCGGAAGTGCGAACCCACCGCATCCATCACCGCTGCACGCTGCGCTTCGCGGTCGCCCACCAGTTCCTGGATCTGCGCCGAGCCCAGATTGGAGGTCATCACGATCACGGTGTTGCGGAAGTCCACGGTGCGCCCGTGGCTGTCGGTCAGGCGGCCGTCTTCCAGCACCTGCAACAGCACGTTGAACACATCCGGGTGGGCTTTCTCCACCTCATCCAGCAACACCACCGAGTAAGGCTTGCGCCGTACCGCTTCGGTCAGGTAACCGCCCTCTTCGTAACCGACGTAGCCTGGTGGTGCACCGATCAGGCGAGCCACGGAGTGTTTCTCCATGAACTCGGACATGTCGATACGCACCATGGCCTCTTCGGTGTCGAACAGGAACTCGGCCAGCGCCTTGCACAGCTCGGTCTTGCCCACACCGGTCGGGCCGAGGAACAGGAACGAGCCACTTGGCCGGTTAGGGTCGGACAGCCCGGCACGCGAGCGGCGCACGGCGTTGGCCACAGCAGTTACCGCCTCGCCCTGGCCAATCACGCGCTGGTGCAGCAGTTCTTCCATCTTCAGCAGCTTTTCCCGCTCGCCTTCGAGCATCTTGGCCACCGGAATACCGGTCCACTTCGATACCACTTCGGCAATTTCTTCCTCGGTCACCTTGTTACGCAGCAACTGGTTCTCGGTCTTGCCGTGCTGGTCGACCATCTGCAGGCTGCGCTCCAGGTCCGGGATTACCCCGTACTGCAGTTCGGCCATGCGGCTCAGGTCACCTTTTCGACGGGCGGTTTCCAGCTCTTGGCGGGCCTGCTCGATCTTTTGCTGGATCTGCGCCGAGCCCTGCACTTCGGCCTTTTCCGAAGCCCAGATTTCTTCCAGGTCGGAATACTCACGCTCCAGCCGCTCGATTTCCTCGGTGAGCTTCTCCAGGCGTTTTTTCGCCGCTTCGTCTTCTTCTTTCTTCAGTGCCTGCGATTCCACCTTCAACTGGATCAGGCGGCGATCAAGGCGGTCGAGCACTTCCGGCTTGGAGTCAATCTCCATGCGGATGCGGCTGGCGGCTTCGTCGATCAGGTCGATGGCCTTGTCGGGCAGCTGGCGATCAGTGATGTAGCGGTGGCTGAGCTTGGCCGCAGCGATAATGGCGCCGTCAGTGATGGCCACCTTGTGGTGCACTTCATAACGCTCTTTCAGGCCACGCAGAATGGCGATGGTGTCTTCTTCGCTGGGCTCTTCTACCAGCACCTTCTGGAAGCGGCGCTCCAGCGCAGCGTCCTTCTCGATGAACTGACGGTACTCGTTCAGCGTGGTAGCGCCAACGCAGTGCAGTTCGCCACGGGCCAAGGCTGGCTTGAGCATGTTGCCGGCGTCCATGGCGCCCTCGCCTTTGCCGGCGCCGACCATGGTGTGCAGTTCGTCGATGAACAGGATGATCTGGCCTTCCTGCTTGGACAGCTCGTTCAGCAGGCCTTTCAACCGCTCTTCGAACTCGCCACGGTACTTGGCACCGGCAATCAGCGCGCCCATGTCCAGCGCCAGCAGGCGCTTGCCTTTGAGGCCGTCGGGCACTTCACCGTTGATGATGCGCTGGGCCAGGCCTTCGGCGATGGCGGTTTTACCCACGCCAGGCTCACCGATCAGCACCGGGTTGTTCTTGGTGCGGCGTTGCAGCACCTGCACGGTACGGCGGATTTCATCGTCACGGCCAATCACCGGGTCCAGCTTGCCTTCTTCGGCACGCTTGGTCAGGTCGACGGTGTACTTGTCCAGCGCCTGACGCGACTCTTCGGCGTTGGCATCGTTCACTGCCGCGCCGCCGCGCAGGTTGTTGATGGCATTTTCCAGGGCCTTCTTGGTCACGCCCTGGCTCAGCAGCAGTTTGCCGAGTTTGCTGTTCTCGTCCATGGCGGCCAACAGCACCAGCTCGCTGGAAATGAACTGGTCGCCCTTCTGCTGGGCCAGGCGGTCGGCCTGGTTGAGCAGGCGCGCCAGGTCCTGCGACATGTTCACGTCACCGGTGGGGTTCTGGATCTTCGGCAGCTGGTCGAGCTCTTTCACAAGCCCCTGGCGCAGGCTGTTGATGTCGAAGCCAACCTGCATCAGCAGGGGCTTGATGGAGCCGCCCTGCTGTTCGAGCAGCGCCTGCAGCAGGTGCACGGGCTCGATGGCGGGGTGGTCCATGCCAACGGCCAGGGATTGGGCATCGGATATTGCAAGTTGCAGCTTGCTGGTCAAACGGTCTATTCGCATGGTGTACCTTCCTTTAAAGGGCAGGTCGGAGCGATGGACAGCGCCTGTTTATGAAGAAACCTGCCTGAGATGACCTTATAGATAAGGCTGATTCTGGAAGATTCAAGCGTAGCGGGGTTGACCGGGGTCAACCTGTTGGATTGTCGCTGGGGCATTAGCGGGTAAACCCGCGAAGAGACCGGTACAGGCTAGCGTGGGTCCAGCCAGACCAACGATGCAAACCGCCCACCCTGCGGGGTACGGCGATAAGAGAAGAACCGCGCATCGCTGACCGTGCACAATCCGCCACCATACACAGCGGTCACCCCACGGGCAGCCAGGCGAATACGCGCCAGCTCGTAGATATCCGCCATCAACTTGCCCGGCCGCTCACCCTCGACAAAAGCACGGGCCGCTTCCGGATGCACCGCCGTAAAGGCTTCACGCACTTCCAGCCCTACTTCGAAGGCCTGCGGGCCAATGGCCGGCCCCAACCACACCAGCACCTCTTCTGGCGGCAGCGCCAGGCGGTCCAGCGTGGCTTCCAGCACGCCACCGGCCAACCCGCGCCAGCCCGCATGCGCTGCTGCCACGCGCGTCCCCGCCCGGTCGCAGAACAGCGCAGGCAGGCAATCGGCGGTCATCACGGTACAGGCAACGCCTGGCCGGTCGGTCCAGCTGGCGTCGGCCTCGGCCACCACGGCCGGGTCGGCATCCGCCACTACCAGCCCATGCACCTGCTTGAGCCAGGCCGGCTGGATGGCGAATTCGCCGCTCAGGCGACGGCGGTTCTCGGCGACCGCCGCAGGCTCATCCCCTACGTGGTCGCCAAGGTTGAAGGTTTCGTAGGGCGGCAGGCTGACGCCGCCCTGACGGGTGGTGACACAGGCGCGAACCGAGGCCGGGGCCGGCCAGTCGGGAAACAACAGCGACTGCGTCAGGCCACTCATCCGATAAAGCTCTCGCGGTCTTCGTTCAGCAGCGTCAGCAACCAGAGGAAGTCATCCGGCAGTGGCGACTCCCACTTCATGACTTCACCGGTAATCGGGTGGGCCAAGGCGAGGAAACGCGCATGCAGAGCCTGACGCGGGAAGGTTTTCACCGCCTCAACCATGGTTGGGCTGGCAGCCGGCGGAATGCGGAAGCGCCCACCGTACGTCTGATCGCCCACCAGCGGGAAGCCGACATGGGCCATGTGCACGCGAATCTGGTGAGTACGGCCGGTTTCCAGCTTGACCCGCACATGGGTGTGCGAGCGGAAGCGCTTGAGCACACGGTAGTGGCTGACCGCCGGCTTGCCGCCGTCGGTGACGGCCATGCGCTGACGCATACCGCCGTGGCGGCCGATCGGGGCATCGATCTTGCCACCGGAGGTCACCACGCCAATCACGATGCACTCATAGATGCGGCTGACCTTGCGGGCTTGCATCTGCTCAACCAGCTTGGTCTGCGCTTGCAAGGTCTTGGCCACCACCATCAGGCCCGTGGTGTCCTTGTCCAGGCGATGAACGATACCGGCACGCGGCACGTTGATGATGTCTGGCACGTGGTGCAGCAGCGCATTGAGCAGGGTACCGCTGGCATGGCCGGCGGCCGGGTGCACAACCAGGCCCGCAGGCTTGTTGATCACCAGGATGTGGTCGTCTTCGTAGACGATATCCAGCTCGATGTCTTCTGCGATCCACTCGCCCTGGGCCTCTTGCTCGGCCTCCAGAGCAAGCACGGAGCCACCATAAACGGTATCGCGAGGACGCACGACGGCGCCATCGACCGTCAGGCGGCCTTCTTTGATCCACGTAGTAAGCCGCGAACGCGAGTACTCGGCGAACAATTGGGCGGCGACCTGGTCGAGGCGTTGACCGCCCAGATCGGACGGTACCTCTGCGCTAAGTTGAATGATCTCGGACATGCTCGATTCGGCGGGCGCACAGCCTTTGGTTTCGGCTGCGAGCTTGTGGTTAAATACGGCTTCTTTTGTCCCGGGGTTGGCCGGGGCGCTCATCATAACAGGACGGCACCGCCCAAGACAGCGGCCGTCAAAGGGACGCAAGCCGCCATGCAAGTGAAACACCTGCTGCTGATCGCCATCCTCGGGCTTACCGCGGCCTGTTCCTCCAATAAAGAGGTCATTGACGAGAACCTCAGCGAAGCCGAGCTGTACCAGCAGGCGCAAGCTGACTTGGACAACTCCAGCTACACCAGCGCCGTGAACAAGCTCAAGGCTCTGGAATCGCGCTACCCGTTCGGCCGCTATGCCGACCAGGCGCAGCTCGAGCTGATCTACGCCAACTACAAGAACTCCGAGCCCGAGGCTGCCAAGTCGGCCGCAGAGCGCTTCATCCGCCTGCACCCGCAGCACCCGAACGTGGACTACGCCTACTACCTCAAGGGCCTGACTTCGTTCGACCAGGACCGTGGCCTGCTGGCGCGTTTCCTGCCGCTGGACATGACCAAGCGTGACCCGGGTGCCGCCCGCGACTCGTATAACGAGTTCGCCCAGCTGACCAGCCGCTTCCCCAACAGCCGCTACGCGCCAGACGCCAAGCAGCGCATGATCTACCTGCGCAACCTGCTGGCCTCGTATGAAATCCACGTGGCCGATTACTACCTGAGCCGCCAGGCTTATGTGGCCGCCGCCAACCGTGGCCGCTACGTGGTCGAAAACTTCCAGGAAACCCCCTCGGTCGGTGACGGCCTGGCGGTGATGGTCGAGTCGTACCAGAAGATGCACCTGGACGAGCTGGCCGCCAGCAGCCTGGAAACCCTCAAGCTCAACTACCCGGACCACCCGAGCCTGGTCGATGGCGAGTTCCAGCCCAAGCAGACCGAGTCTGACGGCCGCGGCTGGCTGTCCAAGGCCACCCTGGGCCTGATCGAAACCGACACCCCGCTGCCGCCGGGCGAAACCCGCGCCAACCAGGACGTGGTCAAGCAGTTCCAGGACGCGCGCGACGAGATGCCGCAAGAGCTGCTGCCGAAGGACGAGAACGGCGACCCGATCGTGCCGGAAGGCCCGAAAGAAGCCGAGAAAGACCGCTCCTGGTTCAGCTACATGACTTTTGGTCTGTTTGACTGACACACAGCGGTAAATGAAAGGGAGGCCTTGGGCCTCCCTTTTTTATTGGCCGCGTCCTAGACTGTCGGCTTCTTCAACCGACAAGCTGGACACCATGGTTCGCCTACTTTTCTGGATCGCCCTGATCGCCGCCGCGTTCTGGCTGTGGCGCAAGTTCAAAGTCAGCCAGCAATCGCACCCCGAGGCGAAGCTGGATGCGCCGCTGAAGATGGTGCGCTGTGCCCATTGTGGCGTGCATTTGCCCAACGACCGGGCGCTGCAGCAGGGCAATGAGTGGTATTGCAGCCAGGCACACCTGCAACAAGGCCCTGGCCGCCAAGGCTGAGCCAGTATCACCTGAATCCCTTCGCGGGCATGCCCGCGAAGAGGCCTGTGAACCCAGCATCACTTATCCCTCCCCGACCCTTTCGCACCAATTACGACCCCTTCCCCGCCATCAGCATTGACCCACCCTGGCAAAACTCGCTAAATCCTATTTATCCGCATAAATATGAAAAATAGCGAAATGCTCAAACCCAAACGCAAGCGCCAGAAGCTGTCCGATGTGATCGTCGAATCGGTCAAGCGCTCGATCGTCACCGAAGCGCTGCACCCCGGTGACCGCCTGCCCACCGAGCGTGAGCTGATGGAGCATTTCGAGTGCTCCAAGGGCACCGCCCGCGAAGCGCTCAAGGCACTGGAAGTCGAAGGCCTGGTCAGTACCCGTACCGGCCCGACAGGCGGCGCCTACCTCAATGAAGTAGGTACCGAGCCGGCCAGCCGCGCGCTGCGCAATTACCTGCACTTCCAGCACCTGGACGGCGAGCAGGTTTACCAGCTGCGCAAAGTCATCGAGGTCGAGCTGGCGGTGTCGGTGATGGGCAAGCTGAGCGAAGCCGACTACGCCGCGCTGCAGGCCAACATCGACTTCTGCAGCGCACCGGAAGACAGCGAGGAAGGCCAGCGCGAGCAACGCCTGGCAGAGCTGGAATTCCACACGCTGCTGGCCGACCGTTGCCCGAACCCGTTGCTGCGGTTCATGGCGGTGTTCCTCAACGACCTGCTGCGCGACCTGGTGGTGCTGAAAAAGGCCTACCTGCCCAAGCGCCAGCAGTTCGCCGCCGCCAACATCGACTACCACAAGCAACTGCTGACCGCCCTGCGCGCCAGCGACGAACCCGCTGTACGCCGGCTGATGCATGAGCACATGTGCGACGCCGAGCACCACATGACCGCGCTGGAAGGCGAGGTTGCCCGCAACTTCCTGCTGGAGTTCGACCACCACCACTGATGCGCCTGGAAAGAGGCCTGCACACAGGCCCGGCCGTACCCGCTTTGTCATTGCCACTCCTGCCTAATAACCACAACCAAGGAGTTACTCATGCAAAGACGTACCCTGCTCAAGGCAGGCCTTGCCCTGGGTGCCTTAGGTAGCCTCCCCTTGGGAGCGCACCGGGCATTCGCCGACCAACCGCTGACCTTGTATGGGCTCAAGTCCATGTCGGGCGCCTTCGCCAGTTACGGCAAGTACGCCGACATGGGGTCGCGCCTGGCCATCGCCGAGTACCCGCAGCTGCTCGGCCACCCGCTCAAGTACAAGGTCATCGACACCGAAGGCAACGCCGGCAAGGCGGTGCGCAAGGTACAGGAAGCCATCGGCCAGGATGGCGCACGCTTCTTCCAGGGCTGCACACTGTCGTCTTCGGCACTGGCGGTGTCGAAGGAAATCCACAAGGCCGGCGGCGTGTTCATGACGCCTGTGGGCGCCGACGAAATCACCGGTAAAGACTGCAACGCCTCGACCTTTCGCTGGTCGGTGCCCACCTACGGCGCCATCCGCGAAACCCTGGTGCCCATGAGCCGCCAGCTGCCCGAGGCCAAACGCTGGTACACCATCACCCCGCAATACGTGTTCGGCGACGCCCTGCTGGACAACGCCCGCAAGGTGTTTGCCGAGCTTGGCGTGGAACACATCGGCAACAGCTACCACTCGCTGCAGGAGCAGGAGTTCTCCGGCTACCTGACCAACGCCATCGCCGCCAAACCCGATGTGCTGGTGCTGCTCAACTTCGGCAGCCAGGCCTCCAATGCCCTGCGCCAAGCCGTCAACTTCGGCATCAAGGACCGCATGAAAGTACTGATGGTGTGGTCTGCCGGCCTCGACCAGTTCCAGGAGCTGGGCAGCGACGTGCTCGAAGGCGTGTACCTGGGTGCCCAGTACTGGCACCAGGTCGATACCCCGCTGAACAAGCAACTGGTTGCCGCCACCCGCAAGGCCTATGGCATCAACCCCAACTACCCGCTGGCTGCCGACTATATCGGCACCAAGGTCATGCTTGAGGCCATCATCAAAGCTGGCAGCCTGGAGGGTGCCGCCGTGTCTGCGGCATTGCAGGGCATGCGCTTCCAGGGCCCGACCGGCGAAGAACTGATCCGCCCTGGCGACCATCAGGTACTCAAGGATTACTACCTGCTGCGCGGCAAGCCTCAGGGGCAGATGCGCGACGAAGACGACCTGGCCGAAGTCATCAGCTCGGGCCGTTCGTTCGTCGAGGTCGACCACACCGGTTGCGCTCTGGCCTGAAGCCACGGCGTTAGTCACACACACTCGTACAGGCAGCCGCACCGCGCGCTGTCGAGGGCACGCTCATGCTCGATTTGTACCTGTTCCAACTGCTCAACGGCCTGGGCCTGGGGATGATCTACTTCCTCATCGCCGTGGGCCTGACGATCATTTTCGGCCTGCTCAACTTCGTCAACTTCGCCCACGGCGCGTTCTTCTTGCTGGGCGCCTACCTGTGCTACACCGCCGTGGCCATCACCGGCAACTTCTGGCTGGCACTGCTGATTGCACCGCTCGTGGTGGCCGCCCTGGCCTGGGCGGTCGAGCGCCTGTTGATCAAGCGCATCTACCACCTGCCGCACACCTTCCAGATCCTCGTCACCCTCGGCATCGCGCTGATCATCCAGGAAGCCTCGGTGCTGATCTGGGGCCCGGTGGGCAAGAACATTGCGGTACCGCCCGAGCTGCGCGGGGTGCTGATCCTCGGTGACTTCATCTACCCCTACTACCGCCTGTTCCTGATCGGTTTCGCCGCGCTGATCGGCCTTGGCCTGTGGCTGCTGCTGGAGCGCACCCGCTTCGGCGCACTGGTGCGGGCAGGTAGCGAAAGCACCGAAACCGTGTCGCTGCTGGGCACAAATATTTTCCGCCTGTTTTCCCTGACCTTCGCCCTGGGCGTGGGCCTGGCCGGCGTGGCGGGTGTGCTGTTCGCCCCGCTACGGGGTGCGCAACCCTTCGTCGGTCCGGAAATTCTCGGCATTGCCTTCGTGGTGGTGGTGATCGGCGGCATGGGCTCGTTCGGCGGTGCGCTGGTTGGCGGCCTGCTGGTAGGTGTGGTGCAAAGCATGATGACCAGCCTCTGGCCGCAAGGTGCAAGCCTGATGATCTACGGCGCCATGGCCGCCGTGATTCTGGTCCGTCCCTATGGCCTGTTCGGGAGAGCCTGAGATGAGCGAGAAAAATCCATTGCCAGTCGCTAAGGGCCGCGCCCCGGCGCTACTGTTGCTGGTGGTTGCCAGTCTGGTGGCGCTGCCACTGCTGCTGCCGTCGGCCACCCTGGCCACCGAGATACTGATCTTTGCCCTGGCCGCGCTGGCCTGCAACCTGCTGCTGGGCTACACCGGCCTGTTGTCGTTCGGCCAGGGCATCTTCTTTGGCGTGGGCGCCTATGGCGCGGCGCTGCTGATGATCCACCTGCAGTGGGGCATGTTCGCCGCGCTGCTGGGGGCTGCCGTGTTTGGCGCCTTCCTGGCATTGCTGGTGGGCGCACTGGCGATTCGCCGCACCGGCATCTACTTCGTCATGCTGACCCTGGCCTTCAGCCAGATGGCCTACTTCCTGGCCTACACCCTCAGCGGCTGGACCGGCGGTGACAACGGCCTGCTCGATGTGCCCCGGCCGAACATCGAAATCGCCGGCCATGTGCTGGTCGACCTGGCCGACCCGCGGCACTTCTATGTGTTTGTGGCGGTGCTGTTCCTGCTGATCTTCGCCGCAGCCCTGCGGGTCATCCGCTCGCCGTTCGGCAGCACCCTGCTGGCCATCCGCGAGAACGAAACCCGCGCCGCCGCCATCGGCTACGACACCCGCCACTTCAAGATCCTGGTGTTCATGCTGTCGGGCGCCATCACCGGTATCGCCGGAGCGCTGTACGCCATGCTGCTGCACTTTGCACCGCTGTCGAACATCGACCTGATGATGAGCGAGAACATCCTGATCATGACCATCGTCGGCGGCACCGGCTCGCTGTTCGGCTCGCTGCTGGGGGCCGGCGCCATCGTGCTGCTGGGCGACGTGCTGTCGGAGCTGTGGCCACGCTGGCTGATGCTGCTGGGGGTCATCCTGATCCTCGTCGTGGTGTTCATGCGTGGCGGCCTGTGGGGTGGCCTGGCCGAACTGGGCAAACGCCTGCTGGCCACCCGCAACGCCAACGACAAACCCCAGGCCAAGACCAAGGAGACCCTGTGATGAGCGACTACCTCCTGGAAACCCGCCAGCTGGAGCTGGCCTACGGGCCGTTCAAGGCGGTTGCGGGCGTTGACCTGAAAGTGCGCGCCGGCACCATCCACACCATCATCGGCCCCAACGGCGCCGGCAAGACCAGCCTGTTCCACTGCCTGACCGGCGAGCGCCAGGCCACCGCTGGCAAGATCCTGTTCAACGGCCAGGACATCATCCGCAAGCCATCCCACGGGCGGGTGGCACTGGGTATGGCCCGTTCGTTCCAGCTCACCAGCCTGTTCCAGAACCTGTCCGTGCGCGAAAACCTGCGCCTGGCCGCCCAAGGCCGTGATGGCCTGGGCGCGCTCAACTTCTGGCGCAGTGTCGAGCACAAGCGCAGCCACTGGAACACCGCCGACCAGGTGCTGGAGCGCCTGAAACTGAGCGCCCGCGCCGAAACCCTGGCCGGTGAGCTGTCGCACGGCCAGCAACGGGTACTGGAAGTGGGCATGTCGATCTGCGCCAGGCCCACCCTGCTGATGCTCGACGAGCCCACCTCGGGCATGGGTATCGACGATATCCCGGTAATGACCGACCTGATCAGCGACCTTGGCCGCGACCATACCGTGCTGCTGATCGAGCACAACATGAGCATCGTCATGTCGATCAGCCAGCGCATCACGGTGATGAGCCACGGTCAGATTCTGGTCGAGGGTACCCCTGAACAGGTGCGCAACGACGAGCGCGTTCGCACCGCTTACCTTGGAGAGGCCGCCTGATGCTCAACGTCGATTCGATCCACGCCTACTACGACAAGAGCCATGTGCTCGAAGGGGTTTCGCTCAAGGTCGAGGCCGGTGAACTGGTAACCCTGCTTGGGCGCAACGGTGCGGGCAAGACCACCACCTTGCGCAGCATCCTCGGCATCGTCCGCCCACGGCAGGGGCAGATCAGCTTCAACGGCCAGCCACTGGTGGGCCGCGAAATTTTCGATATCGCCCGGCTCGGCATTGCCCTGGTGCCCGAACACCGCGGCATATTCCGCCAGCTCAGCGTCGAGGAGAACCTGAAAATTGCCGTGCGCAAAACCAGCCGCTGGCAGCTGGAAGACGTTTACAGCATGTTCCCACGGCTCAAGGAGCGGCGCCGCAATGGTGGTTTCGCGCTGTCCGGTGGCGAGCAGCAGATGCTGGCCATCGCCCGCGCCCTGCTCAACGGCCCCAAGCTGCTGATCCTCGATGAACCCACCGAAGGCCTGGCCCCGGTGATTGTCGACGAGCTGGTGAAGATCCTGCGGCGCATCAAGGACGAGGGCCTATCAATCCTGCTGGTGGAACAGAACCTGATGGTCTGCGATGCCCTTGCCGACCGCCATTACGTGCTGGAGCAGGGCCGGGTCGCCTACCAGGGCAGCGCGGCGCAGTTCCGTGAGGACCCGAGCATCAAAAACCGTTACCTGGCCCTGAGCGCCTGAAAGGAGAACGCCTATGAACACCCGCATCGATCCCTCACAGCACGTGCTCGGCCAAGGTTCGCAGGTCAACCGCGAGCGCCTGTGGCAATCGCTGATGGACCTGGCCCTGCTCGGCGCCACCGCCAAGGGTGGCGTATGCCGCCTGGCGCTGACCGACCTCGACCGCCAGGCCCGCGACCTGTTCGTGCGCTGGTGCGAAGAAGCCGGCTGCACCGTCAGCATCGACGCCATCGGCAACATCTTCGCCCGCCGCCCCGGCCGCAACCCTGCCCTGCCCCCCGTGATGACCGGTAGCCACATCGACACCCAACCCACCGGTGGCAAGTTCGATGGCTGCTATGGCGTCATGGCTGGCCTCGAAGTGATCCGCACCCTGAACGATCTCGACCTGACCACCGAAGCGCCCTTGGAAGTGGTGGTGTGGACCAACGAAGAAGGCTCACGCTTCCCGCCCTGCATGATGGGCTCGGGTGTGTTCGCCGGTAAGTTCGGCCTGCAGGAAACCCTCGAAAAGGTCGACGACCAGGGCCTGTCGGTCGGCGCCGAGCTGCAGCGCATTGGTTACGCCGGCCCGCGTGTGCCCACCGGGCATGCCGTCGGTGCCTACTTCGAAGCACATATAGAGCAGGGCCCGGTGCTGGAGGATCAGCGCACTACCATCGGTGTTGTCCAAGGCTGCCTGGGCCAGAAATGGTTCGATCTGGTGCTGACCGGTGTCGAGGCCCATGCCGGCCCCACCCCGATGCACCTGCGCAAGGACGCCCTGGTTGGTGCGGCCGAGGTGGTGGCTGCGGTCAACCGCGTGGCCCACGCCCACCAGCCACATGCCTGCGGCACAGTCGGCTGCCTGACCCTGCACCCGGGCTCGCGCAACGTCATCCCCGGCCAGGTACACATGACCATCGACTTGCGCCACCTCGACCCCGGGCAGCTCGCTGCCATGGTGAACGAAGTACGCACGGCCATCGAAAGCAGCACGGCCAGGCACGGGCTGAGCTATCAGCTGACCCCGACCGCCGACTTCCCGCCCCTGTACTTCGCCGAGCAGTGCGTGGACGCCGTGCGCCAGGGCGCACGCACGCTGGGCCTGAGCCATATGGATATCGTCAGTGGCGCCGGCCACGATGCCATCTTCCTCGCCGAGCTGGGCCCGGCCGGGATGATCTTCGTGCCATGCGAGGGTGGCATCAGCCACAACGAAATCGAAAATGCCGCGCCGCAAGACCTGGCCGACGGCTGTGACGTCCTGCTGCGTGCCATGTTCCAGGCCGCCAACCCGGGAGCCCGTTGAGATGACCCAGAAAACCGCGTTGGGTGAGTTCACCGCCGTCGAATTGCTCGAACTGTACCAGCGTCGTCAGCTGTCGCCGGTCGAGGTGGTCGACGACGTGCTGACGCGCATCGACCTGCACAATCCGGCAGTCAACGCCTTCTGCCATGTCGACGGTGAAGGTGCTCGCGCCGCCGCCCGCGCCAGCGAGCAGCGCTGGCAACGGGGCGAGCCCTGTGGCCGGCTGGATGGCGTACCCGCCTCGATCAAAGACCTGACCCTGACCCGTGGCATGCCCACCCGCAAAGGGTCCCGCACCACCTCCGGCGCTGGGCCGTGGGACGTCGATGCCCCCTTCACCGCGTTCATGCGTGAAGCCGGCGCAGTGCTGGTGGGCAAGACCACCACGCCGGAGTTCGGCTGGAAGGGGGTGACGGACAACCCGCTGTACGGCATCACCCGCAACCCCTGGGATACCAGGCTGACTGCCGGAGGCTCGTCCGGGGGGGCTGCGGCCGCCGCTGCACTAAACCTGGGGGTGCTGCACCAGGGTAGCGATGCCGGCGGCTCGATTCGTATCCCGTGTGCTTTTACCGGCACCTTCGGCATCAAACCGACCTTCGGCTATGTGCCGCAATGGCCGGCCAGCGCCATGACCGTGCTGTCGCACCTGGGGCCGATGACGCGTACCGTAGACGACGCGGTACTGATGCTCGACTGCGTCGCCCGCCCCGATGCCCGCGACGGGCTGGCCGGCGCACCACGGCAGGCGCCGTGGATGGGCCAGCAACAAGACCTGAGCGGCCTGCGCATCGCCTACAGTGCCAACTTCGGTTACGTGCAGGTCGACCCGCAAATCCAGGCACTGGTAGCGCAAGCAGTGCAGCGCCTGGCACGGCTGGGCGCGCAGGTGGAAGAGGTGGACCCGGGGTTCAGCGACCCGCTGGAAACCTTCAATACCCTGTGGTTTGCCGGCGCGGCGCGGTTGGCCAGTGCCTTGAGCGATGAACAGCGAGCATTGCTTGACCCCGGGCTACGCTGGATTGCCGAGCAAGGCGCCAGGATCGGCCTTGGCGAATACACCCAGGCGCTGGAAGCACGGGCGGCGCTGATTGCGCAGATGAATGCCTTCCACCAGCGCTATGACGTGCTGGTATCGCCGATGCTGCCGCTGGTGGCATTCGAAGCCGGGCACAACGTGCCGCCTGGGTCGGGGATGGCGCAGTGGATGGAGTGGACGCCGTTCAGCTATCCCTTCAATCTGACCCAGCAGCCGGCGGCTTCGGTGCCTTGTGGGTTTACCCACGAAGGATTACCGGTGGGGCTGCAGGTGGTAGCCGGGCGCTTTGCCGATGAGCAGGTGCTGCGGGTGTGCAAGGTGTATGAGCAGCATTACCCCAACAGGCACCTGCAGGCACCGCGTTGACTTCTTGGGGCTGCTTTGCAGCCCCGGCGATTTCAGCCCAAACGCCCTTCTGGCGCATACGGCGCCGGGTCGATGATAGGCTCGGCCCCGGTCAACAGGTCGGTGAACAACTGGCACGAAGCCGGCGCCAGCACGAGCCCGTTGCGGTAATGGCCGCAGTTCAGCCACAACCCCGCATACCCCGGCACCGGCCCGATATAAGGAATACCTTCCGGCGACCCCGGCCGCAGTCCCGCCCAGTGCCCAACCACGGTGGCCCCCTCAAGCTCAGGCAACAACTCCACCGCCGACGCCTTCAGGCTTTCCAGCGCATCCCCGGTCGGGGTTTTGTCATACCCGGCATGTTCCAGCGTACTGCCGACCAGAATGTGCCCATCGCGACGCGGGATTGCATAGCGCCCCTTGGCCAGCACCATGCTCGGCAAGAAGTCTTCGGCACACTTGAACAAAATCATCTGACCCTTCACCGGCTCCACCGGCAGCTCAAGGCCAAGGGTACGCAAGAGGTCGCCACTCCAGGCGCCCGCACTGAGCACCACCTCATCCGCCGCCAGCACGCCATCAGCCGTCTGCACACCGGCGACACGCCCGTCTTGCTGAACGAAGCCGGTGATCTGACAGTGTTCGCGCAGGGTTACGTTCGGCAGCGCCAGCAACGCCGCCTTCAGCGACTTGACCAGGCGCGGGTTGCGCACATTGGCCACGCCAGCCATGTAAATGGCGCGCTTGAAGCCCGGGCCCAGCACCGGCACCGCATCATACGCCGCCGAGATATCCACGGCACTCAGCGGCCGCTGTTCGCGCTCGGCCCAGGCCAGCGCTTCGGCCTCGTCGTCCAGGTCCAGCCAGTACAGGCCGGTGGTGTGCACTTCGGGGTCGACACCGGTGCTGGCGAACAAACGCTCGCCCAGCTGTGGATAAAAATCCTGCGACCAGTGCGCCAGGGCGGTCACCGCCGGGCTGTAGCGCCACGGGTACAGCGGCGAAACAATGCCACCACCGGCCCATGACGACTCACGGCCGACCTCGCCCTGGTCACACACCACCACCTGCCCGACCTTCGCCGCCAGGTTGAACGCCGTCAGCAGGCCGATCACCCCGCCACCGACCACCACTACTTGCTTGCTCATCTGTCGATCCAACACCTGAAGTAAAACCGCGATGCACGGGGCATCATTCAACCTTCAGCTTCCCCAGCAGTGGGCGCCGTGTTCAACAGCACCCGGATTGCGCTGCACGCCGGCCTGGTCAAGCTGGAAGTCGCCACAGCCGTCCTGCGCCATCAGCCCATGCGGCAGCCGCCGGGCGCGCAGCGTGAAGGTGTCGCTGTCGCGCTGGGCCTGCAGGCTGTAATAGCGGGTGCCGTCGGGCAAGGCCGGGTCGCCTTCGGCGTATTGGCCGGTGCGCACGCGGTGGCGCTCCAGGCGCATGGCGGCATCGTGCAGCAGGCCAACCACTTCGCTGCGCGCGGCTCGCCGAAGCTGGTCGCTGTAACTGGGGTAGGCAATGGCTGCCAGAATGCCGGTCACGGCCAGCACAATCAACAACTCGATCAGGCTCAAGCCTTGCTGCATGTCAGTCTCCTCTCAGTCTTTGGCGCCAGGTGATGCGCTGGATTGTGTCGCCGGCCACGGCGTAGACGGCTTCCAGAACCTGCCGGGCTTGTGCTTGCCGGCTGACGGCGGTTACCCGGTACAAAGCAACTTGCGGCCCTTCCGGCATGTGCGCAGCGCGCTCGCTCATGCCTAGATGCTGGATCTGGAAGTAGCCGCTTTTGCTGCCCTGCCACTGCCCAGTCAAATCGTGCGGGTGGGGCGGGGGCAGGCACATCTGGCATTGGCCTGGAGGTGCCCGCAGCAGTTCATCTGCACCGGCCTGCAATGTGGCCTCTGCCTCTTCGAACGCCAGCAGGCCATCGCGCAGGTAGCCGGCCATGCGCGTCTCCACCAAGGCATCACGCAAGGCAGAGGCTGTGAGCAAGCCGAGCAGCAGGCTCAGTACCAACGCCAACAGCAGCACGACACCGCGTTGTCGCTTCATGAACTCGGCACCGGGTTACGCAGCGCCACACTCAACTCATGGCGCTGTTCGAGCTTGAGCGCGGGCTCGTATAACGTCAGCGCGATATCTACCCTTTCGCCCTGCAGCGTTTGCACGAGTTTGAAACTCGCCTCTTTGACATTCTCAACCAACGGCTGAAAGCTCTTTCTTCGCTTGAATTTCAGCTGATTGCCTTGGAGCTGGTAGACGTACCTGCTGATTGGGAACGCCAGTGGATAGCCCTCTTCTGGGTTCTCATCCACGCTGACTTTCTCGATGCAGTCAGTGTGCAAAAACCATTCAGACTTACCTGCATGTCCGGGAAGCTCCGCCACAACCAGGCTGAGAGTCGTGGAATCGACTTCCAACGGGCGGGCGAAAGCCTGCTGCGAGCCCGGGGCCTTGAAGTCTCGTGGCTGAATCCGCAGGCAGCCGAACATGCCTGCCATGCGGATATCCTGTGCCATACGCAACAACGCCTGACGTGCTTCATCCTGCATACGCACCGCCGTACTTTGCAGGCGCCAGGTCTGGTGTGCCGAGGCAAAGAGCTGGCTGGCCGCCGCCAGCAGCATTAGCCCAATGGCCAGCGCCATCACCACCTCAAGCAGACCGAACCCACTCTGACGGTGGCTCATCGCCGCCTCCGCTCAAGCTCACTGTGCGCCGCCATAGCCGCCTGCCCATCACGGCGCGCGCCGTCCGCAGCCTGCAATGCCTGCAACTGCATCGCTGCTGTTGCGAACATGCCCACGGCCACAACCACCACTGCCAACAGCACCTCCAGAAGCGTCATGCCCCGTTGCCTTGCGTGCATCCCTGCGCCTCCTGCGACTTTTCCCGCGATAGCCTTGAACCTGGCCGACTAGACCGCTTGGGCAGCGGACGTGAAGCTATAGCCAAGCACTTCCAGGGAGGAATGCACGGTGAAGCAACGTGGCGTAACACTGATTCAAATGTTGTCGGCCTTAGCTGTGGCCGTCTTGCTGACACAGCTCGGTATACCGGCCTACGCAACGATGAGCGATGACCTACACCGGGCGGCAGCGGCCCGCGATTTGGCGCAAGCACTGCGCAGTGCGCGCAGCCATGCCATGCTGCAAACCCAACCGGTGCTGGTGCAGGCGTTGGACGGTAATTGGGGGAATGGTTGGCGGGTAGTGCTGGAGCATAACCAGCAAGTACTGCGTGAACATCGGCTTTCTCGACTAATGAAAATCACAGCGAATACTGGCGGAGAAGTGAAGTTCAGTGCTTTGGGTGTTCCGATGCAGCCAAACAACGCCCAGATGAGCGGCAGGCTTGTAGTCTGCGATAAACCCACCAGTCCCTATCGTGTGTTTATGGCAAGCACCGGCAGAATAGACCTGCGCACAGACAATCCCAATGATCCTCTGTGCGCAGGTTCCTGATCAGATCAGCGAACGAACCCGCAGCTCTTTAGGCATCGAGAACGTGATGTTCTCTTCCCGCCCATCCAGCTCTTCAGCGCCAGTGGCGCCCCAGGCCTTGAGCTGCTCGATCACGCCACGCACCAGCACTTCTGGGGCAGAAGCACCGGCGGTGATGCCGATTCGAGCGACCTGGTCGAACCAACCTTGTTGCAGGTCTTCGGCACCGTCGATCAGGTAAGCCGGGGTGCCCATACGCTCGGCCAGCTCGCGCAGGCGGTTGGAGTTGGAGCTGTTCGGGCTGCCCACCACCAGCACCACATCGCATTCACCGGCCAGCTGCTTCACGGCATCCTGGCGGTTCTGGGTGGCGTAGCAGATGTCGTCCTTGCGCGGGCCACCGATGTTCGGGAAGCGTGCACGCAGGGCGTCGATGACGCGGCTGGTGTCGTCCATCGACAACGTGGTCTGGGTCACGAAGGCCAGGTGATCCGGGTCGCGCACCTGCAACCTGGCCACATCCTCTTCGTCTTCGACGAGGTAGATGGAACCGCCGTTGCTGGCGTCGTACTGGCCCATGGTGCCTTCGACTTCCGGGTGCCCTTCGTGGCCGATGAGAATGCACTCACGGCCGTCGCGGCTGTACTTGGCCACCTCGATATGCACCTTGGTCACCAGCGGGCAGGTGGCATCGAACACTTTCAGGCCACGGCCAGCCGCTTCCTGGCGCACAGCCTGGGAAACACCATGGGCACTGAAGATGACGATGACATCGTCCGGCACCTGGTCCAGCTCTTCGACGAAGATGGCACCGCGGTTGCGCAGGTCTTCCACCACGAACTTGTTGTGCACCACTTCGTGTCGCACATAGATCGGCGGGCCGAAAACCTCCAGCGCGCGGTTGACGATCTCGATCGCCCGGTCGACCCCCGCGCAGAAGCCGCGAGGGTTGGCGAGTTTGATTTGCATGCTCGGCTCCAGGCTTACAGGGCCTTCACCTCGAGGATCTCCACCTCGAAGGTCAGGGTCTTGCCAGCCAGTGGGTGATTGAAGTCGATGGTCACCTGGTCGTCATCGAACGCTTTGACCACACCCGGCAGCTCGGTGTTGGCGGCGTCGTTGAAGATGATCAGCAGCCCCTCGGACAGCTCCATGCCTTCGAAGTTGGACCGCGGCATGACTTGCACGTTTTGCGGGTTGGGCTGGCCGAAGGCGTTCTCCGGGGCCACCACCACAGTACGCTTGTCACCGGCCTTGAAGCCGAACAGCGCGTTTTCGAAACCTGGCAGCAGGTTGCCGTCGCCCACCTTGAAGGTGGCCGGGGCCTTGTCGAACGTGCTGTCGACGGTGTCGCCGTTTTCCAGGTGCAGCGCGAAGTGCAGGGTGACTTCGGTGTTCTGGCCGATACGGGTGTCAGTCATGGACCGGATCCTCGGACTTCTTGCTCTTGAACATATCCAGCGCCAGCATCACCGCACCAACGGTAATGGCACTGTCGGCCAGGTTGAAGGCCGGGAAGTAATGGCGGTTCTGCCAGTGCACCAGGATGAAGTCGACCACATGGCCCAGCACGACGCGGTCGTACAGGTTACCGATCGCGCCCCCCAGCACCAGCGACAGCGCCACAGCCAGCCAGGTCTCGTTACGCCCCAGGCGCTTGAGCCACACCACCAGCACGGCACTGACCACCACGGCGATCAGGGCGAACAGCCAGCGCTGCCAGCCCGAGCTTTCCGCCAGGAAGCTGAAGGCAGCACCGGTGTTGTAGGCCAGGGTCCAGCTGAAGTAGTCCGGGATGACGACAATCTGCTGGTACATGGTCAAGGCGTTGTTGAAATACAGCTTGGTGGCCTGGTCGAGGACCAGGACCAGCAAGCTCAGCCAAAGCCATGCAAGGCGCCCGAAGCGCCCCGCTGCAGGGTTAGGCATAGTGACGCACCTCGCCCGAACCGCTCAGGTTGTCGACGCAACGGCTGCAGATTTCCGGGTGCTCCGGGTGGCTGCCGACGTCGGCTCGGAAGTGCCAGCAACGGCCGCACTTGGCGTGACCCGACTTGACCACTTTCAGCTTGAGGCCTTCGACTTCGGTGGCCACAGCATCCGCTGGCGCCTGCACGAACGACACCACGCTGGCGGCCGACGTGATCAGCACGAAGCGCAATTCGTCGCCCAGCTTGCCCAGGTCGGCGCTCAGGCCTTCGTCGGCGTACAGGGTGACTTCGGCCTGCAGGTTGCCGCCGATGACCTTGGCGGTACGCTGGTTTTCCAGCTCCTTGTTGACCGAGGCCTTCACCGCCATCACGCGGTCCCAGTAGGCGCGGTCCAGCTCGGTGCCTTCGGGCAGCTCGCTCAGGCCCTGGTACCAGCCGTTGAGCATCACCGACTCGTTACGCTCGCCCGGCAGGTACTGCCAGATTTCATCGGCGGTGAAGGCCAGGATCGGCGCGATCCAGCGCACCAGCGCTTCGCTGATGTGGTACAGCGCAGTCTGGCAGGAACGGCGGGCGACACTGTTGGCGCCGGTGGTGTACTGGCGGTCCTTGATGATGTCGAGGTAGAAGCCGCCCAGCTCCTGCACGCAGAAGTTGTGCACCTTGGAGTAGACGTTCCAGAAACGGTACTCGCTGTAGTGCTCTTCCAGCTCGCGTTGCAGCAACAGGGTGCGGTCCACGGCCCAGCGGTCCAGTGCCAGCATGTCTTCCGGGGCCAGCAGGTCGCGGGCCGGGTCGAAGCCGGACAGGTTGGACAGCAGGAAGCGTGCGGTATTGCGGATACGCCGGTAGGCGTCGGCGCTGCGCTGCAGGATCTGCTCGGAAACCGCCATTTCACCGGAGTAGTCGGTAGCGGAAACCCACAGGCGCAGGATGTCGGCACCCAGGGTGTTGTTGACCTTCTCCGGCTCGATGGTGTTGCCCAGCGACTTGGACATCTTGCGGCCGTTCTCGTCCACGGTGAAGCCGTGGGTCAGCAGCTCGCGGTAAGGCGCATGGTTGTCGATGGCGCAACCGGTCAGCAAGGAAGAGTGGAACCAGCCGCGGTGCTGGTCGGAACCTTCCAGGTACAGGTCGGCGCGCGGGCCGGTAGCATGGCCGATGTCGTGCGAGCCACGCAGTACGTGCCAGTGGGTGGTGCCCGAGTCGAACCACACGTCGAGGGTGTCGGCGATCTTGTCGTACTGGTCGGCTTCAGCGCCCAGCAGCTCAGCAGCGTCCAGCTTGAACCAGGCTTCGATGCCTTCCAGTTCGACGCGCTTGGCCACGGCTTCCATCAGCTCGACGGTGCGCGGGTGCAGCTCGCCGGTTTGCTTGTGCAGGAAGAACGGGATCGGTACGCCCCAGTTGCGCTGACGGGAGATGCACCAGTCCGGGCGGTTGGCGATCATCGAATGCAGACGCGCCTGACCCCAGGCCGGTACGAACTTGGTCTCTTCGATGGCCTTCAGGGCGCGCTCACGCAGCGGCTCGCCAGTAGACGGCTGCTTGTCCATGCCCACGAACCACTGCGCGGTGGCGCGGTAGATCAGCGGGGTTTTATGACGCCAGCAGTGCATGTAGCTGTGGCTGATGGTTTCGGTGTGCATCAGCGCACCGACTTCGCTCAGTTTCTCGACGATGGCCGGATTGGCCTTCCAGATGAACTGGCCGCCGAAGAACTCCAGCGACTCGACATACACACCGTTGCTCTGCACCGGGGTGAGGATGTCGTCATTGACCATGCCGTAGCGCTTGCAGGTGACGAAGTCGTCTTCACCGTAGGCTGGCGAGGAGTGCACCACGCCGGTACCGGCGCCCAGCTCGACGTAGTCAGCTAGGTAGATCGGCGACAGGCGGTCGTAGAACGGGTGGCGGAAGTTGATCAGTTCCAGCGCCGAACCTTGCGCGGTAGCGATGACCGAGCCTTCTAGGTTGTAGCGCTTGAGGCACGACTCGACCAGCTCTTCAGCCAGCACCAGCAGGCGCTCACCGGTATCGACCAAGGCGTATTTGAACTCCGGGTGGATGTTCAGCGCCTGGTTGGCCGGGATGGTCCACGGGGTGGTAGTCCAGATCACGATGGCGGCTGGCTTGGCCAGCGCATCCAGGCCGAAAGCGGCGGCCAGCTTGGCCTCGTCGGCAACCGGGAAGGCCACGTCGATGGTCTGGGATTTCTTGTCGGCGTACTCGACCTCGGCCTCGGCCAGCGCCGAACCGCAATCGAAGCACCAGTTCACTGGCTTGAGGCCCTTGAACACGAAGCCTTGCTTGACCATTTCGGCCAGGGCGCGGATTTCGCCGGCTTCGTTGGCGAAGTTCATGGTCTTGTACGGGTTGTCCCAGTCACCCAGCACACCCAGGCGAATGAACTCGGTCTTCTGCCCTTCGATCTGCTCGGCAGCATACTCGCGGCACAGCTCGCGGGTGCGGTCGGCAGACAGGTGCTTGCCGTGGGTTACCTCAACCTTGTGCTCGATCGGCAGGCCATGGCAGTCCCAGCCTGGCACGTACGGCGCATCGAAGCCGGCCAGGGTCTTGGAACGGACGATCATGTCCTTGAGGATCTTGTTCAGCGCATGACCGATGTGAATCTTGCCGTTGGCATAGGGCGGGCCGTCGTGTAGGACGAACTTGGGACGATCCTTGCCAATTTCGCGCAGCTTCTGGTACAGGCCAATGCTGTCCCAGCGCTGCAGGATCTGCGGTTCGCGCTGAGGCAGGCCGGCCTTCATGGGGAAGGCGGTGTCCGGAAGGTTAAGCGTGGCTTTGTAGTCGGTCATTTCAGGCTCTTCGTTAGCGGTTGAGCGTGCCAATGTGCACGTGCGGCGGCGATATCCGCATCGATCGCCGACTTCAGCGCCTCCAGGGAGGCGAATCGCTGCTCTTCACGCAGCTTGTGGTGGAACTCCACCGTCAGGCGCCGGCCGTAAAGGTCGCCGGCATAATCCAGCAGATGAATCTCCAGGTGCGGGCGCCCATCACCGGCAACGGTGGGGCGCACGCCGATATTGCCGACACCCGGCCAGGCCTTGCCGTCGATCTCGATGCTGGCCAGGTAGACCCCGGACAGCGGCACGCGGCGGCGCTTTAACTGGATGTTGGCGGTAGGTGTGCCGAGCTGGCGAGCCAGCTTCTGGCCATGCAGCACGCGGCCGGTGATGCTGTACGGGCGGCCCAGCAGGTGCTCGGCCAGCTCGAAGTTACCTTCGCTGAGGGCCTTGCGCACTTCGGTGCTGCTGACCCGCAGGCCGTCCTGGATCACCGTATTAGCGGCCTCGACGGTGAAGCCGTACTGCTTGCCGGCCTCGACCAGAAAGGCGAAGTCACCGGCGCGGTCACAGCCAAAGCGGAAGTCATCACCCACTTCAAGGTGACGCACACCCAGGCCGTCAACCAGGATGGCCTTGACGAAGGCATCGGCGCTGAGCTTGCTCAGTCGCTGGTTGAACGCCAGGCACAGCACCCGGTCGATACCTTCGGCGGCCAGTAGCTCGACCTTGTCGCGCAGGCGTGCCAGGCGCGCCGGTGCGGTATCGGGGGCGAAATACTCGCGCGGTTGCGGTTCGAAGATCACCACACAGGTCGGCAGGCCCAACGCCTGGCCGCGCTCGCGCAGGCGCGCCAGGATTGCCTGGTGGCCGCGGTGAACCCCGTCGAAGTTGCCAATGGTGGCGACACAGCCCCGGTGCTCGGGGCGCAGGTTGTGAAGACCTCGAACCAGCTGCATAACGCGCTTCTTGCTCATAAAGTGGCCGATTATAACCACACCCGGGCGCTGGTGACAGGCAGCAGCGCCCAAGGGCGGCGTGGAATGTGAAAAACCGACGCCTGACCCGTCCGAAGCCTCAGTGCAGGGCCTTGCGGGCGAAATGCCGGGGCCGGAAGCCGCACAGGTACAGGCAGCCGAAATACGTCATGACACCGGCCAGGATCAACGCCCCCAGCCGCAGGAAACGCTCCAGCATGATGCCCTGCTCCCAGGCCGGCATATAGTGCATGCCTGCCAGCAGTACAGCCGACATCAGCGTCACTGCCAAAACCAGCTTGAGCAGGAACACTGCCCAGCCTGGCTGCGGCTGGAACAACTGCTGACTGCGCAGCTTCCAGAACAGCAAGCCGGCATTCAGGCAGGCACCCAGGCTGATCGCCAATGCCAGGCCGGCATGCGCAAGCGGGCCGACCAGCGCAAGGTTGAACAACTGGGTACAGACCAGGGTGAAAATCGCGATCTTCACTGGCGTGCGGATATTCTGCTGCGCATAGAAGCCGGGTGCCAGTACCTTGACCAGAATGATCGCCAGCAAGCCTACGGAATACGCCATCAGCGCCCGCTGCGTCATGGCTGCATCAAACGCACTGAACTTGCCATATTGAAAGAGCGCAACAGTCAGTGGCTCGGCAAGAATGGCCAATGCCAGGGTGCAGGGCAGCACCAGCAGGAAGCATAGGCGAAGGCCCCAGTCGAGAATCCTCGAGTACTCCTCGCGGTCCTTGTTGGCGTAGGTCTTGGCCAGGGTCGGCAGCAAGATGGTGCCCAAGGCCACGCCCAACACGCCCGAGGGCAGCTCCATGAGGCGGTCGGCGTAGTACATCCACGACACCGAGCCGGCCACCAGGAAGGAGGCGAATATGGTGTTGATGATCAGCGAAATCTGGCTTACCGAAACCCCGAGAATCGCCGGCAGCATCTGCTTCAGCACCCGCCATACCCCCGCGTCCTTGAGGTTCAGGCGCGGCAGCACGAGCATGCCGATCTTTTTCAGCGCCGGCAGCTGGTACAGCAGCTGCGCCAGGCCACCGGCCAGCACACCCCAGGCCAAAGCCATGATCGGTGGGTCGAAGTACGGCGTCAGCAGCACGGCGAAGGCGATCATCGCCACGTTCAGCAAGGTCGGCGTGAAGGCGGGTACCGAAAAACGGTTCCAAGTATTGAGGATCGCCCCGGCCAGGGAAGACAGCGAGATCAGCAATATATAAGGAAAAGTCACCCGCAACAGCGCAGTGGTCAGCTCGTATTTTTCCGCGCTGTCGACAAAGCCCGGGGCTGTGGCCCACACCACCCACGGTGCCGCGAGGATGCCGATGGCAGTCACCAAGGCCAGGACCAAGGTCAAAAGACCGCTGACATAAGCGATAAAGGTGCGCGTCGCTTCCTCGCCTTGCTGGGTCTTGTATTCGGCCAGGATCGGCACGAAGGCCTGGGAGAAGGCCCCTTCGGCGAAGATGCGCCGCAGCAGGTTGGGCAGCTTGAACGCGATGAAGAAGGCATCGGTGGCGACACCTGCACCAAAGATGCGTGCCAGGATGGTGTCGCGAACAAAGCCCAGCACCCGCGAAATCATGGTGATCGAGCTTACTGCAGCCAGGGATTTGAGCAGGTTCATCGAAAAGATTCACGCCAATGACAGAGGACGCTGCCAGACAGCGTCCGAATGTGCGATACTCCCGCGCCTTCGCAGGGGAGCCAAAAATTCCCGAGTGTACAGGTCGCGCAGCAGAAAGGAATCTTTCCCGCTTGTTGGCGCACCGCTCGGCGGAACCTTGCAGGTGGCCTTGACATCCGGTCGACTGATCGGCATGATTCGCGGCCTATTTTGTTTGCTATTTACCTAAAGTCTTTCGAGGAGCTCGACGGTGGCCAACACACCTTCCGCCAAGAAACGTGCAAAACAGGCTGAGAAGCGTCGCAGCCACAACGCCAGCCTGCGTTCCATGGTCCGCACCTACATCAAGAATGTAGTTAAAGCCATCGACGCAAAAGACGCCGAAAAAGCGCAAGCCGCTTACGTTCTGGCTGTACCTGTAATCGACCGTATGGCCGACAAAGGTATCATCCACAAGAACAAGGCTGCTCGTCACAAAGGCCGTCTGAATGGCCACATCAAGGCGCTGAAAGAAGCTGCAGCTGCCTAAGCGACGTGCTAGTCGAAAAGCCGACCCTAGGGTCGGCTTTTTGTTGCCTGCAATTTATTGGAATCATTCGACTCGAACATTGATAGTCAATTGACACAATAATACTCATCAATTGACGCTTGTAGGAACGGATTCACCCGCGAACACCGGCAGAGCCGATGTCATGCATCGCAAGATTCCTCGCAGGTAAACCCGCTCCAACAATTCTTACTTGGCGATCTGAATCTTCGGCGCCCACTGCAGCCATTCATCCTCGGCCTTGTCGAACAAGGCGAAGGTCTGCTGTGGCCGAGCCGGGTTACCCATTTGCTCGCCATCTGGCGTAGCGAACGCGATACCACCGTCGATCAGGGTTTCCACCGACTCGGTACGCACCGTAGCCCCCTTGAACAGCCCCCAGTCGAAACCGAAGCCACTGCTGTTCCAGAAGCGGCTACCACTGCGCACCAAAGCCGCATAGCGTGGTTCGATAAGGATATGGATCAGCACGCGGTCGGCATTCTGGCCCAGCTCGAAGCCTGTTACCTTCCCCACCGCCACCTCACGGTAGGTCACCGGCACACCGGGCTTGATCGAGCCTCGGCGTGGCGCACTGAGCGTCAATGGCAAACCGACTTCTGGCCCCGCCACCTGCGGCGCATCAGCCAGGGCGATGAAATCGCGCTGCGGGCCACGGTCCTTGGCCGCCGGCTGCACTTCCAGGTACTGCCCGCCCACAAGGGTGTCGAGGTTTTCGGTGCGTACCAGGCCCAAAGCAGGCTTGACCACCCAGAACTGCGTCCCGACACGGGCGATACGGTCGGCCGACTCGGTAATGCGAGCGCGCAGAAGCACCGCCTGCAGGTCATCGGTAAGGTCGACGCTTTCGATACTGCCCACATCCAGGCCACGGAAGCGGATCGCAGTGCCCGGCTTCAGTCCATCTGCCCGGTCAACGCGGATGGTAATCAAGGTACCCGCGCGGTTTACCGCCTCTTGGCTATCATGCAGGCGGAAACGCGGAATATGGCGCTTGAGCGCTACATCGGGCCGCGGCGTGTCGAAGGCGATACCACCGGCCATCAGCGTTTGCAGCGACTCACTCTTGATCTTGATGCCCGACAGGCCGCCCGTCAGGGTGATACCACTGACGTTCCAGAAGCGCGACGAACCGTTGACCAGCTTCTCGTACTCTTTCTCGATATGCACGCCGATCAGAATGCGGTTGCTGTTACGGGCAAACTGGTAGCTCTGCACGCTGCCCACCTTCACCTGGCGGTACATCACCGGACTGCCGATTTCCAGTGAACCCAGGGTGTCGGCGAACAACACCATGTGCAGGCCCGGCGCCTTGAGGTCGAGCGGCGGCGCCTTGGCGCGGGCCTCGAACTCACGCTCGGGCCGTGCGCCCTTCTCGCCCGGGCGAATGGCGATGTAGTTACCTTTGACCAATGCCTCTAGGCCGGTGATACCCGCCAGGGAAATCGACGGTTTGACCACCCAGAACTGCGTGCCTTCGACCAGGTAGTCCTCGGTCAGCGGGTCCAGCGTCAGCTCCGCTGATGCACTGGCCAGGTTGTCTTCCATCTTCAGGGCTTTCAGCGAGCCCACCTGGATGCCCTTGTACATGACTGGCGTGCGACCTGCCTGCAGGCCTTCATAGTCACTCAGCTTCACTTTGACGCGGATGCCGGCCTGGGCTGCATCGAAGTCTTCATACAGACGGAACGGCAGGCTCGGATCGGTGGGCGGGCTGTCCTTGCGGTATTCCGGCGTGGCAAAAGCGATACCACCGGCCACAATGCTCGACAGCGACTCGCTGCGCACCTTAACACCCGAAAGCGAAGCATCGATGCTGACGCCGCTGGCGTTCCAGAAGCGCGTGTGCTTGCGCACCAGGCTGGCGTAGGCTGGCTCGATGAAGACTTTGACCTCTACAGTGCTCTGGTCCTCGGACAAGCGGTAGCTTTTTACGCGACCAACCTGGATCTGCTTGTAGAACACAGGGCTGTCACGGTTGAGCGAGCCCAGCCTGTCAGCCTTGAGCGTCAAATGCAGGCCCGGCTCCGTGTCCGAGAGCGGTGGTGCCACCTTCAATGCGGTGAAGCGCTTTGTGCGCTCCCCCTCCCCCGGGCTAACGGCGATGTAGTTACCCGATACCAACGTTTCAAGACCGGAAATACCCGCCAGGCTGACACTCGGCTTCACCAGCCAGAAGCGCGTGCCTTTGGTCAGGTGAGGCTCGGCGGCCTTGTTCATCTCGATGGTAGCGATCACACCCTGGTTGTCGCCCTTGGCGTCGAGCACCAGGCTCACCACCTTGCCAACCGGCATGCCCTTGTAGATCACCTCAGTCTTATTGGCGACGATGCCCTCGCCTGACTCGAAACGGACTTCAATTTGCACACCGGCATCACGGTAGGCTTGCCATGCGAGCCAGCCACCGATCATCAAGGCGATCAAAGGCAGGATCCAGATGGCCGACCAGTTCGAGGCTGGGCGGGTTTTAGCCGTTGGCAGGTCACTCATGGTCGTCATCCGACTCCGTGTTATCCCAAATCAGTCGGGGATCGAAAGTTAAAGCGGCAAGCATTGTCAGGATCACCACAGTTGCGAAGGCGACAGCGCCCAGGTTGGCTTCGACACTGGCTATTCGACCGAAATTCACCACCGCCACCAAAATGGCAATGACGAAGATATCCAGCATGGACCAGCGCCCAATGAATTCGATAAAGCGGTACATCAAAATCCGTTGTCGGGCAGACAGCGGTTGCCGGCGCTGAACGGAGTACAGCAGCAAGCCGATTCCCACCAGCTTGAACGTGGGCACCAGGATACTGGCAATGAACACCACAGCCGCGATGGGCACCATGCCGTGCTTGAGCAGCGTGATGACGCCGGACATGATCGTGTCGGGGCTGCCCTGACCGAGCGTACTCACGGTCATGATCGGCAGCATGTTGGCCGGGATGTACAGGATTGATGCAGCAATCAGTAATGCCCAGGTACGCACGATGCTGTTCGGCCGGCGCGCATGCACGATGGCCCCGCAACGCGTACAGGTCTGTGAAATGCTGTCGGGCTCTTGCCGGTTCAGCTCGTGACATTCATTGCAGACAAGAATGCCCGCATCAATCGCCCGCATGCAGGTCCTCCCCCGATAGTGCACTCCAGATCTGGTGAGGTGACATCACCACTTCGAGCCACACCTGAATCAATAGCAGGCTGATGAAGCAGAACAGCCCCAGGCCCACCGTCAATTCGGCCAGGTCCACCAACTTGACGATGGCCACAAGCACACCCATGAAATAAACCTCGAGCATGCCCCAATCACGCAGGTGGTGATAGATGCGGTAGAACAGCAGGCCGAAGTTACGCCCCATATTCAAGCGAATGCTCAGCAGCACTGCCAACTGGCAAAGCAGTTTTGCCAGGGGGATGGCCATGCTGCACAAGAAAACCACCACGGCTACGCCGCGCATTCCTGAGTTGTACAGGCCCAGCACACCACTCCAGACGGTGTCGTCCGAAGTCTGGCCAAGCAGATGCAGCTGCATGATTGGCAGGAAATTGGCTGGCACGAAAAGCAACAGGGCGGTCAGTACCAACGCCAGACTGCGGTTGACCACATTGTGCCGATGAGCGTAGAGCTCGTAGCCACAGCGCGGGCATTGGGCTTTTTCGTCGTGCTGGAGCACGGGCTTGCGCAGCAGCAGGTCGCACTCGTGGCAAGCGACAAGCTCGTCCAGCGGCAACTGGGCCAGGGTTTCAGGTTCGACAGGGTTTGGCATATAGCGCTTCTGAATAGGTGCGTGGGGCTATTCTAGTGTTCTGGCTCGAATTGTGGGAGGGAGACCTGTGGCAGCGGCTTTAGCCGCGAAGCAAGCGACGCGGAGGATGGCACCGGCTTTGCCGGTGTTCGGGGCTAAAGCCGGTCCTACAGGGATCTGGGCAAGGCCAAGACTTGCGTGAGAGCTTGGCTTTTTCGGGCCATAAAGACAAAACCCCTACCTGCATG